>NZ_JBEXRA010000002.1:0-303770 GCF_040612855.1 Streptomyces sp. NPDC006332
CGTGCCTGCTCGGGTGTCTCGGCGACCACCAGTGCCACCGGCCACCCCAGGTAGGGCACCCGGTCGTGCTGGAAGAGACCGACGGTCGAGTCGGGAGTCCGTCGCGCCACCGCCTTGTCCGCATACGTTCGTCCCGCTGCGAGCTGCCGGGCCAACGGCGGCTCTCCATACGGGAGATCGGGGGTGCGCTCGTGCGCATCGGACTGCTTACGGAGGGTGGCTATCCGTATGTGAGCGGTGATGCCAGGCTCTGGTGCGACCGGCTCGTGCGCGGGCTTGAGCAGCACGAGTTCGACATCTACGCGCTCAGTCGCAGTGAACGCCAGGAGGACGAGGGCTGGGTCCCGCTGCCGCCGCAGGTCAGCAGGGTGCGTACGGCACCGCTGTGGACCGCGGAGGACGACGGGGTGGTGTACGGACGGCGCGCACGCCGGCGGTTCGCCGAGTGCTACGGCGAGTTGGCGGCCTCGTTGTGTCACGGGGGCCCGGCTGAGGCTTCCGAGGAGCCGTCCGCCACCGAGGCGGACCGTTTCGCCAGCGGGCTGTACGGGCTCGCCGAACTCGCCCGCGAGCACGGCGGACTGGCGGGAGCACTCCGTTCCGAGGCAGCCGTGCGCGCCCTCGAACGCGCCTGTCGCGCGCCCGGCGCGCCTCGCGTGGCGCGTGAGGCGCGCGTACCCGAACTGCTCGCCGTCGCCGGGCATCTGGAACGTGCCCTGCGCCCCCTCTCGCTCGACTGGTACGAGGACGAGGGTCTTGGCTCCGTCGACCTGTGCCACGCGGCGTCCGGCGGCCCCGCGGCCCTGCCCGGGCTGCTCGCACGCCACTTCGTCGGGGTGCCGTTGCTGGTGACCGAGTACGGCGTGCGGCTGCGCACCCACTACCTGACCGCGACCGAGGCCGCGCCCGGCGTACGGGCCCTGCTCACCGCCTTCCACGGCAGGCTCGCCGCCGAGGCCTACGGCAGGGCCGCGATCGTCACGCCCGGCAACGCGCACGCCCGGCGCTGGCAGGAGCGCTGCGGCGCGGACCGCGACAAGCTCCGCACGGTCTACCCGGGCATGGACGCCTCCGACTTCACGGAGGTCGGGGAGTCGTCGGAGTGCGCCGACCCCGACACCGTCGTCTGGGTGGGCCGGGTGGAGCCGACCAAGGACCTGGTGTCGTTGCTGCACGCCTTCGCTGAGATCCGCAAGGAGGAGCCCAAGGCCCGGCTGCGGATCGTCGGCGCCCCCGCGGGTCCCGAGGGCGCCGCGTATCTCGGGCACTGCAAGGTGCTGGCCGCGCAGCTCTTCCCGGACGAGGCCGACGGGCCGCACGCCGTCGGCGACAATCCGGTCTCCTTCGAGGAGCGAGGCGGCCCGGACCTGCCGACCCTCGCCGACGCGTACGCCGCGGGCTGCGTGGCCGTCCTGTCCAGCGTGGTCGAGGGTTTCCCCGTCAGTCTGATCGAGGCCATGTTCTGCGGTCGCGCGACGGTCTCCACCGATGTCGGCGCGGTCGTGGAGGTCATCGGCGGCACCGGGCTGGTCGTGCCCCCGCGCAATCCGCGGGCGCTCGCCGACGCGTGCCTGGCGCTGCTGCGTGACCCCGAGCGCCGTGCGCGCCTGGGTGCCGCCGCGCGCGCCCGTGCGCTGGAACTGTTCACCGTCGAGCAGAACATCGCGGCATTTCACGGCATTTACCTGGAGATCGTCTCGCGCAACCCGGTCCGGCACGTCGTCCTCGACGAGACCGGTGAGCCCTTGCCGTTCGCCGCGCCCGCCGAGTCCCACGTACCCGGCTACTGGACCGACCGGGGCGCGCGTGTGGTGGCTCGCGGCGGACCCGCCTGGGCGGCGGAACAGCAGGGACGGGCCACCGCGCCGATCGCCGCGGGGGAGGGAGCGTGATGAGCGGACTGGGTGAGTTGGACCGCCACGGGAGCCCGAGCGACGCCGAGCCGTGTGAGCAGCGGTCGCGGAAGTCGATCAGGACGGAGGCGGAGTCGGGGGGGACGGCGGGGGCGACGGAGACGGAGACGGAGTCGGGGGAGCGGTCCGTGCACGGGTCGGCCGACCTGGACCTGGCGTCGGACGCCGCCCCCGAGGCAGGGGTCGGGCTCGTCGCCGGGGCCGTCGCGGGGCCCGTCGCCGGGGCCACCGGCGGTGTCGAAGCCCCCGGAGCCCGCCCGACCGTCCCCGCCGCCCGCCGAGCAGGCGCCGCGGACCCGGTGAAGGCACTGATGCACCGTCACCGCGAACTGTGCGAACGTGCCGTGGACCCCCTGGAGATCGCGGCGGGCCTGGAGGCGCACGGCGTCACGGACCGCACCGCGGCCCGCTTCCGACACCGTGACGTCTTCTCCCTCGCCGAGGAGATGTACGCCCGCGTCCCCCGCGACGGCGAAACGCCCTCGAACCCGACATCGAGCGACGCCCCGCAGGCAGGCGCCGGCCAGGTACTGCTCACCCTCCTTCCCGGCGCCCTCTGCACGGGCACGGTGGTCGGCCTGCACCTCACCCACGGACGAGCCCGCCTGACCATCGCCGCCGTGGGCGTTCTCGCCGTGGCCCTCGGGGTGCGGGCCGCGCTCGACCGCGGCCAGCTCGGCACCAGGGGCCGCACCCAGCGGAGCGCCACCGGCGCCTGGACGGCCTGGCTCGTGGCCTACGCCGTCCTCGGCGACGGGCTGCTCGGCGCGGCCCTGGCCGGTGGCCCCGACAACCTCCCCGACGGCACCGCGAACTCCCCCTGGCCCCTCGCCACGGCGCCCGCACTCGCCCTCGCCTGGGCCTGCGCACCCGCCGCCTTGAGCGCCCACCTCTTCGCCGTCCGGGTCGGCCGCAGACTGACCGCCAGCCGAGGGCTGGAGGACTTCGCCGCCTCCGTACGCCCACTCCTGCTCGGCACGTTCGCCCTGTTCCTCGTCGCCCTCACCGCCCTCCTGGCCGGAGCCGGCCGGGCCCTCGACGAATCACCCCCCTACGCCCAGACCCTGACCCTGGGTGCCCTCCTGTTCCTCGCCCGCCTCCTCGCCGTCCACGGCTTCACCCACGCCCCGAAGGCCGTCCTCGCGGTCGCGGCGGCCTCTCAGGCATCGGCCCTGGCCACCGTCTTCGCGGCCCGCCTCCCCGGCTGCGACCTCCTGGCCGTGCCCGTCCAGACGATCACCGACGCCTGGGGGCCGGGCGCCGTCCCGACCCTCATCTGCGGCCTGGGCGCCCTGACCCTCCTGGTCCACGCGCTGCGCACGCTGACCCGAGCGTCGGCCCACGCCCACCCCGGTGAGCAGCCATGACCTCAGCCATGACCACCGCTGTGACCGCAGCCATGACCACAGCCATGACCGCCGGATCGCGAGGGACCGCCGCCTGCCGATTGCCGCCGCCCCGCACACCCGCCCCCCGGCAGGACCCGCACCAGCACTCACCCGCACAGCACGCCACAGGACCCCCTGCCCGGTGCCACAAGCAGCCGCACCCGCGACCGCGCCCGAGCGCGGTGGCCCGCGTCGGTACCAGGCCCCGGAGCCGCAGGCACCCGCACCCGCACCGCACCTTCTCGAAGGAGACCACCACATGATCACCTCCCGACCCGACGCCTCGGCCCCGGGAGCAGCCCGATGAGAGTTCTGCTGATCGGAGCCAACGGCTACCTCGGCCGCTTCGTCGCCGACCGCCTGCTCGCCGACCCGGCCGTCCAGCTCACCGCCCTCGGCCGTGGCGACGACGCCGACGTCCGCTTCGACCTGGCGACCGGCAGCCCCGGCGCCCTCACCCGTTTCCTCGACGCGGTCCACCCCGGAGTCGTCATCAACTGTGCCGGAGCCACCCGGGGCGGCGCGCGCGACCTCACCCGCCACAACACCGTCGCCGTCGCCACCGTCTGCGAGGCGCTGCGGCGCAGCGGATGCGGCGCCCGCCTCGTGCAGATCGGCTGCGGCGCCGAGTACGGCCCCAGCCAGCCCGGTTCCTCCACCGCCGAGGACGCCGTCCCCCGCCCCGGTGGGCCGTACGGCGTCAGCAAGCTCGCCGCCACCGAACTCGTCCTCGGCTCGGGCCTGGACGCCGTGGTCCTGCGGGTGTTCTCCCCGGCCGGCCCCGGGACCCCCGCAGGCTCCCCGCTCGGCCGGCTCGCCGAGGCCATGCGGCGCGCCATGCAGTCCGGCGACGGCGAGCTCAAACTCGGCGGCCTCGGCGCCCAACGGGACTTCGTCGACGTACGCGATGTCGCCCGCGCCGTGCACGCCGCCTCGCTCTCCGCCGCGCAGGGCGTCATCAACATCGGCTCCGGCCGCGCCGTCCGGCTGCGTGACGCCGCCGCGATCCTCGCGCGCGTCGCCGGATACGGCGGTTCCCTCCAGGAGCTCGACGGGCCCCCCGGCAGCCACCTCAGGGCGACCATCGGCCACCCCCGCACCGAGCCGGACCACGCGGCCCCGGTCGCGTACCCGTACCCGGACGGCTGCGGCACCTGGCAGCAGGCCGACGTGCGCACCGCACGCGACCGGCTCGGCTGGCGCCCGCGGATCAACCTGGAGGAATCCCTGGCCGACATCTGGATGGAGGCGGCATGCCGCATCTGACCGGCGCCACCCCCGGCACGGCGAGCACCGACCTGCGCACCGCCCTCGGCATCCCGGGCTTCGCCCACCCCCTCGTCGCCCCGGCGGAATGGGCCGAACTCATCCGCCCCGGCACCCCGCTGCACTGGGTCGTCCTGAACATCACGGGCCACGGCCCCGGCACCCGCCCCGACCAGCACTGCCTGGAGGCGGCCGGGCGGCTGCGCAACGCGGGGATCCGGGTCCTCGGCCACCTCGACGCCACCTACGGGGCCCGTGCCTTCGGGGAGATGATCTCCGACGCGCACCGCTACATCGACTGGTACCGGGTCGACGGCTTCCTGCTGGGCCGCTGCCCGACCGAACGGGTCGCCCTCCCCGAGGTCCGCCGGACGGTCACCACGCTCCGAGCGATCAGCGACCGCGCCCACATCGTTCTCGGCCACGGCACCCACCCGTACCCCGGCTACGCCGAGACCGCCGACCAACTGGTCACGTTCTCCGGCTCGTGGAGCGACTACCGCTGGTCGCAGGTGGCCGAGTGGACCGCAGAGCACTCGCCCGAGCGCTTCTGCCACTTCGTCCACGGTGTCCCACGCGGCCACCTCGACGAGGCGCTGCGCATCGCCCGCTGGCAGGGCGCCGCGACCGTCTACTTCACCGACCGCACGGACCGTTTCGGCCGCAGCGACCCCTGGGAGACCATGCCCGGCTACTGGGACGACATCGTCTCGCGTATCGGAACGGGTGTCTCGGAATGAAGAAGCCCATGGCACTGTTACCAGGAGAACAACTGTAGTGATTGACCGACCAACGGAGTTCCCGTGTCGCTGCCACCCCTGGTCGAGCCCGCTTCCGAGCTCACCGTAGACGAGGTCCGCAGGTACTCCCGCCACCTGATCATCCCCGACGTCGGGATGGACGGGCAGAAGCGGCTGAAGAACGCCAAGGTGCTCTGTGTGGGCGCCGGCGGCCTGGGCTCGCCGGCGCTGATGTACCTGGCCGCCGCAGGCGTGGGCACGCTCGGCATCGTGGAGTTCGACGAGGTCGACGAGTCGAACCTGCAGCGCCAGATCATCCACAGCCAGGCCGACATCGGCCGCTCCAAGGCCGAGTCCGCGCGCGACTCCGTCCTCGGCATCAACCCCTATGTGAACGTGGTCCTTCACGAAGAGCGGCTCGAGGCCGAGAACGTGATGGACATCTTCAGCCAGTACGACCTGATCGTCGACGGCACGGACAACTTCGCGACCCGCTACCTGGTCAACGACGCCTGCGTGCTGCTCAACAAGCCGTACGTATGGGGCTCGATCTACCGCTTCGACGGCCAGGCCTCCGTCTTCTGGTCCGAGCACGGTCCCTGCTACCGCTGCCTCTACCCCGAGCCCCCGCCGCCGGGCATGGTCCCCTCCTGCGCCGAGGGCGGCGTCCTGGGCGTGCTGTGCGCGTCCATCGGCTCCATCCAGGTCAACGAGGCCATCAAGCTCCTCGCCGGCATCGGTGAGCCGCTGGTCGGCCGTCTGATGATCTACGACGCCCTGGAGATGCAGTACCGCCAGGTCAAGGTCCGCAAGGACCCGGACTGCGCGGTGTGCGGTGAGAACCCGACCGTCACCGAACTCATCGACTACGAGGCCTTCTGCGGCGTCGTCTCCGAGGAGGCCCAGGAGGCGGCGGCCGGTTCGACGATCACTCCCAAGCAGCTCAAGGAGTGGATCGACGACGGCGAGAACATCGAGATCATCGACGTCCGCGAGATCAACGAGTACGAGATCGTCTCCATCCCGGGCGCCAAGCTGATCCCGAAGAACGAGTTCCTGATGGGCACCGCCCTGGAGTCCCTCCCGCAGGACAAGAAGATCGTCCTGCACTGCAAGACGGGTGTCCGCAGTGCGGAAGTCCTCGCGGTCCTGAAGTCCGCGGGCTTCTCCGACGCCGTGCACGTCGGCGGCGGTGTGATCGGTTGGGTCAACCAGATCGAGCCCGACAAGCCGGTGTACTGAGCTTCGGCTCGTCCCAGTCGGATGACGGCGGGGGCTTCGGGTGCCGCGAGTGCCCGAAGCCCCCGCCGCCGTCATGAGCAGACCTTGCCGTCCCTCGGCACGGTGCCGGCCAGCAGGTACGCGTTCACCGTGGAGTCCACGCAGTCGCTCCCGCTGCCGTACGCCCCGTGGCCCTCGCCCTTCCAGGTGAGCACCACGCCCACGTCCTCGCCCAGTTCGGCGGCCATCTTCGCGGTGCCCTCGTACGGCGTCGCCGGGTCGCCGGTGTTGCCGACCACCAGGATCGGCGCCGCTCCGGGAGCGCTCACCTCCGGTGTCTCGTACTGGCCGGCCACTGGCCAGTCGTGGCACCAGCCGGCCGTGTCCCAGCCCAGGAAGGGCCCGAAGACGGGGGAGATCTTCTCGAACTCCGGCAGCAGTCTCCTCGTCTCCTCGACCGTCGGCCGCTGCCTGTCGTCCAGGCACGATATGACTCGTTGTGCATGGGCCCCCGTGCCGTAGCGGCCCGAGGGGTCACGCTCGTTGTAGTCGTCGGCGAGCGCCAGCAGCTCCGAACCGTCCCCCCGCTGCGCGGTGTCCAGCGCGCTGGTCAGGGTGGGCCAGCTGTCCTCGCTGTACAGCGGCAGGATGACGCCGAGGTAGGCGAGCGCCTGCGTCAGCTTCCGCCCCGACGACGTCGGCAGTGGGTTCGCGTCGAGCCGCTTCAACAGGTCCGCGATCCTCCGTGACCCCTGCTCGGGGTCCTGGCCGGTCGACTTGAGGTAGGCGTTCAGTGCCCGTTGGAAGCCGCGGGCCTGATTCTTCCTGTGGCCCACCATGTCGGCGCTCGGGTCGCTGACCGCGTCGAGGACCAGTCGGCCCACGTTCCGCGGGAAGAGATGCGCGTACACCCCGCCGAGCGCGGTCCCGTAGGAGATGCCGAAGTAGTGCGTCTTCCTGTCGCCGAGGACCTGCCTCATCAGGTCCATGTCGCGGGCGGTGTCGGTGGTCGAGACGTGCGCCAGCAGCGCGCCGGCGTCCTTCTGGCAGCCCTTTCCGAAGTCGGTGGAGTCCTGGAGGTACGCCTTCTCCTCGGTGGGGGTGTCCGGGGTGATGTCCACCGTTTCGGCCGCCTGGATCTGCTGGTCGCCGCGACAGCGGACGCCCTCGCTCGCGGCCACCCCGCGCGGGTCCCAGCTGACCAGGTCGTAGCGCTCGCGGAGCACGGAGACGGCGGCGTACGCCGGCATGGTGGACACGCCGGAGCTGCCGGGGCCTCCGAAGTTGAACAGCAGGGAGCCGATGCGGTTCTCGTCCCGGGCCTTGGTGCGGATGAGTGCGAGCCCGATCGTGTCGCCGTCCGGCTTCGACCAGTCCAGTGGCGCCCTGAGCGTCGCACACTGCCAGTCGCTGCCCGGTGGGGTGGAGTCCGCGGTGGCCTTGCAGCGTCCCCAGTCGAGTCTCTGCGAGGTCAGTGCGGAGGGCAGATCGCCGGCCGACGCGGACGGGCCGGCCGTCGGCTGGGCTCGGTCGGTCCTCCCGCCGCCCCTGTCGCCTCCCGACGAGCCGCCGCACCCCGTCACCAGCAGTGCGACGGCGGCACCCAGAGCCGTCCACCGTGCGAAACTCCTCATCGCGTCCCCCCTCGCAGGCCTTCCACTCTGTGCCGCGGATGGCTTTCCCGCCATGGTAGGCGGATCACGAGATGACCGCCGGGGCCTGTGGATAACGTCCTGACCTGCGGGTATTGCTGAATTTGGGCTCGCTGCCCATCGGTCGTCCGTCGGCTGTCCGTCGGTAGGCCCGGTCGGCCCCTGGTCCTCCGTCGGTCGCTCGGTCGGCCGTGACGTAGCGGGCGACGTCAGGAGCAGACCGTTCCCGGTGCCGGAACCGTCCCGTTCAGCAGGTAGCCGTTCACGGCGTCCTGCACGCACTTGTTCTTGCTGTCGTACGCCCCGTGTCCCTGCCCCTTGTACGTCAGCTCCACCCCGACGCCCTTGCCGAGGGCCGACACCATCCTCCGCGCACCTTCGTACGGCGTGGCCGGGTCGCCCGTGTTGCCCACCACGAGGATCGGCGCGGACCCGGGCGCACTCACGTCGGGATGGTCGGCCGCGCCCGGCACGGCCCAGTCGGTGCAGCTGACCAGGCCCCAGGCGAGGAAGTCGCCGAACACCGCCGAGGCGGCGCGGAACTCGGGCAGTTTCCGCACGACGTAGTCGGCGCTGTAGCGCGGAGTGTCGTCCGCGCAGTTGATGGCGATGTTGGCGGCGGCGAGGTTGCTGTACTCGCCGTTCTGGTTGCGGCCGTTCAACGAGTCGGACAGCGCCATCAGGATCTGACCGTTCCCTTCGTACGCCTGTTCAATCCCTTCGGCGAGGTACTCCCAGAAGTCCTTCGAGTACAACGCCTGCGCGATGCCGTTGATCGCGTCGGTCTGGGTCAGGTCACGCGGCGGGATACCGGGGATGGGCTCGCTGTCGAGGTTCTTGAGCAGCTCGCCGATGCGGTCCTCGACGTTCCGCGCGCTGTCGCCGATGGGGCAGCCCTCGGGTTTCGACGCGCAGTCCTCGGCGAAGTTGTCGAGGGCGAGCTGGAAGCCCTCGGCCTGTGCGAGAGAGCCCTGTTCGGGGCTCTGGGTGGGGTCGACGACCGCGTCGAACACCGCACGGCCGACCTTCTTCGGGAACAGGTGCGCGTACACGCCACCGAGTTCGGTGCCGTAGGAGATGCCGAAGTAGTACAGCTTGTCGTCGCCGAGGACCTGGCGCATGAGGTTCATGTCGCGGGCCGCGTCGGTGGTGCGCACGTGCGGCAGCACCTTCTTGGAGTTCTCCTCGCAGGCCGCGTTGAACTCCTTGGTGTTGTCCAGCCACGCGGTGCGCTCGGTCGCGTCGTCGGGGGTGGCGTCCTGCTGGAAGTACGCGTCGAGCTGGGCGGCGTTCTCGCATTCCACGGGGGCGCTGCGGCCGACGCCGCGCGGGTCGAAGCTCACCAGGTCGTAGCGCGTGCGCAGGTTCGCGTAGTCCTCACCGAAGGAGGGCAGGGCGGTGACTCCCGAGCCGCCGGGGCCGCCGAAGTTGAAGACGAGCGAACCGATCCGTTCGCGCGCGGCGCCGCTCGCCTCCGCCCGGATCAGCGCGAGGTCTATCGTGTCCCCGTCGGGCTCGTCCCAGTCGAGGGGGGCCTTCAGGGTGGCGCACTGCCACGGGTCGCCGTCCGGCAGCGGAGGCGGGGGGTCACCGCCGCCCTCCGCCGGGGACGGCGCCGGGCAGTCCCCCCAGCTCAGCTTCTGCGCCGGAAGGTCCTCGTTGTGGGAGTCGCCGCCGCAGCCGGCCAGCACGGAGGCCAACAGCAGGGCGGTGGCGGTGAGGGCGGTGGCGCGCAGCCGGAAGGAAGCGGGCATGGTCCCATCTTGGCGTCGTCGCCGGGAGACCGCTCGGGGCACGGGCTGTAAGAAGTACCGCGGCACTCCTCACAGCGCTTCCTACAGCGCGCCCTTGCGGGTCAGATGGTTGAAGGCGAGCCACCCCGGCAGCACCGGCAGCCACAGGGTCAACAGCCGGAACAACAGCACCGCCGGCGCGGCGACCTCCTTGGGCAGACCGATGGCGATCAGACCGACCGTCAGGGTCGCCTCCACCGCGCCCACACCGCCCGGCGTCGGCGCCGCGGACCCCAGGGCGTTACCGGCCAGGAAGACGACCGCGACGCTGGCGATGCTCAGCGAGGTCGTCTGGTCGCCGAACGCCCTGATTGAGGCGTCCAGGCACATCACGAAGCAGGCGGTCAGCAGCAGCATGCCGCCGATGCCGGTGACCAGCTTCTGCGGCCGCTGGAGCACGTCGAGCATGCGCGGCACCACACCCGCGAACAGCGACCTCACGCGCGTGGAGACGAACTTCCGCAGGAACGGGACCGAGGTCACGACCAGCACGAGCACCGCGACCGTCAGCAGACCCGCGATGACCGTCCGGGACGGTGACAGCGACGGGGTCTTCTCGGTGCCGGTCAGATAGCCGAAGGACAGCAGCATCAGGATGTGGCAGCCGAGCCCGAACAGCTGCGACGCGCCGACACTCGCCACCGCGAGCCCCGGCCGCACTCCCGCGCGCTGCAGGAAGCGCGTGTTCAGGGCGACACCGCCCACCGCGGCCGGTGCGACGATCTTCACGAACGACCCCGCGACCTGCGCCGCGACGGTCCGCAGGAAGGTCACCCGCTCCGGCACGAAGCCCAGCAGCGCCATCGCCGCCGCGAAGTAGCTCGCCGCGGAGAACAGCACGGCCGCGGCGACCCAGCCCCACTCCGCGTTGGCCACCAGCGGGCCGAACTCGATGTGGGTGAGCTGCGTGAGCAGGAAGTACGCGCCGATGGCGCCGGCGATGAAACTGATCAGCGTGCGCGGACGCACCCGTTCCAGCCGGGCCGGTTCGACCGGTGCCTGCGGCCGGATCAGCAGCACCTGGTGGCGGATCTGGGTGAGCAGATCCTCCTCCCGGGCCTCTTCCACGGCCTCGTCGATGGCCCGCTTCTCGGCCCTGGCCTCCGCGCGCACGGCCTTCTTGTCGGGCTTCTCGAGCACGGGTGCGGTGTCGTCCGCCGCCGACTCCAGGCGGGCTTGCTTGGCCTGCCGGGACGCGTCGAGGACCGCCTCGCGTTCGCGCTCGGCCCGGTCCCTGGCCATCCTTCGCAGCGTCGCACGCGTGGAGCGGCTCAGTGCGATGGGCTGCAGCATCGGCAGGCAGTCGGCGACGGCGTCGGGCCCGAGAACACTCAGCGCGGCGTCCACCGCGCGCTCCGCTCCGACCCGCAGGCCGAGCGTCACCAGCAGCTGGGAGACGTCCATACGCAGCAGCAGGTCGCCCGCCGCGATCTCGCCGACGCGCAGGTCGGTGAGGATCACCGTGCCGGAACGATCCACCAGGATCGCGTCACCGACGAGCCTGCGGTGTGCGATACGCCGGGACTGCAACGCCTGCACCTGGAGCCAGGTGTCGCGCAGCAGGTCGTCGGTGATCTCCTCGTCCGCGAGGGAGTCCAGGGTGCGCCCGCCGGTGTGCTCGTAGACGAGTATCACCGCGTCGGGGCCCAGTTCGGAGGTGGCGATCAGCTTGGGCGCGTTGGCACCGGCCGCGATGGCCGCGTACGCGAGCAGCGCCTCCTGCTCCAGTGCCTGCCGCAGCGACGGCAGGCTGCTGCGGGTGGCGAAGCCGCGCAGGGTCAGGTTGCGCCAGGCACGGTAGAAGAAGCCCTGGGCCTGCTGTTCCCGGTCGACCACCGTCACGTCCAGCGGCGGGCCGTCCTCCAGGGTGACGAAGTAGCGTCGGCCGCGGTCGCCGGTCTCCGGGGTGTCCGGGGTCTCCTCACGGGCCGCGCTCACCGGGTGGAAACCGACGGTTCTCAGGCCCGCCATCAGGGTCCGCCCGGTCGGGCGGACGTTGGGGGAGCCGACCGCGTACAGCGTTCCGTAGGCCACGGTCCAGCCGATCAGCACGGTCAGGATGATCGAGAACGGCGTGGTGTAGCCGGTGACGAGCATCGAGAACGCGTCGAGCATCAGCACGATCCACAGCACGGCCCGCCAGCGCGGTCTGCGTGACATGCCGACCGCCGTCATGTAGGCGATGACGGGGGCCAGATAGCCGTGCACCGGATCGGTCAGGGCGTGGATGTCGCCGGGGGAGGGCTGGGTGAGCGCCTCCTGGATGGAGTCGGGGGCGGCTTTGGCGACCCACAGGTCCGTGGCGAGGGTCACCCCGTGTGCCAGGACCGCCGCGAGGACGCCGTCGGCGATCCGCAGCCCGTCACGCTTGATCAGCCGTTCGATCGCGAACGCGACCGGCACCAGCAGGATCGCGATGCTGGAGGCGAGCCCCGCGATCTTGATCAGCAGGTCGGGCGCCTGTCCGGTGCCCTTGTTGATGTCCTGTTCGAGACCCGAGGTGGTGCCGTGCGCGAACGCGGCGATCGCCAGCAGCATGACGACGGCCAGCACGCCGATCAGCAGCCGCATGAGGTCGGAGGGCCGGTGCACCCGCGCGGGGAGCAGCGGCTCGTCTCCCTCGACCTCGTCGGCACGCACCTCGTCAGGCTCCTCGACGTCGGGCTCGGGCTGCCCCGCCGCCCTCTTTCCGGTGTTCTTCTTTCCGGTGTTCTTCTCGACCGCGTCGCCGCTGTCCGGGCGCGACGAGGCGTCAGAGGTGCTCTCCGCGTCGTCGGGATGCACGCCCTGCTGCTCCATCGCCTCTTCTTGGTCTCGTATCACCAGTCACCGCCCGCACGATGGTGGCATGCCCCACCGACAGTCACGGGCGTCAGGGTGCACATGTGGGGCGCACAGTCTGCCCGAAGGGCCGACCCGGAGCGAGGAATACGCACAGTCACGCGGGCGTCACACTGTCGGTGGGGTGGGGCAGGATGGGTCGGATGAGCGAGGAGAGCCTTCCGCCTGACATCCGCGCGGAGTACGCGGACGCGTTGCCGGAGTACGCCGAGCGGGTCCTCGACGTCGCCGAACGCATCCCGCCCGGGCGCGTGATGACCTACGGCGACATCGCCGAGTGGCTGGAGGCGGGCGGCCCCCGTCAGGTCGGCCGGGTCATGTCCCTCTATGGAGGAGCCGTTCCGTGGTGGCGTGTCGTCCGCGCGGACGGTGTCCTGATCCCCGGCCATGAAGTGGAGGCGCTGTCCCGGTACCGCGAGGAGGGCACCCCCCTGAAGCAGGCGAGCCAAGCCGCCGAGGGCCATCTGCCACGGGTCGACATGAGACAGGCCCGATGGGACGGCGGTGAACACACGGAGGGTCACACCTGACAGCTTCCGCCATCGGACCGGCCCAGGGACACCCGGAGGCCCGTACGGGGGAAACAGGGCACGTCCGTGGCATGAAGTACGTTCGTGGGGCGAGGGGCGTACGGGTCGGGAGTTCCCCGAGGGAAGAAGGGGAAGTACCGCTTCCGCACCGCTCGTCGGCGTAGCGTCGGCCGCGCGCGCACCTCTCACCCCCAGGCCTGCCGCCCGCCGAGCGCGGCGGTCCTTCCCACAGCACACCCACCAGGACCGGCGAACCACGTGAGCTCCTCTTCCTCCACCAGGCGCCTGTCGCACACCCAGGTGCGACAGGGGAACCGTGGTGCTTACCGACTTGTCCGTACCCCGCCGGCCCGGGTCGATCCCCCTCGTCTTGACGCCGCACAACGCTCCGTGGTTGACCACCGGACCGGCCCGCTGCTCGTCCTCGCAGGTCCGGGCACCGGCAAGACCACCACCCTCGTCGAGTCGGTGGCGGCACGGATCGCCCGAGGAGGGGACCCGGCGCGCATCCTGGTGCTGACGTTCAGCCGTAAGGCCGCCGTCGAACTGCGCGACCGCATGGCGCTGCGCATCGGAGCCGCCCGCGCACCCCAGGCGACCACCTTCCACTCGTTCTGCTACGCCCTGGTCCGCGCCCACCAGGACACCGACCTGTTCGTCGAGCCGCTGCGGCTGCTGTCCGGCCCCGAGCAGGACGTCGCCGTCCGGGAACTGCTGGCCGGCCAGCCCGACCTGGAACGGCTCGGCCTCGCGCACGTGCGCTGGCCGGACGAACTGCGCGCCTGTCTGACCACCCGTGGCTTCGCCGACGAGGTCCGCGCGGTCCTCGCGCGCACCCGCGAACTGGGCCTGGACCCCGGCGCGCTGGACGCCTTCGCCCGCCGTATCGGCCGCCCCGACTGGCGCGCGGCGGCCGCCTTCCTCGCCGAGTACCTCGACGTCCTCGACCTCCAGGGCGTCCTCGACTACGCCGAACTGGTCCACCGCGCGGTCCTCCTCGCCCGCCGGCCCGAGGTCGCCGCACGGCTCGCCGCGCAGTACGACGCCGTCCTCGTCGACGAGTACCAGGACACCGACCCGGCACAGGTACGGCTGCTGCACGCCCTGGCCGGCGGCGGCCGCACCCTGGTCGCGTTCGGCGACCCCGACCAGTCGATCTACGCCTTCAGGGGCGCGGACGTGAACGGCATCCTGGAGTTCCCCCGGGACTTCCCGCGCGCGGACGGCCGCCCCGCGCCGGTGGAGGTGCTGCGCACCTCCCGCCGCTCGGGCGCCACCCTGCTGGCCGCGACCCGGCTGCTGACGCAGCGCATGCCGCTGACCCGGCTCCCGGCCGACAAGGCACGCGCCCACCGGGAGCTCACTCCGGTACGGGAAGGCGGCACCGTCGAGGTCCACACGTACCCGACCCCCGGAACCGAGCTGGACAACGTCGCCGACATCCTCCGCAGGGCACACCTGGAGGACGGTGTCCCGTGGAGCGAGATGGCCGTCCTGGTGCGCGCCGGAGCCCGCACGCTCCCCACGGTCCGCCGCGCCCTGACCGCGGCCGGTGTTCCCCTGGACATCGACGGTGACGACCTCCCGCTGCGGCACGAACCGGCGGTGGCCCCGCTGCTGACGGCACTGCGGGCGGTGGCCACGGTGGAAGCGGCCCGGACGCCGGCCACGGGGGAGAACAGCGGTGCGCCGCTCTCCGCCGAACCGGGAGCCGAACCGAAATCGGATGCCTGCTGGCTCGACACCGAGACCGCCCTGTCGCTACTCACGTCCCCTCTCGCCAGCATGGACGCCGCCGATCTGCGCCGCCTCGGACGTGCCCTGCGCGACGAGGAGCGGGCCGCGGGCAACGCCCTGCCGCCGCCCTCGGACGACCTGCTCGCGCGGGCGCTGGCCGAACCGGAGCGACTGGCCGTGCACGACCCCGCGTACGCGCGCGGTGCCCAGCGGCTCGGCGCGCTGCTGCGGAAGGCCCGCGAGCGCCTCGCGGGTGGTGGCACGGCCGAGGAGGCGCTGTGGGACCTGTGGGAGGGCACACCGTGGCCCACCCGCCTGGAGCGGGCCGCCCGCCGCGGCGGCGCCGCCGGACGCAACGCCGACCGGGACCTGGACGCCGTGTGCGCGCTGTTCGCGACCGCGGCCCGCGCGGAGGAGCGCACCGGCGGCCGGGGCACCCTGAACTTCCTCGAGGAGATCGACGCCGAGGACATCGCCGCCGACACCCTCACCCGACGTGCCGTACGCCCGGACGCCGTCCGCCTGATGACCGCGCACCGCTCCAAGGGCCTGGAGTGGCGCCTGGTGGTCGTCGCGGGCGTCCAGGAGGGCCTGTGGCCGGACCTGCGCCGCCGCGGGTCCCTCCTGGAGGCCGACCGCATCGGCCGCGACGGCCTCGCCGAACCCCTCACCCCGGGCGCGCTGCTCGCCGAGGAGCGACGCCTGTTCTACGTGGCCGCCACCCGCGCGCGTGAGCGTCTCGTCGTCACCGCGGTGAAGGCACCCGCCGACGACGGCGACCAGCCCTCCCGCTTCCTGACCGAACTCGGCGTCGAACCCAGGGACGTCACGGGCCGCCCCCGCCGCCCGCTGTCCGTCGCCGCACTCGTCGCCGAACTGCGCGCCACCACGGTCGACCCGCGCGTGTCCGAGACTCTCCGGCAGGCCGCCGCCCGCCGACTGGCCCGGCTCGCCGCTCTGTCCGACGAGGACGGCCGCCCGTTGGTGCCGTCCGCCCATCCCTACCGCTGGTGGGGCATGTTCGAGCCGACCGAGAGCAAGGTGCCGCTGCGCAACCGCGACCAGCCCGTGGTGCTCTCCGGCAGCGCCCTGGACCAACTCGCCAACACCTGCGCCCTGCAGTGGTTCCTGGGCCGCGAGGTGAAGGCCGACGCGCCCGCGACGGCCGCCCAGGGCTTCGGCAACGTGGTGCACGTCCTCGCAGACGAGGTCGCCTCCGGGCGCACCCCGGCCGACCTCTCCGTCCTCATGGAACGCCTCGACTCCGTGTGGAACGCACTCGCCTTCGACGCCCCGTGGAAGTCGGCCCAGGAGAAGGACAACGCGCGCGTGGCGCTCGAACGCTTCCTGCGATGGCACGTCATGGACCGCACCGGACGGACGCCGGTGGCGAGCGAGCACGACTTCGACGTCACCCTCGAAGCGGGCGACTACGAGGTCCGTATCCGCGGCCAGTTGGACCGGGTGGAGGCCGACGGCGACGGCCGTGCCTACGTCGTCGACTTCAAGACCGGCAAGCACACGCCCAGCGCCAAGGAAGTGGAGCGCCACCCCCAGCTCGCCGTCTACCAACTCGCCGTCCGCGAGGGCGCCGTGGACGAGGCCTTCGACGGCCGGCGTCCCGAAGCGGGCGGCGCGGAACTCGTCCAGTTGCGCCAGGCCGCCGCCCAACGGGACGGCGGCGAGGCCCTGCCCAAGGTGCAGGCCCAGGAACCCCTCGAAGGGGCGGCGGGGGAGTGGGTCGGTGACCTGCTGGCCACGGCGGCCGGCAAGGTCCTCGACGAACGGTTCACGCCGAGCACGGGCCAGCACTGCACGCACTGCGCGTTCCGGGCGTCCTGCAGCGCGCGGCCCGAGGGGCGCCACGTGGTCGAGTGACCCGGGTACGGACGCGAGTTGTTGTGATACACCGCACCACAGGTGCTGACCTGCGCCTCGGCCTGCCCCGACGGGGATCTGGTCTCCACTGTCAGTGCCCGCCACTAGCCTCTCCGTCATGCCCGCCCGTATCAGCGATCCCGACCAGCTCAAGGAGCTCCTCGGCATCCCGTTCACCCCGGAGCAGACGGCCTGCATCATCGCGCCGCCCGCCCCGCAGGTGATCGTGGCCGGCGCCGGTTCGGGCAAGACCACGGTGATGGCGGCACGTGTGGTGTGGCTGGTCGGAACCGGCCAAGTGGCCCCCGAACAAGTGCTCGGCCTCACGTTCACCAACAAGGCCGCCGGTGAACTCGCCGAGCGGGTCCGCAAGGCACTGATCAGGGCCGGTGTCACCGACCCGGACGTCATCGACCCGGACAACCCGCCGGGCGAGCCGGTGATTTCGACGTACCACGCCTTCGCGGGCCGCCTGCTGGCCGACCACGGCTTGCGCATCGGGCTGGAACCCACCTCCCGCCTGCTCGCCGACGCCACCCGCTACCAACTCGCCGCGCGCGTCCTGCGCGAAGCCCCAGGCCCCTACCCGGCACTCACCCGCTCCTTCGCCGACCTGGTCAGCGACCTCCTCGCACTGGACGCCGAACTCGCCGAACACCTCGTACGACCCGAGGACCTGCGCGCCTACGACGCCGACCTGCTGCGCACACTGGAGGGCGTCAAGCTCACCAACGCCGATCTGCGCAAGGTGCCCGAGACGGCCGCCGCCCGCCGTGAACTCGCCGACCTGGTGGTCCGCTACCGCGCCGCCAAACGGGAACGTGACCTGCTGGACTTCGGCGACCAGATCGCCCTGTCCGCCGGGCTCGCCCAGATCCCCGAAGTGGGCCGCGTCCTGCGCGACGAGTTCCGGGTGGTGCTCCTCGACGAGTACCAGGACACGTCCGTGGCCCAGCGCATCCTGCTGGCAGGCCTGTTCGGCAGTGGCACCGGCCATCCCGTCACCGCGGTCGGCGACCCCTGTCAGGCCATCTACGGCTGGCGCGGGGCCTCCGTGGCCAACCTCGACGACTTTCCCGAGCACTTCGCCCACGCCGACGGCCGCCCGTCCGTCCGACAGGCGCTCAGCGAGAACCGCCGCAGCGGCGGACGGCTCCTGGACCTCGCCAACGACCTCGCGGAGCCACTGCGCGCCATGCACGCGGGAGTGGAGGCACTCCGCCCGGCCCCCGGCGCCGAACGTGACGGCGTCGTCCGCTGCGCCCTGCTGCCCACCCACGCCGAGGAGATCCAGTGGCTCGCCGGCTCGATCGCGCACCTGGTGAACACCGGCAAGGCTCCCGGAGAGATCGCCGTTCTGTGCCGTACGGCCACCGACTTCGCCGAGATCCAGGGCGCGCTCGTCGCCCGGGACGTCCCCGTCGAGGTCGTCGGGCTGTCCGGGCTGTTGCACCTGCCCGAGATCGCAGACCTGGTCGCCGTCTGCGAGGTCCTCCAGGACCCCGGCGCCAACGCCTCGCTCGTCCGTCTGCTGACCGGCCCGCGCTGGCGGATCGGCCCGCGCGACCTCGCCCTGCTGGGGCGGCGCGCCCGGCTCCTGGTGTCGCACGCGCGGGTGGACGGCGAGGACGACCCGGACCGCCGGCTCGCCGCCGCCGTCGAGGGGGTGGACCCGGCCGAGGTGATATCGCTCGCCGACGCCCTCGACACCTTCCTGGAGACCCCGTTCGACGGGGACGGGGACCACGACGGCCTGCCCTTCTCCCCGGACGCGCGCGTACGGTTCGCGCGCCTGGCCACGGAACTGCGTGACCTGCGCCGCTCCCTGGCCGACCCCCTCATGGACGTCCTGCACCGCGTCCTGGCCGTCACCGGCCTGGAGGTGGAGCTGTCGGCGTCCCCGCACGCCCTGGCGGCCCGCCGACGCGAGACCCTGTCCAACTTCCTGGACGTCGCCGCCTCCTTCGCCGCCGGCGACGGTGAGGCGACCCTGCTGGCCTTTCTCGGCTTCCTGCGTACCGCCGCCCAGTACGAGAAGGGCCTGGACAACGCACTGCCCGGCGGCGAGAACACCGTGAAGGTGCTCACCGCGCACAAGTCCAAGGGCCTGGAGTGGGACGTCGTCGCCGTGCCGGGGCTGGTCACCGGTACCTTCCCCAGCAGCCAGGGCCGCGAGAAGTGGACCTCCCAGGGCAAGGTGCTGCCGCACGAACTGCGCGGCGACGCCGACACCCTTCCCGACCCCGCGTCCTGGGACTCGCGGGGACTGAAGGCCTTCCAGCAGGCCATGAAGGAGCACCAGCACACCGAGGAACTCCGCCTCGGCTACGTCACCTTCACCCGCCCCCGCTCCCTCCTCCTCGGCTCCGGCCACTGGTGGGGCCCGACCCAGAAGAAGCGGCGGGGCCCCTCCGACTTCCTGAGCGCCCTGTACCAGCACTGCGCGGACGGGAACGGCGAGATCGAGGTCTGGGCGGAAGAGCCCGACGAGGACGAGGAGAACCCCGTTCTGCACCAGGTGTCCGCCGACCAGGTGTGGCCCCTGCCCCTGGACGAGGCCGCCCTGACCAGGCGCCGGGCAGCCGCCGAGACCGTACTGGCCCACCTGGAGCACCTCGCCTCGCACCCGGACGGCCACCCGGAGGCCACGCACGACCCGGACACCTACGACGACCCGGACTGGCCCGCACCACCGGACCACGAGACCGCTATCGAGGACGACCCCTACGACGAGGACCCCTACGACGACGGCCCTTACGCGGACGAGAACTCCTTCGCCGGGGAGGGCTCCCACGCCGGGGCCGGCTCGTTCGGCGAGGAGGACCCGGCCGACTGGGACTCCTGGACCGCCGACCGCCCGACCGTCCCGCACCAGGCGGCCGCCCCGGACACCTCACGGCAGCCCCGCCCGGAACCCGCACGCCCCCACCCTCAGCCAACGCGCCCCCGCCCCGAGCCCGCACGCCCCCACCCCACGGAAGCGGAGGCCGACCACCCGCGCCTCACCCCGGAGGAGGCCCGCACCCTCGCCTCCTGGGACCGCGACCTCGACGCCCTCACCGGCGAACTCCTGCGAGCCCGGCACAGCGTCACCGACGTCCCCCTGCCCGCCTCGCTCACCGCGTCCCAGCTGCTGCGCCTGGCCGCCGATCCGGACGGCTTCGCACAGGAACTGGCCCGTCCCATGCCCCGCCCCCCGCAGCCCGCCGCCCGCCGCGGCACGCGCTTCCACGCCTGGGTCGAGTCCCGCTTCGAGGCGCTCACGCTGCCCATGCTGGAACCGGAGGAACTGCCCGGAAGCGAGGCCGACATCGCCGACGAACACGACCTGGAAACCCTCAAGGACGCCTTCGAGCGCACCGACTACGCCCAGCGCACGCCCTACCGCGTGGAGGCCCCCTTCCAGCTCACCCTCGCCGGCCGCGTGATCCGGGGCCGGATCGACGCCGTCTACAAGTCGGGCGACGGAGACGAGACGACGTACGACATCGTGGACTGGAAGACCAACCGCGGCCACACCGCCGACCCGCTCCAGCTCGCGGTGTACCGGCTCGCCTGGGCCGAGCAGCAGGGCATCTCCCCGGAGTCGGTCACGGCGGCCTTCCTGTACGTGCGCAGCGGCGAGGTCGTACGGCCCGAGGGGCTGCCGGACCGCGCGGCACTGGAACGGATCCTCCTGGAGGAGCCCGGAGGTGAGGAACCGCACGACGAGGATGTCACCGCGGGCCGATAGGCTCGTGACCATGAGCCACCCCGTTGACAGTGCCGTCAGCGCCGTCCGTACCTATGTCCAGCGGCACCGTGCCGTCTTCCTCGACGACCTGGCCGAGTGGCTGCGCATCCCGTCCGTGTCGGCCCAGCCCGACCACGCGCCCGACGTACGACGCAGCGCCGACTGGCTCGCCGCCAGGCTCCGGGAGACCGGCTTCCCGACCGCCGAGGTCTGGGAGACACCGGGTGCCCCGGCCGTCTTCGCCGAGTGGCCCTCCGCCGACCCCGGGGCGCCCACGGTCCTGGTCTACGGCCACCACGACGTACAGCCCGCCGCCCGCGAGGACGGCTGGGACAGCGAGCCCTTCGAGCCCGTCGTCCGCGACAACCGCCTCTACGCGCGCGGGGCGGCCGACGACAAGGGCCAGGTGTTCTTCCACACACTCGGCGTCCGCGCCCACCTCGCCGCCACCGGCCGCACGACTCCCGCCGTCCACCTCAAGCTGCTGATCGAGGGCGAGGAGGAATCCGGCTCGCCGAACTTCCGCGCCCTTGTCGAACAGCACGTGGACCGGCTGACCGCCGACGTCGTGGTCGTCTCCGACACCAGCATGTGGTCCGAGGACACCCCCTCCGTGTGCACCGGCATGCGTGGCCTCGCCGAGTGCGAGATCCGGCTGCATGGCCCAGACCAGGACATCCACTCCGGTGCATTCGGCGGAGCCGTCCCCAACCCGGCGACGGCCGTCGCCCGTCTCGTCGCCGCCCTGCACGACGAGCACGCGCGCGTGGCGATCCCCGGCTTCTACGACGGCATCATCGAGCTGACCGACCAGGAACGCGAACTCTTCGCCGAGCTGCCGTTCGACGAACAGCAGTGGCTGCGGACCGCCACGTCGCACGCCACTCACGGAGAGGCAGGGCACACCACCCTGGAGCGCGTCTGGGCCCGCCCGACCGCCGAGGTAAACGGCATCGGCGGCGGCTACCAGGGCCCCGGCAGCAAGACGATCATCCCATCCTCCGCCATGGTGAAACTCTCCTTCCGGCTGGTCGCGGGACAGGACCCCGATCACATCGAGAAGATCGTCCGCGCGTGGGTCGACAAACAGGTGCCCCCCGGGATCCGCAGCGAGATCACGTTCCTGGCCGCCACCCGCCCATGCCTCACGCCGCTGGACCATCCCGCCCTCCAGTCCGTGGTACGGGCCATGGAGTGCGCCTTCGACAAGCCTGTCCGCTTCACCCGCGTCGGCGGTTCGGGACCGGCCGCCGACCTCCAGGAAGTGCTGGGCGCCCCCGTGCTCTTCCTGGGCATCTCCGTCCCCTCCGACGGCTGGCACGCCCCCAACGAGAAGGTCGAGCTGGACCTGCTCCTCAAGGGCGTCGAAACCGCCGCGTACCTGTGGACCGACCTCGCGGAACACTGGAGTCATGCGCCCTGACCGCCCCGAGCCGCCCGGGTCGGCACAGCGGGCGGGGCACACTGGAAGAACTGTCCCGTACCGCCACGCCCAGCCGCGCCCGGCCACCTCCCGCCTGACGTCCCGCTGAACCGCCCGAGAAACACCCTTTCCACCGGGGGAGTTGGAAGCACCCGTGACCACCTGGACCGACCACACCGCCGACCGCCCCATCTCGCTCACCGCCCCGAGCGGCATCGACCGCGCCGCCCACCACCGGCTCGACGAGGCCTGGCTCGCGGCGGCATGGAGCCACCCGACGACCCGCTGCTTCGTGGTCTCCGGCGGCCAGGTCCTCATCGACGAGACGGCCGACGGCCGCACCGAACTCGTGATGACGCCGTCCTTCGAGGCGCCCCTCACCGAGGCGCACCGCTACTTCCTCGGCATCGACGAGGACGGCGTGCGCTACTTCGCCCTCCAGAAGGACTCGCTCCCCGGCCGTATCGACCAGTCCGCGCGCCAGGCGGGCCTGCGCGAGGCCGGCGCGCTCCTGTCAGCCCGGGACGTCGGCCTGATGGTGCACGCGGTCGGCCTGGAGAACTGGCAGCGCACGCACCGTTTCTGCTCGCGCTGCGGCGAGCGCACGGTCATCGCCGCGGCCGGTCACATCCGCCGCTGCCAGGCCTGCGGCGCCGAGCACTACCCGCGCACCGACCCCGCCGTGATCATGGCGGTGACCGACGAGGACGACCGCATCCTGCTGGGCCGCCAGGTCCACTGGCCCGAGGGCCGCTTCTCGACGCTCGCCGGTTTCGTCGAACCCGGCGAGGCCATCGAGCAGTCGGTGCGCCGCGAGGTCTTCGAGGAGGTCGGTGTCACCATCGGCGAGGTCGAATACGTCGCCAGCCAGCCCTGGCCGTTCCCGTCCAGCCTGATGCTGGGCTTCATGGCCCACGCCACCTCGACCGACATCGACGTCGACGGCGACGAGATCCATGAAGCCCGCTGGTTCTCCCGCGACGAACTGCGTGCCGCCTTCGACTCCGGCGAAGTCCTGCCGCCCTACGGCATCTCGATCGCGGCCCGTCTGATAGAGCTCTGGTACGGCAAGCCACTGCCGACCAGAAGCTTCCTGTGAGACACGGCCCCCCGCCGGTCTAGCCACGAAAGGCGAGGGCGGCCCCCGAGGAATCCTCGGGGGCCGCCCTTCTCACACGCGGGAGCGGTTACGCCCCGACCTTCTGCTTGACCTGGGCCAGCGAAGGGTTGGTGAGCGTCGAGCCGTCCGGGAACAGCACGGTCGGAACCGTCTGGTTTCCGCCATTCGCCTTCTCGACGAACGCGGCGGATTCCGGGTCCTGCTCGATGTTGATCTCGTTGTACGGGATGCCCTCGCGGTCCATCTGGCTCTTCAGCCGACGGCAGTAGCCGCACCACGTGGTGCTGTACATCGTCACAGTGCCCGGCATGTCTCTCGCGCTCCTTCGGCGGCTCGGGGGTCGTGCTCGCAGTGAGGGAACGTACGCGAAAGGGCCACCATTCCCTTCCGGATGGTCAACTCGATGTGAGTCCCGCCGCACGACCGGACGTGACGCATGGTGAGTCCGCCGCACGACCGGGACGTGACGCCTGCCGCATTAGTACGACTGCGGGTGCTCCCCTGTGGACAACCGGCTCTTCCGTCTCCGGCGACCTGGCAGCATGGCTGTGTGACAGCAGCAACGCACTCCACCCTCTTCCCGCAGACACCGGACTCGGCCGACGCGGTACTCGAAGGGCTCGACCCCGAGCAGCGCGAGGTCGCCACCGCCCTGCACGGTCCGGTGTGCGTGCTGGCGGGTGCCGGCACGGGCAAGACACGGGCGATCACCCACCGCATCGCCTACGGCGTGCGCGCGGGCATCCTCCAGCCGTCCAGCGTGCTGGCCGTCACCTTCACCAACCGCGCCGCGGGCGAGATGCGCGGCCGGCTCCGGCAGCTCGGCGCGGGCGGCGTCCAGGCCCGTACCTTCCACTCCGCCGCCCTGCGTCAGCTCCAGTACTTCTGGCCGAAAGCCATCGGTGGCTCCATGCCCCGGCTGGTCGACCGCAAGATCCAGCTCGTCGCCGACGCGGCCGCCGCCTGCCGCATCCGTCTCGACCGGGGCGAACTGCGGGACGTCACCGGCGAGATCGAGTGGTCCAAGGTCACCCAGACCGTCCCCGCCGACTACCCGTTCGCCGCGGTCAAGGCAGGACGCGAGGCCCCCCGCGCACCCGCCGAGATCGCCCAGCTCTACTCCGCGTACGAGGACCTCAAGCGCGACCGCGCCCTCATCGACTTCGAGGACGTCCTGCTGCTGACCGTGGCCGTCCTCCAGGATCGGCACGATGTCGCCGACCAGGTCCGCTCCCAGTACCAGCACTTCGTGGTCGACGAGTACCAGGACGTCAGTCCCCTCCAGCAGCGCCTGCTGGAGCTGTGGCTGGGCGACCGGGACAACCTCTGCGTGGTCGGAGACGCCAGCCAGACGATCTACTCGTTCACCGGAGCGACCCCCGACCACCTTCTCGACTTCCGCACCCGCCACCCCGGGGCCACGGTGGTCAAGCTGGTCCGCGACTACCGTTCCACACCTCAGGTCGTCCACCTCGCCAACGGCCTCCTCGCCCAGGCGCACGGCCGCGCCGCCGACCATCGGCTGGAGCTGGTCTCCCAGCGCGCCCCCGGCCCCGAGCCCGTCTACAGCGAGTACCCCGACGAGCCCGCCGAGGCCGAGGGCGCCGCACGGCGGATACGTGAGCTCATGGACGCGGGCGTCCGGGCCAGCGAGATCGCCATCCTGTTCCGCACCAACTCCCAGTCGGAGACCTACGAACAGGCCCTCGCCGACGCCGGAGTGCCCTACCAGCTGCGAGGGGCGGAGCGCTTCTTCGACCGCCCCGAGGTCCGCAAGGCCGGCGTCGCCCTGCGCGGCGCCGCCCGCTTCGGCGGTAACGACTCCCTCCTCGACGACGTCGTCGACCTGCCCTCCCAGGTGCGTGCGGTGCTGTCCGGCGAGGGGTGGACCACCGAGCCCCCGGCCGGCTCGGGAGCCGTCAGGGAGCGCTGGGAGTCCCTCGCGGCCCTCGTGAACCTCGCGCAGGACTTCGCCGCCGCCAGACCCGGCGCCACCCTGGGCGACCTCGTGGCCGAACTCGACGAGCGGGCGGCCGCCCAGCACGCCCCGACCGTGGAAGGCGTCACTCTCGCCTCCCTGCACTCGGCCAAGGGCCTGGAGTGGGACGTCGTCTTCCTGGTCGGCGTAGCCGAGGGCATGATGCCGATCACCTACGCGAAGACCCCCGAGCAGATCGAGGAGGAGCGCCGGCTTCTCTATGTAGGCGTCACCCGCGCCCGGGACCACCTCCACGTCTCCTGGGCGCTTTCCCGCTCTCCGGGTGGACGTCCGAGCCGCCGCCCCAGCCGCTTCCTCGACGGGCTGCGCCCCGGCTCGGCCGCCGCCGCGGGGAGTCGTGCCGCCGCAGCCGGCCCCGGAGGCGTCGAGCGGGGCTTCACGAGCAGGCCGGGCGCCACCCCGCGGCGCAGGCAGCGCACTCCGGCCCGCTGCCGAGTGTGCGGGCGCACGCTCACCGACGCCGGTGAGATGAAACTGATGCGTTGCGAGGACTGCCCGTCCGACATGGACGAGGGTCTCTACGAGCGGCTGCGCGAGTGGCGCGCGGTCCAGGCGCAGCGCAGCGGACAGCCCGCCTTCTGCGTCTTCACCGACAAGACGCTGATGGCGATCGCCGAGGCCGCCCCCGACGAAGACGGGGAGCTCGCCCGGATTCCTGGGGTCGGCATGCGCAAACTCAAGCGCTACGGAGCTGATGTCCTCGCCCTTTGTGCTGGCCAGGAGCCTGCGGGAGAAGAAGACGGGGTTTGATGCGAACTCGTCGAAAAAATAGTTTGCGCATGCCCCGGCAATCCCCATAGGTTCTTAGCCACGGGGACGGAGGCCTTCTCGGAGGCCCCGATTCCGTGCTGTACTTGCATACCCGTAGGACTGGTTCATCCCAGTCCCAGAGACGCCGAGAGGAGGCGATTCCAGTGATCAGCATCAACAGCGGTTTCATCAGCAAAATGACCGATCGCTCGGTCGTCTCCACGTGCATGCTCGGCGCCTCTGCTCCGTGCACCGGTCTGTCCGGCATTCGTGCCGTGCGTCCGGTGTCCTCCGTGTCTCTTGCGGGTCTTCCCGTCCGAGAGCGCAATGAGCGACCGATCAAGGCACTGGAAGCAGTAGGGGCACAGGCGCAGGCCTATGCCTTTGCGGCGGCCGGTGCCGGTAGCCGGAAGCAGACGCAGCACCACCTGATGTGGGCCTTCCGTGGGCCAGAACCCTGGAGTGATCCAGCCTGATCGTCGATCAGGCCGGCGCCTTCAGGGCCGCGGAACCCCACCCGGGATCCGCGGCCCTTCTGTTTGTCCTCGAACGGGGATGACGGAACGAAGGGGCCTCGGGACAAGAAAAGAACCCGGTACCAGCCGACAACCGGTCCAACAGGGCCGGAACGACCAGACGAGGAAGACGAACCGTGCAACTCGAAGCGCACGCCCCGTCCGTACCGCCTTCCGAAACGATCCCCCCGCCCGGCCTCACGGAGGACTCCACCTTGTTGACCCCGCTCACCGCGCTCACCGCGCTCGACGACGCCATCGAGAACCTCGGCGTGCCCGTCCCCTGCCGCTCCTACGACCCGGAGGTCTTCTTCGCCGAGTCGCCGGCGGACGTCGAGTACGCCAAGTCCCTCTGCCGCACCTGCCCCCTGGTCGAGGCCTGCCTCGCCGGTGCCAAGGAGCGGCGTGAGCCCTGGGGCGTCTGGGGTGGCGAACTGTTCGTGCAGGGTGTCGTCGTCGCCCGGAAGCGGCCGCGTGGTCGCCCGCGCAAGAACCCGGTCACGGCATGAACACCGCAGGAACCATCGATCGTCCCGTCACGCACGACCCCAAGAAGCAGGCCCCGATGAAGCCGTCCACCGACGAGCCCGCAGGCGCGACGCCTGAAGACTTCACCATGAGCGGCGCGATGGACTCGCGCCAGAACAGGACCCGAGAGATGCAACTCATCCCAGAAGCCCTGGCCCGTGCGCATATGCACGAGCTCCTGCATGAGGCCGAGCGGGACCGTCAGGCCGTGCGCCTGGCGGCCGCCCGCCGGATGCAGCGCCGGGCCGAGCGCGCCTCGCTGCGCGCCCGCCGCGCGCTCGCCATGGCCGTCATGCAGTAGTCCCGAACGACACCTGAAGCGGTGGCCTCCCGGCCAGGGAGGCGGAGCTTTCCCCGCGGGGGCCGGTCCGCCCGAACGGACCGGTCCCCGCCGTGCGTTGTGCCGACCATCTCTGCTCTCGGGAGAGCTTCAGGGCGATCGAGGGGCTGTCGGACTCGGCCTGGTGGTGAGCCAGGCCGGCGCCCTCACGCCTCCGCGACCGACTGCTCCTCGTCCGCCTCGACCACGTCCGCCGCGCCGTCGTTCTTCTCCAGGAGCGTCTCCGGGACGAATCCCGGCAGCCACTCCTCCAGTTCCTCACGCAGACGTACCGTCGAGCCCAGCTGGCAGAGCACGCCGATGGTGCTCAGGGTCACGCGGTGGATCAGGAGGTAGGCCGGGGGCAGGTTGAGCTGTTTGCCCAGCTGATGTGCGGGGGAGCGGGGATCGGCGATGCGGGCCGCCTGGCTGCGCATCCAGCCGCGGGTGAAGGTGAACTCGTCGGCCTGGGCCGGTTCGATGATCGGCAGGAGATAGTCGAGGACCGCGTCGGGGTCGAGCTCTATGGATTCCTTGACGAAGCC
Organism: Streptomyces sp. NPDC006332; assembly: GCF_040612855.1. Lineage (NCBI taxonomy): Bacteria > Bacillati > Actinomycetota > Actinomycetes > Kitasatosporales > Streptomycetaceae > Streptomyces > Streptomyces sp. NPDC006332. The sequence continues at coordinate 27,892 of NZ_JBEXRA010000002.1, forward strand.
CTCGGCGCACAGGAGCTCGTACACGGCCTCCGCATCGCCGTCGATCGTCATGCGCAGGGAGGTGCCGATCGGGGTGGGCAGGCCGCCCGGGAGACGGTCGACCGTGCCGAAGTCCAGGACCCCCAGGCGCCAGTCCTCCTCGCCGTCCGGGCCGCCGGGCAGGAGCCGGAAGTTACCCGGGTGCGGGTCGGCGTGCAGCAGTCCGGTGCGGGCCGGGCCGGAGAAGAGGAAGCGGGCCAGTAGCTGACCGGCGCGGTCGCGCTGCTGCTGGGTGCCGTCGGCGATCACTTCCGACAGCGGAACGCCGTCCATCCACTCCGTGACCAGAACCTGCTCGCACTGATGGACCACCCCGGGCACCACGACATCCGGATCGTCCGCGAACTCCTCGGCGTGGGCGCGCTGGGCCTGCGCCTCCAGGCCGTAGTCCAGTTCCTCGGAGACCCGGTCCTTGAGCTCCGTGATCAGCGGCTTGATGTCCACGCCGGGGACGAGGGGACCCAGTAGGCGGGCGAACCGGCTCAGTTGGGTCAGGTCCGACAGCAGCGCCTCGCCGGCGCCCGGGTACTGAACCTTGACGGCCACCTCGCGGCCGTCGTGCCAGACCCCACGGTGCACCTGGCCGATCGAGGCGGCCGCCGAGGGCTTGTCCTCGAACTCCAGGAACAGGCCCTTCCAGTCCTCGCCGAGGCGCTCGGTCAACACCGTGTGCACGGTGCGGATCGGCATCGGGGGAGCCGCCTCCTGGAGCTTCGTCAGGGCTGCCCGGTAGGGACCGGCGACCTCCTCGGGCAGCGCCGACTCGAACACCGACAGGGCCTGGCCGAACTTCATCGCGCCGCCCTTGAGTTCGCCGAGCACCTTGAACAGTTGCTCCGCCGTGCGCTGTTGCAGCTCGCGGCCGACCAGCTCCGCGGACTCGCCCACGATCCGCTTGCCGAGCCCCCAGGTCGCTCGTCCGGCGAATCCGAGCGGAAGTGCGGCGAGCTTGGCGGTACGGGTGACCGCCTTGCGGGGAAGATCAGACATGCGCCCTCCAGGTGCCAGCCAGCCGCGCCGCGTCAGCCCTACGGCGTAACTCCTTCGACGGTTGTTGCTCCGCCATTGTCTCGTGCCACTCCTCGGCCTCGGAGGTGTGTTCCTCGTTACCCTTCTCCGCTGCTCCGCAACGACAAGCGGAGTGCGCCCAGACCGGCCGAGCATGCCAGTTGAGGGCGGGCAGGGCGACCTCCCAGCGTGCGCCCGCGCTCGACGGGACCCGGCCGTCCAGGAAAGCGAGCGCGTGCGCTGCCGCCAGACCCGCGACCGTCGTGGCCAGCGTCAGGTCGCAGGGGCGCGGCTGTCGTGCCTGGCGTGGTGTACCGGAGCGCCACTGGGCGACCAGGCGGGGCCAGGTCCGGTCACGGTCGACGCGTGCCTCGTGCAGACAGCCGGCGCAGCCCGTCTCGCCGGGCAGGACGAGTGGGCCCACCACTCCGGTTCCCTCCACGACCCCGGCGTACAGATGAGGGGTGCCGGAAGTGATCAAGGGCTCGGCGGTGGAGGAGTCGGGAGCGTGTACGTCCACGTCGTCCCGCGGGGCGAGGACCACCAGGGACAGGCCGGCGTTGTCGCCCTCGGACGGGGCGCGGGAGCCTCGGCGCGGTGGGTCTTCCGGGGCGGCCCGGCGCACCGCCCGCCGGGCAGCCTCGTCCCTGCGCTCGCCGATCGATTCCGCGGTCAGCCCGCCCGGCGCGACGTCCCCCGGCTCGACGCGGCCGACGTCGCGCACCTCGACCTCGCCGATACCCGCGCCCGACAGCAGCGAGGCCAGGACCACGCCCACCCGGCCCGCGCCTCTCACCTGGACGCGCAGGGAACGACGCGCGGCCAGCAGACCGATCGCCTCGCCCGGCTCGGACGCGGTCAGCGACAGCGAGGCCAGGTCGGGGCGCAATCGGTCGAGAACCTCCTTCTTCTCCCGTAGGGCCTCGGCGCCCGGCCCGCCGCCTCTCGCGTCGTCGACGAGCCCGGCCCGCGCCAGCCGCTCCACCAGGGCGTCGACGTGCCCCTCGGGCAGATCCATCCGACGGGCCTCCTCCCGGAGGAGCGGAAGCCCACGGGTGCCGTTGAGCAGGTCGAGGAAACTACCTGTCGCCGTGTCCATCGGGCCAAGTGTCATCGCGTGCGCCGGAGTCATCCCGAACTGCACGGTGTTGAGGTCGCGCCAGCCGCGCCTGAGCGCGGGCTTCACGATCGGAACCATCGACTGCGACATCGTCGCCTGCGAAACCGTCGACTGCATGACAGACCCCCGTAGCCCTCGTAAAACATCCCCGTTCGGCCGGCGGATTCCGTTGGGGCGTCGGACAGGTCAGGACACCCCGCCACACCTCCGCCGGCGAGTGCCAGCATGCCCCGGGCCGGGCGTCGGGCGCCGACAGTTGTCCACAGGCGGCGGCATTCGTCGTACAAGTCGGTCGTACGAATCAAACGCATGTGGGGTTCAAACACATGTGGGGTATCGAAGCCGAACCGTCCCGGAGGCGGGACTTCCCCGGTGTGCACCGGGTAACGTCGTGCCGTGTCCGCCGACCCCCTGCACCGCGCAGGAACGCCGCAGCGCCGTACGACGAGCCAGCCGCCGGGCGGCTCGGGGGCGAGCGCGATCGAGGTGCGCAGGAGTGCCCGACGTCGCCGGACCGTCTCCGCCTACCGCGAGGGTGATCGCACCATCGTGCTCATCCCTGCCCGGATGTCCGAGGCGGAGGAGCAGCGCTGGGTGGGTGTCATGCTCGACAAGCTGGCCGCCCAGGAGAGCAAGCGGGTCCTGGGCGACGTCGAGCTGGGTGAGCGTGCCGAACGGCTGTCCGCCCAGTACTTCGAGGGCCGGGCCAGGCCCACCTCGGTGCGCTGGGTCACCAACCAGAACACGCGCTGGGGCTCGTGCACCCCCGCCGAGGGCAGCATCCGTCTGTCGCACCGGCTTCAGGGCATGCCCGAGTACGTCGTCGACTACGTCCTCCTCCACGAACTCGCACATCTGCTCGTGCCCGGCCACGGGCCGCGATTCTGGCGTTTGTTGGAGGCGTATCCGCGCACGGAGCGGGCCAAGGGCTATCTCGAAGGCGTGGTCGCCGTCGGACGATTGCCGCACCTGCCGGTCGCAGACGGAGAATGACGCCACCCGGCGGCACCGGCACCGGCACCGGCCCCGATTCCCGAGGGGGATTCTGTACCGGATCTGTACCGACTTCTGCCGGTGTCCGAGTTTGCAGTTAGCCTGTCGCGACGCACTCGTATACGGGATGGGGGACGGTCGTTACGTATGGCCAGGGAATTCCAACGAGGCCACAAGGCCAAGATCAGTGACCTGACCGCGGGTACGGATCTGTACGTGGGCGTACAGATCTCCGGCCCCGGACTGACCTTCGACATCAGCTGCTTCGGTCTCGACGCCGACGAACGGCTCTCCGACGACCGGTACTTCATCTTCTTCAACCAGCCGAAGTCACCCGAGGACTCCATCCAGCTCCTCGGCCCGCAGGCGGGCGACACCGAGTCCTTCCGCGTCACGCTCGATCAGATCCCCTCGCAGATCCAGAAGCTGTCGTTCACCGCGACCATCGACGGCGACGGCCAGATGTCACAGATCGCTCCCGGATACGTCCGGATCGTCGCCGGCGGGGAGGAGGTCGCCCGGTACTCCTTCGACGGCGGTGAGTTCACCACCGAGCGCGCCGTGATGCTGGGGGACTTCTACCTGAAGGACGTGTGGCGTTTCGCCGCCGTCGGACAGGGCTTCGACGGGGGCCTGGACGCGCTGCTGAAGAACTTCGGCGGCGAGGTCGCCGAGGAGGAACCGGCGCCCGCGCCGGACGCCCCGGCACAGACCCAGGCGCCGGCCTTCGCACCGCCGCCGCAGGCACCCGCGCCGCAGGCACCCGCACCGCCGCCCCCCGCGCCCACGTTTGGAGCGCCGGCTCCCGCGCCCGACCCGGCTCCGCCCGCCCCGCCCGCCCCCGCCCCGTCGGTCCACACGGCGCCGACGATCGCCGGGACCACCCCGCCCGGTGCGCCTCCCGGCGTCCCGCCGCAGGCGCCCGCGCCGACCAGCCCGCAGATGTTCACGCCGCCCGGAGCGGGCCCGCAGACGTTCACGCCCCCGGGCGCTCCCGGCGTCTTTCCCGGCCAGGGGCAGCCGTTCGGCGGAGCCACGGCGCTCGCGCCCGTGCCGCCCGAGGCCAACGTGCGGGTCGTCCTGACGAAGTACGCGGAAGCCCCGGTGGGCGACCGTTGGACGGAGCAGAACCCGCAGCTCGTGCGCGCCACGCTCTCCAAGGGCGCCCCGATCCTCGCCAAGCAGGGCAGCATGGTCGCCTACCAGGGCGACATCGATTTCGCCCACAAGGGATCCGGCCTGCTCGGCAAGCTCACCGGAGCTCTCACCGGCCAGGGCATGTCCCTGATGCGCTGTTCCGGCGACGGGGAGGTGTTCCTCGCCGACGAGGCGAGCCGCGTGTTCGTCATCCGACTCCAGGGCGAGCAGCTCTACACCAGCGCGCAGGGCGTGCTCGCGTTCGACGAAGCCCTGGACACCGAGGTCCGCCGGATCGAAGGCGCGGGACTCCCCGGGGGCGGCCTGTTCAGCATGCTGTTCTCGGGTACGGGAGCAGTCGTCGTGAAGACCCGCGGTGTGCCGGTCGTCATCCCCGTCGGCCCGGCCACCTACGTCGACGGGAACGCCGTCATCGCCTGGTCGGCCGGCGCGCAGGCCGTCACCACGGCCGCGCTCAGGCTGCGCCGGTCCGGGTATGCCCGCCAGGCCTCCGAGGCCGTGAACCTCCAGTTCCGGGGCGCCCCCGGAAACTTCGTCGTCGTACAGCCCTTCGAGGTGTGAGGCCCATGGACACCCAGACTCTCAGCGCGCACAGCGCCGCTTCCACCGGCGTCCGGATGACCGTGCACAGCTCCAAGACGCTCAAGGTCACCATGGCTACCGGGCACGACCTGCTGGCCAAGGCCGGCTCCATGATCGCGTACGACGGCTATGTGCAGTTCGACGGGGCGCCCGCCAACCTGCGTCGATCGGCCGAGGAGATGGTCACCGGCGAGGGCGGCAAGCTGATGCTCTGCCGGGGCGACGGCGACCTGTACCTAGCCGACTACGGCGGCGACGTCCTCGTCCTGCACCTCGACAACGAGGCCCTGTCGGTCAACGGAGCGACACTGCTCGCCTGCGACGCCTCGCTGGAGCTGACCGTCGAACCGGTCAAAGGCCTCGCCAAGCTGTCCGGCTCGGGACTGACCAACCTCGTCGTACGCGGCACGGGCTGGGTCTCGCTGGTCAGCCGGGGCATCCCGATGGCCCTGGACTGCGCCGAGCGTGAGACGTACGTCGACCCGGACGCGCTCATCGCCTGGACGACCGGCCTGGACATGAAGGCCCGCCGCACGGTCAAGGCGAGCGCTCTGCTTGGCCGGGGCAGTGGTGAGGCGTTCCAGATCGGTTTCAAGGGCCAGGGCTTCGTGGTGGTCCAGCCGAGCGAGGACACCGGCGACCGATTCAAGGTCCGGGGCTGAGGGGAGCACCAGGCACATCATGCACAGCACACTTTTCGCACACATTCCGGTGGAGTCCACCGGCCGCTACACCCTGCAGAACCCGCAGCTCCTCAAGACCGACGTCACCCAGGGCAGCAGCCCCGTGCTCGCGCGCCAGGGGGCCATGGTGGCGTTCGAGGGGCAGGTGGAGTTCGACAGCCAGTACCGCAACCGCAGCTGGCGCAACGTCGAGCGGATGACCGGCGAGCGTCTGGAGCTCATGCGCTGCAAGGGCAACGGCGTCGTCTACCTCGCCAACCTGGCCCAGCACCTGCACATCATGGAGGTCGGCCGTGGTCTCACCGTCGACAGCTCCTACGTGCTCGCCTTCGACGGCTCCCTGGGGGTCGGCATCGTCGCGGTCGACAGTGCCGTGGAGGTGGCCTCGGCGGGCGCCTACAACCTGGAGCTGTCCGGCTCGGGGCAGATCGTCCTCATGACCTCGGGCGAGCCGCTGGCACTGGAGGTCACCCCGGAGAAGAACGTCTGCTGCGACGCGGACGCGGTGGTCGCCTGGTCGACGTCGCTGCGGACCCAGCTCCAGGCTCCGACCTCCACCTCCGCGGTGTGGCGCCGCCGGGGCTCCAGCGGTGAGGGCTGGGAAATGCAGTTCTCCGGGACGGGCCATGTCCTGGTGCAGCCCAGTGAGCTGCTGCCGCCGCAGCATCTGCGGACATCGGGCGTGCTCGGCCAGTTCGGCATGGGCAGTGGCGGCCTGCGCGGCAACTCCCTCGGGGGCAGCAACAGCTGACGCCCCCCGCACCGGTCGGCAAGCGGACCTGAGGGGCGCACGTGGAAGCGTGCGCCCCTCAGGTCCGCCCTTGGTGCCTCAGAGTCTCGCGCGGGCCGCCTCCAGCAGACGTACGATCGACTCGTCGGCGACATCGGCGACCTCGTCGTAGGCGAACCAGCGCAGGTCCAGGGACTCGTCGCTGATCGCCTCGACGGCACCGGACGGAGCGAGCGCCGCGTACTGGACGTCCAGGTGCCAGGCGCAGGGCGTGTGATGGCGGTCGAGGCGCACCGGACCGCCGGGCAGCAGGCGCAGCCCCGCGATGCCCGACTCCTCGGTGCCCTCGCGCAGGGCGCTGGCCGCCAGGGTGTCGTCGGCCGGTTCGCAGTGGCCGCCCATCTGCAGCCACTTGCGGATCTTTCCGTGCAGGGTCAGCAGCACGCGTCCCTGCTCCGGGTCGATCACCATGGCGCTCGCCGTGATGTGACCGGCCGCGCAGGCCTTCCACAGGCCGTCCGGATGCTCCGCGAGGTGGTCCAGGTAGGCCTGGCGCAGCTCTGCCTGGCCCTCGTAGTTCTTCAGGACGAGGACCGCGTCGTCGTACAGGCTCACTCGGTGTCGTCGCCCTCGCCCTCGTCCTTGGAGCCGCCCTCGCCCGTGGAACCCTCGGTGGAGCCCTCCTTGGGGCCCCCGTCCTTCTTCCTGAGGTCGGGCTTGTCCGCCGCCTCGCCGAGGATCTTGTCCAGCTCGGAGAAGTCAAGCTGCTCACGGTGGACGAAGCCGTCCGGGTCGTCCAGGTCGGAGGCGTTCGGCAGCATGTCCGGGTGGGCCCACAGGGCGTCCCGGCCGTCGACACCGCGCGCGTCCGTGAGCGAGGCCCACAGCCGGGACGCGTCTCGCAGGCGGCGGGGACGCAGTTCCAGGCCGATCAGCGTGGCGAACGTCTGCTCGGCCGGACCGCCGGAGGCGCGACGGCGGCGCAGGGTCTCGCGCAGCGCGTCCGCGCCCGTCAGACGGGGCTTCGCGGCCGCGTGCACCACCGCGTCGACCCAACCCTCGACGAGGGCCAGAGCGGTCTCCAGACGGGCCAGGGCCGCCTTCTGCTCCGGCGTGTCCTCCGGCTGGAACATGCCCTGCTGAAGGGCGTCCTGCAACTGCTCCGGATTCTGCGGATCGAACTGGCCGACCACGTCCTCGAGCTTCGCGGTGTCGACCTTGATCCCGCGCGCGTAGCCCTCGACCGCGCCGAACAGATGCGAGCGCAGCCACGGCACATGCGCGAAGAGACGCTGGTGGGCGGCCTCGCGCAGGGCGAGGTACAGCCGCACCTCGTCCTTCGACACGCCGAGGTCCCTGCCGAACGCGTCCATGTTCACGGGCAGCAGCGCGGCCTTGCCGGCCGGGCCGAGCGGCAGGCCGATGTCGGTGGAACCGATGACCTCGCCCGCGAGCACACCGACGGCCTGCCCGATCTGGGTGCCGAACATGGCGCCGCCCATCGAGCGCATCATGCCGATCAGCGGGCCGGCCATGGCCTGCATCTCCTCCGGCAGGACGTCACCCATGGCGGCGCCGACACGCTCGGCGACCGGGTCCACCAGTTCCTTCCACGCGGGCAGGGTCGCCTCGACCCACTCCGCGCGGCTCCACGCCACCGCGGAGGCAGCGCCGGACGGCAGCGACGTCGCGTCGTCCAGCCACAGGTCCGCCAGGCGGACGGACTCCTGTACGGCAGTGCGCTCGGCGGCGCTGACGCTCGTGTCCTTGGTGCCGTCCGCCGTGCCCTGCGAGACCGTCTGGCGGGCGATCTGTTTGGCCATGTCCCAGTTCACCGGGCCGCCCTCGTAGGAGAGCATCTGGCCCAGCTGCTGGAAGGCGGCGCCCAGGTCGGTGGGGTTCAGCGAACCGAACATGGCAGCGAGCGGATTGTCCGCGCCGGGGCCGCCAAAGCCTCCGGCGCCGGGCATCTCGCCGAAACCGAACGGGTTGGCCGGTCCCTGACCACCGCCGCTCTGCGGGTCCTTCTTCTTGCCCTCGTCGCCGTCGTCCGGCTCCTCCGGCGGAAGGCCGAATCCGAATGGGGTGTCACTCACGGGATTCCTCGGCTGGTAAGGCCACCGGTTCTCTCCGGCGGCGCGGCTGCCCGACAACACCACCCAGCGTAGACACCATGGGCGGTTAGGGCCTCGGTGCTTCGCCGACTCGCGGCCTGCGGCAGGATGGATGCCACCTGGTACGCACGCTTCACGCGCGCTCATACTGAAGACAACCACTGGAGACGCCCGGTGAGTTCCCCAGATCCACAGGTTCGCGCAGCGCGAAACCAGTCAACCAGTTCCGCCAGGCGCGGGCCCGTCGTCGCGGTCACCGGCGCGGCCTCCGGCGTCGGCGCGCTGCTCACCGAGCGGCTCGCCGCCTCGGAGGAGATCAAGCAGGTCATCGGCCTCGACGAGCGGCGAGGAGAGTGCGCCGGCGCGCAGTGGCACATCCTGGACGTGCGGGATCCGGCCATCGCGGAGAAGCTGCGCGGGGCGGATGTCGTGGTGCACCTCGCTCTCGACCTCGACCTGGAGAGCGATGCCGCTGCCCGGACGGCGTACAACGTGCGGGGGACGCAGACCGTGCTGACCGCGGCCGCCGCGGCCGGTGTCCATCGGGCCGTGCTGTGCACGTCCTCCATGGTGTACGGGGCCCTGCCGGACAACGAGCTGCCCCTGTCGGAGGACGCTGAGCTGCGGGCCACCGCGGAGGCGACCGGAGTCGGGGACCTGCTGGAGATCGAGCGACTGGCCCGCAGGGCTCCTCGGGCGCATCCGGGACTCAACGTCACCGTCGTGCGCCCCGCCGTGCTCGTCGGCGGTACCGACACCGCGCTGACCAGGTATTTCGAGTCTCCTCGCCTGCTCGTCGTGGCCGGGTCCCGGCCCGCCTGGCAGTTCTGTCACGTCGAGGACCTGTGCAGCGCCCTGGAGTACGCCGTCCTGGAGAAGGTCGAGGGGGAGCTGGCCGTCGGGTGCGACGGATGGCTGGAACAGGAGGAGGTCGAGGAGCTGAGCGGAATCCGGCGGATGGAGCTGCCCTCGGCTGTCGCGCTGGGGGCGGCCGCCCGGCTCCACCGGATCGGGCTCACGCCGTCACCGGCGGGGGACCTGGCGTACACGATGTACCCCTGGGTGGTGAGCGGGAGCAGGCTGCATGACGCGGGGTGGCGCCCGCAGTGGACCAACGAGGAGGTACTCGCGGAACTTCTCGAGGAGGTGTCCGGGAGACACACGGTCGCCGGGCGCCGGCTCGGCCGCAAGGACGCGACGGCCGCCGGTGCCGCGGGGGCGACGGTGGCGCTGCTGGGAGCGGCGGCGGTGGTGCGCCGGGCTCGCAAGGCGCGTCGGCGGATCTGATCCCCATGGGCGCGGGCGTGCGGCGCGGATCTGATCCCCGTGGCCGCGGGCGTGCGGCACGATGGGGGTATGGCACCCACACACGACCACCCCGGTGAGCAGGCGGCTCAGGACCCGATCAAGCTGCTTGCCGTCCGGGAGACGGATCTCTCCCTGGACGAGGTCTTCCGGGCCGTCGGGGACGACGCCGCCGGCGGCACCGCCCTGTTCGTCGGCACCGTGCGCAACCACGACGGGGGCGCCGACGTCGAGGCGCTCGGGTATTCGTGTCATCCCAGTGCCGAGGCCGAGATGCGGCGGATCGCCGAGAAGGTGGTCGCGGAGTACCCGGTGCGTGCGCTCGCCGCCGTGCACCGGGTGGGAGACCTGCGGGTCGGGGACCTCGCCGTCGTCGTCGCCGTCTCCTGCCCGCACCGGGGGGAGGCCTTCGAGGCCTGTCGGAAACTGATCGACGATCTCAAGCACGAAGTGCCCATCTGGAAACACCAGAAGTTCTCCGACGGGACCGAGGAGTGGGTCGGGGCGTGTTGACCCCGCCGACGCGGCGAACCGGCACCTGACACCCCCGCGTGTCGATCTGCCGCTGAGGGGAACTCGGGCGCTCTTGGGGACCTGCGGGATCTGGAGACCTGAGCGCCTGGGGAGCCGGGGACCCTGTCCCCTTCCCTCACCGCTCCGGTTGCGTAACCGCACCCCTGGCGTGAGCGTTGTCAGTGCGGATGATTAATCTGCTGATCAGTCAGTTGCAGTAGTTCAGGGTGGGTTGGAGGCAGGCATGGGGGCGCTCGTCTGGTTGCTGATTCCGCTGTTGGCCGCGATCGGCGCGGGCCTGTGGGGCAGTTGGGCGAACCGGACCCGCAAGGCCCGGGGCGACGGTCCCGAGCTCGACGGATATGCCCGGTTCCGCGCGGCCATGGAGAAGCCCCAGTCCGGCACGTGACCCGGATACGGCCCTGACGATGCGCTGACAGGCCCGTCCCGTACTGTCGTGCCATGCCACGCCGCACCGCGACGATGCTCGCCTCCACCCTGATGCTGATCGCGCTGCTGTGCGCGGGAGTCTTCATCACCGTGCCCTACTCGGAGATGTCACCGGGGCCGACGGTGAACACCCTCGGGGACCACGACGGCGAGCCGGTGCTGCAGATCTCGGGACGCAAGACGTACGCGACCAGCGGGCACCTGAACATGACCACCGTCCGGGTCACCAGCGCCGACTACAAGATGAACCTGGTCGAGGCCGTCTACGGTTGGCTCGCGCACGACAACAAGGTCGTGCCGCACGACACCCTCTACCCCGACGGCAAGACCGAGGAGCAGTCCACCCAGGAGAACGCCGAGGAGTTCAGCCAGTCCCAGGAGAGCGCCAAGGTCGCCGCCCTGAAGGAACTGAACGTTCCGGTGCGGTCCTGGGTGATTGTCTCGACGGTCGTCAAGGGCTCCCCGGCCGAGGGCAGGCTGCACGCGGGCGACGTGATCAAAGCCGTCGACGGTACGGCGGTGAAGGAGCCGGCCGACGTCGCCGAGCTGGTGACCAAGCACAAGCCGGGCGACAAGGTCGTCTTCACGATCGTGCCCGCCAAGGAGCAGGCCGCCGCCGAGAAGGAGCACCGGACGGCGACGAAGACGCAGAAGGTGACCATCACGACCAGGACCTCCGACGACAGCGGTAAGAAGCGCGCCATCGTCGGGATCTCCGCCGGGACCGATCACACCTTCCCGTTCAGCATCGACATCAAGCTCGCCGACGTCGGCGGGCCGAGCGCCGGCCTGATGTTCTCGCTCGGCATCTACGACAAGCTCACCCCCGGCAACCTCACCGGCGGGAAGTTCGTCGCCGGCACCGGGACCATCGACGACGCCGGCAAGGTCGGCCCGATCGGCGGCATCGAGATGAAGACCGTCGGCGCGCGCGACAAGGGCGCCCAGTACTTCCTCACGCCCGCCGAGAACTGCGCAGCCGCCGCGAGCGACACCCCCGAGGGCCTCACCCTGGTCAAGGTGAAGACCATCGACGACGCCCTGGGCGCCCTCAAGGACATCCGCTCCGGCGACACCGCCGACCTGCCGAAGTGCACGACGAAGTAGCCCCGGGAACTACTCCTCGAACGTCGCCTTCAGCGCCTCCGCCAGCCCCGGTACCAGATCGGAACCGGTGAGGACCTCCGTCGGGGAGTCCTTCTCGCGCAGCCGCAGGGCGGAGTCGCGGGCCCCGTCCCGCAGGACCGCGACCGTCATGCGGACCTCCTGGCGGTCCGGGTGCTCGGCCACCCACCGGGCGAGCTTCTTATCGCCGAGCCCCTCCGGGACGGACGCCTCGGCGGACGGCGGCAGCATCAGACGTTCCACGGTCAGGGCGCAACCGACCACGGCCTCGGGCCAGGCGATGGTGCCGAGGAACTCGTCGAGCGGCTTGCCCGCTGGAATCTCGTCCTGCTCGATCGGGGTGAGGCCGGTGATCTCCTGCTCCGCCTCGAGGCCGAGCTGGGCCGCCAGCGCGGGTTCCTGGGTGCGCAGCCGGGCGGTGTCTACGAGGGCGAAGAGGCGGGCGGGCTGGTCCCAGCCGAGGCCGGAGGCGTACTCGTCGATCTCGAGCACCGCCCGGGTGAGCGGGCTCGCCGCCATGGGAGTGTTGGACATAATCACAATCTTGCCTCGTTCCCGGCCCGAATCGGGAACCGAGTAAAGCGTGAGTAAGTTGCATAGGTGAGGGCCACGATCACGTGGCCCATGGACGGCCCGTGACGACGCGGGTCTGACGGACCAACAGCGAACTTCGAGGTGCGCACCTTGGCTTTCCAGATGCCGGACCGCGGCGGAGGCCCGACGGGGCCACGGATCAGAGTGGGCCGCCCGTCCCGGCGAGTCCGGACCCTGCTCATGACGCTGGGCGTCCTAGCCGTCCTCGGCATGGCGTTCACCATGTTCGCGGGGTTCTGGACGGACTGGCTCTGGTACCGGTCGGTGAACTACTCGTCCGTGTTCACGACCACCCTGTGGACCAAGATCGGGCTGTTCTTCGTCTTCGGCCTGCTGATGGCCCTCGCGGTCGGCTTCAACATCTGGCTGGCGCACCGGATGCGTCCGCCGCTGAGCGCCATGTCGATGGAACAGCAGAGCCTCGACCGCTACCGGATGGGCATCGCGCCGTACAAGAAGTGGCTGCTGCTCGGAATCACCGCCCTGGTGGGCCTGATCGCGGGCGCCTCGGCCTCCGGCCAGTGGCGGACCTGGCTGATGTGGGTCAACGGCGTGCCCTTTCACCAGAAGGACCCGCAGTTCCACCTCGACGTCTCCTTCTACGCCTTCGACCTGCCCTGGTACCGGTTCCTGCTGGGCTTCGGCTTCGCCGCCGCGATCCTCTCCGTGATCGCCGCCGCGCTCACCCACTACCTGTACGGCGGGCTCAGGGTCACCTCTCCGGGCGCGCGTGCGACGGCCGCCGCGACCGGGCACCTGTCGGTGCTGCTGGGCCTCTTCGTCGCCCTGAAGGCGGTCGCGTACTGGCTCGACCGGTACGGCCTGGCGGTGAAGTCCAGCGATTTCAAGGCCACCGACAACTGGACGGGCCTCAGGTACGTCGACGCCAACGCCTATCTGCCGGCCAAGACGATCCTGTTCTGCATCGCCGTCATCTGCGCGCTGCTGTTCTTCGCCACCCTGTGGCGGCGCACCTGGCAGCTGCCCGTCATCGGCTTCGGCCTGATGGTGCTCTCGGCGATCCTCATCGGCGGGCTGTACCCGGCGATCGTCCAGAAGTTCCAGGTCCAGCCGAACGAGCAGGCCAAGGAAGCGCCGTACGTCGAGAAGAACCTCAAGGCGACACGTGACGCGTACGGCATCGACGACGCCAAGGTCACCGAGTACGAGGGCAAGTCCAACACCACGGACAAGGCGAAGCTGCGTGACGACGCCGCCGACGCGGCCAGCATCCGCATCATGGACCCGAACATCGTCTCGCCGACGTTCCAGCAGCTCCAGCAGATGCGGAACTACTACGCATTCCCCACCAATTTGGACGTCGACCGGTACAGCAAGGACGGCAAGAGCGCCGGGGACCAGGACACGGTCATCGGACTGCGCGAGCTGAACCTCAACGGCATTCCGAAGAACAACTGGATCAACGACCACTTCCGTTACACCCACGGGTACGGCGCGGTCGCCGCGAAGGGCACCGAGGCCGACTCGCAGGGCCGTCCGGTCTTCACCGAGTACGACCTGCCGTCCAAGGGCGATCTGGGGAAGTACCAGCAGCGCATCTACTACGGCGAGAAGACCAACTCGTACTCGATCGTCGGCGGTCCCCAGAAGGAGATCGACTACTCCGACGACACCGGCGAGAAGACCTTCAGCTACACGGGCAAGAGCGGGGTCAACCTCTCCAACCCGATCAACCGCGCCGCGTACGCGGTGGCGTTCAACGAACCGCAGATCCTCTACTCGGGTGCCATCGGCAAAGGATCGCGGATCCTGTACAACCGCACCCCGAAGGAGCGCGTCGAGGCGGTCGCCCCGTGGCTGACCATCGACGGGGACGCCTATCCGGCGGTCGTCGGCGGCAAGATCCAGTGGATCGTGGACGCGTACACGACCACCAACGGCTATCCGTACGCCTCCCGTACGACCCTGGGCGACACGACGGCCGACTCGCTGACCGCGACCAACAACTCGCGTGCGGTGGTGGCGCAGCAGAACCAGGTCAACTACATCCGCAACTCGGTGAAGGCGACCGTCGACGCGTACACCGGCGAGGTCAAGCTCTACCAGTGGGACACCGAGGACCCGGTCCTGAAGACCTGGATGAAGGCGTTCCCGAACACGGTGGAGCCCAAGAAGGACATCTCCGACGCGCTGATGGCGCATCTGCGGTACCCGCAGGACCTGTTCAAGGTCCAGCGCGAGCTGCTCAGCCGCTACCACGTCGAGGACGCGCAGACCTTCCTCAGCGGCAGCGAGGTGTGGCAGGTGCCGGACGACCCGACCAACAAGTCGGGCAACGCGGTGCCGCCGTACTACCTGAGCATGAAGATGCCCGACCAGCAGTCGCAGGTGTTCTCGCTGACGACGACGTTCACGCCCAACGGCCGGGACAACCTCAGCGCGTTCATGACGGTCGACGCGGAGGCGGGCACCGGCGACTACGGCAAGATCAGAATCCTGAAACTGCCGACGAACACCACCGTCAACGGGCCCAAACAGGTGCAGAGCCAGTTCAACTCCGAACAGGACATCGCCGAGACCATCAGCCTGCTCAACCGCGGTGACTCCACAGTGGAGTACGGCAACCTGCTGGCGGTGCCACTCGACGGTGAACTCCTGTACGTGGAACCGGTCTACGTGCGCGGTGGCGGTCTGAAGTACCCGCTGCTGCGGAAGGTGTTGGTGACGTACGGAGGCAACACCGCCTTCGAGGACACCCTGGGCCAGGCCCTCAACAAGGTCTTCGGAGCGAACGGTTCGGCCACCGAGCCGCCACCGGACACGGGTGACACCTCGAACCCGCCGCCGTCATCCACCAACCCCACGGTCCAGGCGGCGTTGAACGACGCCCAGAAGGCCTTCGACGCCGGCCAGGAAGCGCTGAACAAGCAGCCGATCGACTGGGAGGCCTACGGCAAGGCGCAGAAGGACCTCGAGGCCGCGCTGAAGCGGGCCGAGGACGCGCAGGCGGCAGCCGACAAGGACAAGGGCAGCAACAAGCCCAGCAGCAGCCCGAGTCCGAGCAGCAGCCCCAGCGGCGGCAAACCCAGCAGCAGCCCGACCCCGAGCAGCAGTCCCAGCGGCTGATCAAGCCCACCCCGCGCCGTGATACGGTTGCAGAACAACGGCGCGGGGTGGAGCAGCTCGGTAGCTCGCTGGGCTCATAACCCAGAGGTCGCAGGTTCAAATCCTGTCCCCGCTACTGACGTCGGCGACGCGAGTCGTACGCCGACGAAGGCCCGGATCCAAAAGGATCCGGGCCTTCGTCGTGTGCGAACGCATGTGCCGGGAAGGGGCACGGCCATGCTGTGGAGGCGAGTTGGGGGATCTGTGTTTGACTTGTCTCTCTGTGGGCAAGTCGACAAAACGCTGTAGTGACCTCAATGGCTGCGGTATACCAGGTGTACCCAGGTTGCAGGTGGTGCGACGATGGACGTTATGGGGGACAAGGCAACTCTGTTCGAGACAGGGCGTTTTGTGCATCCTTCCGGACCGGACGAGGTCGGGGAGGTGGCTGAGGATGCCGCCGAGGAGGTCCGTCAGCGGCTGGCCGCGGAATCGGGCGACGTCGAGGCGATGAGCGTCCTCGGCGCCATGCTGCTGCGCCGCGGTGATCTCGACGGAGCCGAACCCCATCTGCGGGCGGCCACCGCGGCCGGTGACCGGGCCGCCGCCAACAACCTCGGTGTCCTTCTCCACCAGCGCGGATACGCCGACGAGGCCGCGGGGTGGTGGCGGATCGCCGCCGTCGCCGGGTCCGCGGCGGCCGCGCACGCGCTGGGCCGGCACCACCGCGAGCGGGGCGACGAGCCCGCCGCGGAGTACTGGCTGCGCCAGGCCGCCGAACAGGGCCACGCGCTCGGTGCGTACGCCCTCGCGGATCTGTTGGAGCACCGTGGGGAGGCCGGGGCCGAGCGGTGGATGCGGTCGGCGGCCGAGCGGGGACACCGGGAAGCGGCGTACCGGCTGGCTCGCGCGCTCGATCGCAGGGCCGCGCCCGAGGGAGGGGCCGGGGCCGACGACGGTGTCGTCGCGACCGAGGAGACCGAGCAGTGGTACCGGCAGGCCGCCGCGCGCGGACACCGGCGGGCCGCACTGCACCTCGGGGCGATCCTGGAGAAGCGCGGTGAACTCAAGGAGGCCGGGCGCTGGTACCTGACGTCCGCCAAGGACGGTGAGGCGCGGGCCGCCTGTGCGCTCGGATTCCTGCTGCGCGACGCCGGGGACACCGAGAGCGCCGCCGTGTGGTGGCTGCGGGCCGCGCAGGACGGCGACGGGAACGCGGCGAACGCGCTGGGCGCGCTGCATGCCGAGCGAGGCGAGCCGCAGACCGCCGAGCGGTGGTACAGGGCCGCGATGGACGCCGGGGACGACAACGGGGCGTACAACCTCGGGCTGCTCTGCGCCGAGCAGGGAAGGACCGCGCAGGCCGAGCAGTGGTACCGGCGGGCCGCGTACGCCGGGCACCGGGAGGCGGCCAACGCGCTGGCGATCCTCCTGCTGCAGGTCGGGGACACCGCCGGAGCGGAGCCGTGGTTCTCCAAGGCGGCCGAGGCGGGGAGCGTGGACGCCGCGTTCAACCTGGGGATCCTGTTCGCCGGGCGGGGCGAGGAGACGGTCGCGCTGCGGTGGTACGAGCGGGCGGCGGCGGCCGGGCACACCGAGGCGGCGTTGCAGGTCGGGATAGCGCGGCTGCGGGACGGCGACGAGCAGGAGGCCGAGCGGCATCTGCGGTGTGCGGCGGGGTGCGGGAGCGCGGAGGCCGCGTATCGGCTGGCCACCGTGCTGGACGCGCGACGGCCGCCGGAGCCCGCGCACGAGCTGGGTGAGTCGGTGCACGAGAAGAGCGAATGCGAGGAGTGGTACGAGCGGGCGGCGTCGCAGGGGCACCGGCGGGCGCAGGTGCGGGTCGGGATGCTTGCGGCGGCTCGGGGGGACGTGGTCGAGGCGGCCCGGTGGTACCGGGAGGCGGCCGAGGCGGGGTCCCGGAACGGGGCGTTCAATCTGGGCCTGCTGCTTGCCCGGGAGGGGAGTGAGCCGGAGGCGGCGGTGTGGTGGACTCGGGCGGCTGACGCCGGGCATGGGCGGGCGGCGTTGCGGCTCGCGCTTGTCTACGCGCGTCGGGGGGAGCTGGCGGAGGGGCAGAGATGGGCCGACCGTGCGGTGTCGCTCGGGCCGGTGGAGGTCGCGGAGCGGGCGGCCCGGCTGCGGGACGCGTTGCGGCAGGAGCTGTCGGCGTGACGCGGCGTCGGGCCGCGGCGGGGGCGGCTCGGCCTGTGCTGTCGTCGCTCCCGGCGGGGGCGGCTGACCTGCGTTGATACGCGGCGGTTATTGGATTTGCCTCTGGCTGTGTCGTTGACGTAGTGTTCCATTCATCGACGCGGGGTGGAGCAGCTCGGTAGCTCGCTGGGCTCATAACCCAGAGGTCGCAGGTTCAAATCCTGTCCCCGCTACTGAAGGCCGAGGGCCGGAATCCGAAAGGGTTCCGGCCCTCGGTTCGTTTTCAGGGCCGGTGGCCCACTGCCTCCTCGTAGAGAGCCCTGTTCACGGTCTTCGACTCGGGGAGCGCATCGCCCTCCGTGACGCCCTGGGCGTGGTAGGCCGACTGGAGACGGTCGGTGGTGCCGCTGCGGATCTCCCAGTCCATGCGCAGGGGCGGGGTGGAACGGAGGATCGCCGCGTCCGATTTCAGGAGCCGTGCCAGGTAGGTGACGAAGGTCTCGTCCTTCTTGTAGTCCGCCGCGAAGTACGTGTTGACCGTGCGGATGTACGCGCGGAGCAGGGCCACCCCGGCGTCCACGTCGTCGCTCAGCAGGCTCGGGCCGTACATCATGCCGCCCAGCGGCTCACCCGGCGGCTGTCCACCGAGGAAGGCGTAGCCCGGTTCGCCGTCGACTCGGCGCCAGACCGGGTCGAGGAGCCAGGCCGAGTCGACGCCTCCGTTCTGCAGGGCCGTGAGTACGTCGGCCGAGCCCAGCTGTTGGTACCGGATACGGTCGAGGCCGCCGCCGTGGGCCTTCAGCGCCTTCTCCATCGGGTAGGCGATCACCGAACCCTTGCCGATCATCGTGCCCATGCGACGCCCGGCCATCGTGACCCGGTCCGTGCTCTCCCCGTCCCTCAAGCGCACCCACAGGCCGCTTTTGGACTTCGGGTCGGGGGAGAAGTTCCCCGCCACCCACCTGATGTCGAAGCCGCCCCGGACGCCGTTCATGACCGCCGCCTCCGGGGCCGCCCACAGCGCGTCGACGTCCCCCTTGGCCAGCAGCGGGAGCGCGTCCGGCGTGGGCAGGACCTTCAGTGTGACGTCCAGACCTTCCTTCTCGAACTCGCCCTTGTCGGCGGCCACTTGGAGCGGGGCCACGTACTCGGCGCTCAGGGTCCCCGTCGCGATCGTCAGCTTCCGGGGCTCGGAGAGTGGTCGTGGGGCGGGGGCGCCGGGGCGACAACGGGCCGGCGCGCGGGTCGGTGAGCGGTCCGCCGGGTCCGTCCAGGACCTGTCCTGGCAGCCGTCCACCGGGCGGACCGTGCGGGTCGCCAGGTCCGCCTTCGGCTGCGTGCGGTCCGCCGACGGGGAAGAGCAGGCCGCGGACGCCAGCAGGACGCCGACTGCGACCACGGCACCGTACGCGTGTCCCTTCATGTGCCGTCTCACGGTTCCCCTCATGACTGCCCCCGTCCGCGGTCCCTCGGTGCCCATGGGGTGAGCAACCTGCCCACCAGCCGGATCAGTTCGGAGAAGAGCACACCCAGCGCGGCCACGCAGACGATGCCGACGAACATCACGTCGTTCTGGAACAGCGCGCGGGAGTCGAAGATCAGGTGGCCCAGACCGTTCGTGGCGGCGATCTGTTCCGAGGCGACGATCACCAGGACCGCCACCCCGGCCGCTATCCGGGCGCCCACGAGGACCTGCGGCAACGACGCCGGCAGCAGCACGTGGCGGAACATCTGCCAGGGCGAGGCGCCGAAGACCCGGCCCGCGTCGCGATGGCCGGCCGGGACCGCGATCACCGCCGACATCGTCGATATCCACACGAAGAAGAAGACCGTCGCCGCCACCAGGGCCACCTGGGGGCCCTCGCCCAGGCCGAACATGTTCAGGAAGACCGGGAGCAGGGCGAGCTTCGGTACGACGTACAGCGCGTCCAGGAGGGGTTCGAGGGCGGCACGGACCAGTGGGAGGGAGCCCATCAGCAAACCGAGCGCGTAGCCCGCCGCCGTTCCGATCGCGTAACCCGCCAGGACGCGCTTCAGTGTGGCCCACACATCCGGCCACAGGTCACCGGCCGCCGCCCGGTCCCAGCCGTCGGCGAGGATCGTGGACGGGGCCGGGTAGACGCGGTCGTCGATCCAGGCCCGGGTGGCCGCCAGTTGCCACAGGAGGACCAGGAGGAGCGGGACGGCCACCGCGAGTGACAGTTCCAGGGCGCGGCGGCGGCGGTGGGCGCGTACGGGGTCGAGTTCCGGGGGGCCGGGGCGACGGACGACGAGCGGGTCCCGGCGCGGAGTGATCGTTGTCATGCCGGCACCGCCTCCTTCCGGAGCAGGTCCCACAGCTCGCTCCTGAGGGCCGTGAACCGGGGTGTGGAGCGGATGTCGCCGGTGCGTGGACGCGGGAAGGGCGGACGGCGCTCGGCGATGATCCGGCCCGGGCGGGCCGACATCACCAGGACACGGTCGCCGAGGACGATCGCCTCCTCCAGGCTGTGGGTCACGAAGAGGGTGGTCGTACGGGTGGTCTGGGTGAGCTCCAGCAGCTCCTCCTGGAGGACCATGCGGAGTTGTGCGTCGAGGGCAGCGAAGGGCTCGTCCATGAGCAGCAGTTCGGGTTCGACGGCGAGCGCGCGGGCGATCGCCACGCGCTGACGCATGCCGCCGGAGAGGGTCGCCGGGTAGGCGTGCGCGAAGTCGGCGAGGCCCATGCGGGTCAGCCACTCGTCGGCGCGCGCGTTCGCCACGTGGCGCGGGACGCGCTGGATGTCGAGGCCGAAACGGACGTTCGCCCGGACCGTCTTCCAGTCGTAGATGCCGTAGTCCTGGAAGATCATGGCGGCCGGGCGGGCGCTGGAGGTGCGGATCTCCAGGCGACCCGTGCTCGGACGGAGCAGGCCCGCGGCGATGCGCAGGAGCGTGGACTTGCCGCAGCCGGAGGGGCCGACCAGGCAGACGAACTCGCCGGGGGCGACGGTGACGTCGACGGGGCCCAGGGCCTCGACGGCGTGGGGCGTGCGGCCGAAGGTGCGGGTCAGTTCGGTGGCGTGGAGTTTTGGGTGCGGATCTCCCACGATGGCTCCTCGCGGAGTTCGGTAGGGGGGTGGGCGTGCCGCACGACGATATGACGACCCGTCAGATACGGGAAGGGTGCTGAAGGGGTACGCAGCTCAAAGCCCCGGCATCCATGGGTGCCGGGGCTTGCGAGAAGGGAGGGCTGTGTCGCCGGGGCGGGTCAGGCCGCCGCGCAGTTCGGGCACACGCCGCGGTACGTCACCTCGACGTCGGAGACCGAGAAGCCGAAGCGCTCCGTGTCCGGGAGGTCGGCCAGCGGGTTCCCGGTGGGGTGGACGTCCCGGATGGCGCCGCACTGGGCGCAGACCAGGTGGTGGTGCGGCTGGTGCGCGTTCGGGTCGTACCGCTTGGCGCGCTTGTCGGTGGCGACCTCGAGCACCTCGCCCAGGGTGACCAGCTCGCCCAGCGTGTTGTAGACGGTCGCCCGGGAGATCTCGGGCAGCTTGACGACAGCCCTGGCGTGGACCTCGTCGGCCGTCAGGTGGACGTGTTCGCCGTCGAGGACCTCGGCCACGACGCGTCGCTGCGCGGTCATCCGCCATCCGCGTCCGCGCAGCCGTTCCAGAAGGTCACTCATACCGAACAGCCTAACAGGAAGGGTGACCAGGTTCCGAATGGGTGTGAATTTGGAATAATTTTTGACTTAGACATTATCCATGACGAGATCGGTACCCGGGTTGGTTGCTTGTCATGAGCGTGCGGGCCGGCCCCTCCGGGAGGGAAGGTCCGGCCCGCACGCGTGGTCAGGCCGGCGCGGGCTGTCGGGCCGGGGCCCAGCAGCGGATGATGTCGCGCACCGAGACGATGCCGACCGGCTCGTCGCGGTCGAGCACGATCAGGTGACGGAAGCCGCCGTGCGCCATGGCGCGGGCCGCCTCCTCCAGGGTCCAGGCCGGGGCGGCGAAGACGACGTCGGTGGTGGTGTGGGAGTGGACGTGCTCCGTGTCCGGGCTCTGACCGAGCCCCACGGAGTTGAGGATGTCGCGTTCGGTCAGGATGCCGATGCCGCCGGCGTCGGGATCGAGGACGATCGCGGCGCCGACGCGGCGCGCGGACATCAGGGATGCCGCTCTGCGGAGGGTGTGGGCGGGGCCGATGGTGAGAACCACCGTGCTCATGGCGTCGCGGACCAGCATGGGTTCCGAGTCACCTCCTGGGGCCGCCGAGTTCGTTCAGCGGTTCACA
Source organism: Streptomyces sp. NPDC006332 (assembly GCF_040612855.1). NCBI lineage: Bacteria > Bacillati > Actinomycetota > Actinomycetes > Kitasatosporales > Streptomycetaceae > Streptomyces > Streptomyces sp. NPDC006332. The sequence goes on from NZ_JBEXRA010000002.1 coordinate 49,780, forward strand.
AGTTCACAAATGAGGGTGCTCTCAGAGTGGCAGGTAAAGCGGAGGTCAACAAGAGGGCGCACGCGGCCGATTGAGGGCGTGCGCGCCCATCCGCGCCCGCCGTCGGCGCCGGTGTCTTCTCGCCCCGGCAGTGACCCTCGCCGGTCAGTAGCGCTCGTTGAGATAACCCAGGAACTCGTCGTGCAGCAGCCCGTTGGAGGCCGCCGCGTTGCCGCTGTGCGGGCCCGGGCGGCCGTCGAGACCCGTGAAGGTGCCGCCCGCCTCCGTCACGATGATCGCGTTCGCGGCCATGTCCCAGAGCGAGAGCTCCGGTTCGGCGCAGAGGTCCACCGAGCCCTCGGCGACCATCATGTAGGGCCAGAAATCGCCGTACGCGCGCGTGCGCCACACCGCGCGGGTCAGGTCCAGGAAGCCGCCCAGACGTCCCTGGTCCTCCCAGCCGGTGAGCGAGGAGTACGCGAAGGAGGCGTCGGACAGATTCGAGACACGGGAGACCCGCAGCCGGGAGGCGGCGGTGAGACTGCGGCCGGTGAAGGCGCCGTGTCCCTTCGCGGCCCACCAGCGGCGGCCGAGGGCGGGAGCGGAGACCACGCCGACGACGGGCTGGTAACCGCCCTCCGCCGCCTCCATGAGGGAGATGAGGGTGGCCCATACGGGCACCCCCCGTACGTAGTTCTTCGTACCGTCGATCGGGTCGATGACCCAGCGGCGGGGGCCGGTGCCCTCGATGCCGTACTCCTCGCCGAGGACCGCGTCGCGGGGCCGGGCGCGTTGGAGGTGGCCCCGGATGAGTTCCTCCGCGGACTTGTCCGCTTCGCTGACCGGGGTCATGTCCGGCTTCGTCTCGACCTTGAGATCGAGGGCCTTGAAGCGGTCCATGGTGGCCGCGTCCGCCGCGTCCGCGAGGACGTGGGCGAGGCGGAGGTCGTCGTGGTAATCGGGCATGTAGGGAACGGTATCTGCCGAGGTGGGTACGGGCTACAGGGGGCCTTCATGATCGGGGCGCCCGGTATGGAGGCTGATGTGAGCCGGCCGGGCGCCCCCGCGCGCCCCCGCGAACCCTTGACAGTGACTCTGCGCGCGTCAAATCTGGGCGCAGAGCCGATCGCCCCGGGAGGCGATGATGCCTGCAGCGCGGGAAACCCTGCTGGATGCCGCTCACACGGCGCTGACGCGCCGGCCGTGGTCCGCGGTACGGATGGTGGACGTGGCCGCCTCGGCCGGAGTGTCCCGGCAGACCCTGTACAACGAGTTCGGCAGCAAGGAAGGCCTGGCTCGCGCGCTCGTCCGGCGAGAGGCGGACGGCTACCTCACCGGAGTCGAGCGGGCGCTGACCGGACACGGGGACGCCCTGGCGCGGCTGACCGCCACCGCCGAGTGGACGGCGTCCACCGCCCAGGAGAACGCCCTCGTACGGGCCATGCTCACCGGCTGCTGGAGCGAGCGGCTGCCCTCCCCGCCTCTGAAGGCCGTGCCGTCCTCTTCGGTCGTTCCGGCGCAGCGCCGGGCGGACGGCCCGCTCCCGTCGCCCGGTGACTTCGTGACCCTCGTCCGTGACCGCGCCGTCACCGTGCTCGCCGGGCCCGGCACGCCCAAGTCGCAGTCCGCCGACCTGGCTCGCTCCTGCGAACTCGTCGTCCGCATCGCCCTGTCGTGCGCGGCCGCGCCGCCCGGCGAGGGCGGACTGGCGGATCTCGTACGGAGCGCGCTGCCGCGCCAGTTGACGCTGTGACGACGGGCCCGGCCGGGCGGAGGGGACTCGGTGTGGCGATTGTTGGCGGGCCGCCGGCTCAGGTGCGGTGGCACCCCGGGGCGGTCGCCCGGTCTCAGTGAGCGGACCCCGACAACTGCAGGCCGATCACGCCGATGATCACCAGGCTGATCGAGACGATCTTCAGCGTCGACACCAGGTCACCGAGGAATATCATCCCGTAGATCGCCGTGCCCGCCGCGCCGATGCCGGTCCACACCGCGTACGCCGGGCCCACGTCGAGCTTGCGCAGGGCCAGGGTCAGCAGACCGAAGCTGCCGAGTGCGAAGGCGCAGAACGCGATCGTCGGCCACAGCCTGGTGAAGCCGTGCGAGAGCTTCAGACAGACGGCGAACCCGGTCTCCAGGAACCCGGCCACGATGACCAGCAGCCACGCCATGTGCTGTCCTCTCGTATGTCCACGTGTTGAAGCGTTCGGTGACTGCCCTGTCCGGCTCTGGTCAGGCTTGGATCCGGTTCGGTGCGCGATTATGCCCTTACCAGACCTACGGGACGACAAACAACGCGGAGTTCAGTCGCCTTCCGTGCGTTCCCTCGTGGACAGCAGCCGGCGCAGTGAGTACAGGCGGGCCGGGTCCGCGTGGCCGTCCGCCACCCACTGGTCCAGCGCGCAGTCCGGCTCGTCGTGACTGCACGCGCGCGGGCAGCCCTCGGTGCCCGGCTCCAGGTCGGGGAAGGCGTTGATCACCCGGGACGGGTCCACGTGGTGCAGACCGAACGACCGCAGGCCCGGGGTGTCGATCACCCAGCCGTCGTCTCCCGCCAGCGGCAGCGCGAGCGCCGAGGTGGTGGTGTGGCGGCCGCGCCCGGTCACCGCGTTCACATGGCCGGTGAGTCGGCGGCGGTCCTGAGGGACCAGCGAGTTCACCAGAGTCGTCTTGCCCACGCCCGAGTGCCCGATGAACGCCGTGATCCTGCCGTCGAGTTCCTCGCGCACCCGGTGCACCGCGTCGCCGTTCTCCAGTTCCGCGCGGCTGGTGACGACGAAGGGGATGTCGAGGTCGCCGTACAGCTCCAGGAGTTTGTCGGGCGGCGCCAGGTCCGACTTCGTCATCACCAGCAACGGCTCCAGACCGCCGTCGAACGCGGCCACCAGGCAACGGTCGATGAGGCGCGGGCGGGGCTCCGGGTCGGCCAGGGCCGTGACGATCGCCAGCTGGTCGGCGTTGGCGACGACCACCCGCTCGTAGGGATCGTCGTCGTCGGCCGTGCGCCGCAGGACCGACGTGCGCTCCTCGATGCGGACGATGCGTGCGAGGGTGTCCTTCTTGCCGGTCAGGTCACCGATGATGGCGACCCGGTCGCCGACCACCGCGGCCTTGCGGCCCAGTTCGCGGGCCTTCATCGCCATGACGATCCGGCCGTCGACGAGGCAGGTCAGCCGGCCGCGGTCGACGGTGAGGACCATGCCCTCGACGGCGTCCTCGTGCTTGGGCCGGATGTGCGTCCGGGGCCGGTTGCCCCTGCGGTTGGGGCGGGAGCGGATGTCGTCCTCGTCGGTGTGCTTGCCGTAGCGGCGCATGCGAAGCCCCTAAGCCCTGAGCATCCCGGTCCACAGGTCGGGGAAGTCCGGCAGCGTCTTCGCCGTCGTCGCCACGTTCTCGATCCGTACTCCCTCGACCACCAGGCCGATGATCGCTCCGGCCGTCGCCATGCGGTGGTCCTCGTACGTGTGGAAGTTCCCGTCGTGCAGTGCGCGCGGGCGGATGTGCAGACCGTCGGCGGTCTCGGTGACGTCACCGCCGAGTTCGTTGATCTCCTTGGTGAGCGCGGCCAGCCGGTCCGTCTCGTGCAGACGCAGATGGGCCACGCCCCGCAGCGTGGAGGGGGAGTCCGCGAGGGCCGCGACCGCCGCGATGCCCGGGGTCAGCTCGCCGACCTCGCCCAGGTCCACATCGATACCGTGGATCGCACCCGATCCGGTGAACTCCAGGCCGTAATCGGTCAGTTCGCAGGTGCCGCCCATCTCGGTGAAGATCTCGCGCAGCCGGTCACCGGGCTGGGTGGTGCGGGCCGGCCAGTCCGGGATCACGACCCTGCCGCCGGTCACCAGGGCCGCCGCCAGGAACGGCTGGGCGTTGGAGAGGTCCGGCTCGATGGTCAGGTCACGGCCGAGCAGGGCGCCCGGGGTGACCCGCCAGACGTTCGGCTCGCCGCCCGACTCCGGGGTGTCCACCTGGGCGCCGACCGCGCGCAGCATGTCGACGGTCATCCGGATGTGCGGCATGGAGGGCAGCGTGGAACCGGTGTGGCGGACCTCCACACCCTGGTTGAAGCGCGGGGCGGACAGCAGGAGGGCGCTCACGAACTGGGACGACGAGGACGCGTCGATCTCCACCGGGCCGCCGTCCAGGGCACCTGAGCCGTGCACCGTCAGCGGCAGCGCGCCGCGGCCGTCGTCGTCGATACGGGCGCCGAGAACCCGCAGCGCGTCGATCACGCCGTGCAGGGGACGTTCGTACGACCTCGGGTCGCCGTCGAAGCGGATGGGGCCGTCGGCGAGCGCGGCGACCGGGGGCAGGAAGCGCATCACCGTGCCGGCGTTGCCGACGTCGACCGTGGCCGGGCCGCGCAGGCCCGCCGGGAGCACCCGCCAGGTCTCGCCGGTGCCGTCGGGGCCCACGCCCTCCTCGATACCGACACCCATGGTGCGCAGCGCGTCGGCCATCAGCAGGGTGTCGCGGGAGCGGAGGGGACGGCGCAGCCAGCCCGGTTCGGAGGCGAGGGCCGCAAGCACCAGGGCGCGGTTGGTGACCGACTTGGACCCGGGCACGTGGACCGTGGCGTCGACGGCGCCGCTCGCGTGCGGGGCGGGCCAGAGGGCGGTGTCTGCGGGGTTCGGGGCCATGGGGCCACTCTATAAGGAGGCGGTCGGGCGGGTGCGGGAGCATTGTGGCTGGTCGCACCCACGGGGGCGGGCGCCTGTGGACACGGCCCGGCGCCGCCGACGTGCCGCGCTCGGGGCCTCACACCTCCAGCAGCCAGCGCCCCCCACCCATCAGCGCGCACAGCGAGACCGCGTGGAACAGAAACAGCCACAGTCCCGCCGGTACGTGCGTCAGCCGCGACAACTGGTCCGCGTCCGAGTCGCCCGCACCGCCGCGTGCCCGCTTCGCCTGGAGTTCGAAGGCCGGACGCACCCCGCCGATCAGCAGGAACCAGACCACCGCGTACGCGAACGCGGCCTGCACCTGGGGACCGGTCAGCCAGGACACCATCACGAACGTCCCGCCGGAGACGACCACGGTGAGCGCGCCGTAGGCGTTGCGGATCATCACGAGCATCGCGACCAGCAGGGCGGTCGCCAGCCACAGCAGGGCGGTGATGTGGCCGGAGGCGAGCAACGCGGCGCCGCCGAGGCCCAGCAATGGGGGAGCGGTGTAGCCGGCGGCGGCCGTGAGGATCATGCCGAGGCCGTGCGGCTTGCCGCGGCTGACGGTCAGCCCGCTGGTGTCCGAGTGAAGTCGTATGCCGGTGAGGGTGCGGCCGGTGAGCAGCGCGATCAGGCCGTGGCCGCCCTCGTGCGCGATGGTGATGGCGTTGCGCGATATGCGCCACAGCGGGTGCGGGACGACCACGGCGAGCGAGGCGGCCAGCGTCGCGAGCACCACCCACAGGTCGGGGTCGGGCTGACTGCCGAAGATCTCGTCCCAGAGGGAGGCGAGCGATTCGGAGGCGGTGGTGTGCATGGTCGGCGGTGGCTCCGTGGGTGTCGGTCAACAGGGTCTGACGCGTGGCGCGATCGTCGGGGAGTGGTGGTCGGGCGACGGGTGGGCCTGGCAGTGTGGCATGTATGTGCGGACGGTATGCAGCGAGTCGTGGCCCCGAGGATCTCGCGGGAACCTTTGAGGTCGAGAAGTGGGAGCCCGAGGAGACCCTGGCACCCGACTACAACGTGGCCCCGACCAAGGAGGTCTACGTGGTCCTCGACCGCCCTCTCAAGGACGCGGACGATCCGCGACCGGTTCGCCAGCTGCGGAAGCTGAAGTGGGGGCTGGTCCCGAGCTGGTCCAAGACCCCCGAGGGCGCTGCCAGGATGATCAACGCGCGCGCGGAGACCGTCCACGAGAAGCCGTCGTACCGGCGGGCCTTCGCCGCCCGGCGCTGCGTCATCCCCGCCGACGGCTACTACGAGTGGGTCACCGGGGCGCAGGAGCGGGACCTGGAGGTCGAGGGGAAGAAGAAGCGGCCCCGCAAGCAGCCCTACTTCGTGCTCCCGGCCGACGGGTCCGTGTTCGCGATGGCCGGGCTGTACGAGTTCTGGCGGGACCGGACCCTGCCCGACGACCACCCGGGCGCCTGGTGGGCGACCTGCTCCGTGATCACCACGGAGGCGGAGACGAGCCCGCTCGCCGTGGCACCCGAGTCGGGGCCGCACTCGCTGGCCGAGATCCACCCCCGGATGCCGCTGATGCTGACCCCGGACCGCTGGGACGCGTGGCTGGACCCTTCCCGTACGGACCTCGACGATCTGCGCCCGCTGCTCGCACCGCCGCCCGAGGGCCTGATGCGGGCGTACCCGGTGACCACCGCCGTCAGCAACGTCCGCAACAACGGACCGGAGCTGCTGAAGGAGCTGGAGGGGCCCGAAGAGGGCACACTCTTCTGACGTGACAGAGATCGACGTGACAGAGATCATCGACACCGAAGCCGGTGCCGCCCGCATCACCTGGCACGAGGCGCAGAAGGCACGGCTGGTGCTGGCCGTCAGCCACGGCGCCGGAGGCGGTATCGAGGCACGCGACCTGCGGGCACTCGCCCAGGCCCTCCCGGAGCACGGCGTGACCGTGGCCCTCGTCGAACAGCCCTGGCGGGTGGCCGGGAAGAAGCTGGCGCCCGCGCCCAGGACGCTGGACGTGGGCTGGCGGGGCGTCTGGCCCGCACTCGCCGAACCAGGACTCCCGGTGATCTCCGGCGGACGCAGCGCGGGGGCCCGCGTCGCCTGCCGCACCGCCACCGAACTGGGCGCACACGCCGTGCTCGCCCTCAGCTTCCCGCTGCACCCTCCGGGCAAGCCCGAGAAGTCCCGCGCCGAGGAGCTGCTCGGCGCCGGGGTGCCCACCCTCGTCGTACAAGGGGGGAACGACCCGTTCGGAAAGCCGTCCGAGTTCCCCGAAGGGGCGTACGAGCTGGTCGAGGTTCCGCACGGCGATCACGGCTTCGCGGTGCCGAAGCGGGCGGAGATCACGCAGGAGCAGGCAGTGAGGCTCGTCACTGACGGTGTCCTCGCGTGGGTCGCGTCACTGGAGTAATGGCTCGGGAATGTTGCGGGCCGGGCCCGGCGTTGTGGCGGACAGAAGTGCTGAAGCACAGGCACCGACGTCGTACGAGAGGAAGTCCGCCGCATGGGTTCGACCACCTGCCCGAGCCGCAGCGCCCGCGCCGACCTGGACTGGACGGTGCTGCACGCGGCGAAGACCGCCCCTATTCGGGCGGCGGGCGGACCGGATCGTCGTCTATCCTCCGATTCTGGCGCGACCGGTCTCGGTCACGTCCGGAATCTTGAGGAGGTGGGTCCGGTCACCGGTACCGACGCAGGGACCGATCACGGCCAGGCGGAGCAGCCCGAGGGCCAGGGCAGCAAGGGCGCCGAGTCGGCCGCGGAGCGCAGTGCGCGCTTCGAGCGGGACGCGCTCGAGTTCCTCGACCAGATGTACTCGGCCGCTCTGCGCATGACGCGCAACCCGGCCGACGCCGAGGACCTGGTGCAGGAGACGTATGCCAAGGCGTACGCGTCCTTCCACCAGTTCCGTGAGGGCACCAACCTCAAGGCGTGGCTGTACCGGATCCTCACCAACACCTTCATCAACTCGTACCGCAAGAAGCAGCGCGAACCCCAGCGCTCCGCGGCCGAGGAGATCGAGGACTGGCAGCTCGCCCGTGCCGAGTCGCACATGTCGACCGGTCTGCGCTCCGCCGAGTCGATGGCGCTCGACCACCTGCCCGACTCGGACGTGAAGGAAGCACTTCAGACGATCCCCGAGGAATTCCGCATCGCCGTCTATCTCGCGGACGTCGAGGGCTTTGCGTACAAGGAGATCGCGGACATCATGGGGACACCCATCGGTACGGTGATGTCCCGGCTGCACCGGGGCCGCCGTCAACTGCGCGGCATGCTCGAGGACTACGCCCGTGAGCGCGGACTGGTCCCGGCCGGTGCCGGAGAGTCGAACGAAGCGAAAGGTTCGGGCTCATGAGCTGCGGAGAGCCGCACGAGACGGACTGCAGTGAGGTACTCGATCATCTGTACGAGTTCCTCGACAGTGAGATGCCGGACGTCGACCGCGACAAGTTCAAACAGCACTTCACGGAGTGCTCGCCGTGCCTGGAGAAGTACGGCCTGGAAGAGGCCGTGAAGAAGCTGGTCAAGCGGTGCTGCGGCCATGACGACGTGCCGACCGACCTGCGCTCCAAGGTCCTGGGACGGCTCGACCTGATCCGCTCCGGCCAGACCGTGCCCGAGCACGACGTCACAGCGACCCCGCAGGAGTCCTGAACTCCCGCCCCTGCCCCTGCCCGATCGACGAGTCTCGGGCACGCGCTGAACGGCCGGCCATCACCCGAACGTGCTAACCGCGGGCCATGAGCCCGCGCCTCCCCTCCCGCCGTCCTAGGCTCCGGACCCGGAGCAGGTATGGCCGGGGAGGGGCGCGATGGACGCGGTACCGGCACGGGCACGGGTGTACGTCGCCTGTGTCGTCGTCCTCGCGCTGATCTGCCTGGCCCCGTTGCCGGACGTACGCACACCCTGGTGGGCGGTCGCCCTGCTCGCCGCGCTGTACGCCGGTTGCGAGCGCGCGACCGCCCGTCGGCGGTTCGCCGGAACGTTCCACCCCGTCCTGCTCGCCGGAGCCTTCCTGCTGCCACCGCCCGCCGCCGCGCTGGTCGCGCTGCCGGGGGCACTGCTGTCCTGCGTGGAGCAGCGGTCGCGATGGCTGCGGCGGGTGTGGCGGGCCGCCCAGCTCGGCGTCTCCGTGTGGGTGGCCGCGCGGGTGCACGGGGCGCTCGGCGGAGAGGGCGCCGTCGGCGACCCCGACTTCCCGTACGCGCTCGCCCCGGCCGGCGCCGCGGTGCTCGCGTTCTGCCTGGCGCTGAGCGTGCTGGACACGGGCATCCTGGTCCTCGCGGAACGCGTCCCGGTACGACGGGCCTGCCGGGGGCTGTTCCTGCGTTCCCTCGCGCCGGTCGCCGTGCAGGGGCTCGCCGGGCTGATGATGGCGGTGCTGTGGCGCAGCCCCTACGGGCCCGTCGCCGCGCTGCTGGTCCTGCTGCCGATGTGTGTGTCCTGGTGGGTCTTCGCGCAGTACCACCGGCAGCGGGCCGCCCACCAGGCGACGATCCGGGCGCTGGTGCAGGCCGTCGACATCAAGGACTGCTACACGCGCGGGCACAGCGAGCGGGTCGGGCAGGCCTCGATGATGATCGCCCGCGAACTGGGGATGCCCGAAGAGCGCGTCGAGGTGCTGCGGTTCGCCGGCATCCTGCACGACGTGGGGAAGCTGGGCGTGCCCACCCGGCTGCTGCGCAAGGACGGCCCGCTGACCGCCGAGGAACGGCGGGTGATCGAGCTGCATCCCGAGTACGGGCACGAGATGGTCCGGGGGATCTCCTTCCTCGGGGAGGCCCGGGCCGCCGTGCTGCACCACCACGAGCGGCTGGACGGAAGCGGATACCCGTACGGCCTGGCGGGCGGTCAGATCCCGGAGTCCGCACGGGTGGTGGCCGTCGCGGACGCGTTCGACGCCATGACGTCCACCCGGTCCTACCGGCGGGCGCGGCCCGTGCACGCGGCGCTGGAGGAACTCGGCCGCTGCGCCGGAACCCAGTTCGACCCCCGGATGGTGACGGCCCTCGTGCGAGCACTGGGCCGATGGGGATACCCGCGCCCGAGCGAGGCCGACGGCCGGGGAGGCTGGTATCCCGCCGTCACCGGGGACGAGACCGCAGACATGCCCCGGCCCCGCCCCTCCGGCGCCCACCTGCCGGGAGCACACCGATGAGCCACCGCCGGCGTCCCCTCCTCCTCACCCTCGTCCACACCTGTGCCGCTCTCCTCGCCCTTCTCTCCCTCGCCGTCACCTGCTGGACCGGCCTCGAGGAACGCGGTGCCGCCCTGGCCTTCGGAGCACTGGTCACCGTCGGTGAGCTCACCCGGTGGACCGGCGCCCAGGGCGGAAAGGCAGCTCCACTGGCGGCCGCTGGGGCGCTGGCCTACGCCCTGCAAGGAGCGGACGCCGGGCAGCCCACGCGGCACGGCGCCCTCCAGGTGGTCAGCGTCGTACTCGCCGCGGCCCTCCTCGGCAGCGTGCCGCACATCGCGCGCGGCCACGGTCCGACCCAGGACCACCTGGCCCGCCGGGTGCTCACCGTCGGATTCGCCGCCGCGTGCTTCCAACCCCTCTACCACCAGGGGAGGTTCGGGAACTGGGACGGCCCGGCCTATGCCCTGCTGGTGCTCGCGCTGCTCTCGCTCACCGCGCTGTGCGACGCCGTGCTCGCCGCCGCGCTGGCCCACTCCCGCACCCGCTGGCCCTTCGGTCCGTTGCTGCGGGACGAGTTGCGGGCGCTGCTCGGGATCGGGTCCGCGGTCTGCGCGAGCGGGGCGGTGATGGCACTCGGGGTGGCCGTCGTCGGCCTGTGGGCGGTGCCCGTGTTCTCGCTGCCGCTGCTGCTCACCCAGCTGTCCCTGCGGCGCTACGCCGCCGTCCGGGCCACCTACCGGCAGACCATCGCCTCCCTCGCCCGGGCCACCGAGATCGCCGGGTACACCCCCGTCGGGCACGCCCGCCGGGTCGCCGCGCTCAGTCTCGCGGTCGGCCGGGACCTCGGGCTGTCCGGGGCCGAGCTCACCGTGGTGGAGTACGCGGCCCTCATGCACGACATCGGGCAGTTGAGCCTCGTCGACCCCGTACCGGCGGGCGCCACCGCCACGCTGCCCCAGTCGGAGCAGCGCCGCATCGCCCTGCTCGGCGGCGCCGTGGTCCGGCAGACCGGGGTGGACGCGCAGGTCGCGGCGGTCGTGGAGCGGCAGGCCGACCCCTGCGCGGAGCAGCCGCTCGGCGCACGGATCGTGCGGGCCGTCAACGCGTACGAGGAGAAGGCGCGGGACGCCGGGCCCGGCGGGCCCCTGACGGCACTGGAGGAGCTGCGCCTGGGCGGCGCCGGGGTGTACGCACCCGAGGTGGTCGAGGCGCTGGCCAGAGTCCTGACAAGGGACTGTCTGACCCCCGCCCAGGCTGGGTAACCCATGGGTAATGAGCGCCCTTCCAGCCGTACGTGGTTGGATGCGATGGAGAGGGTGTCCGGGGGCACAGCCAGCCCACTGAACGGAACTGGCAGGCGGGAATCGTGAGGATCTTCGGCAAGGGACGGCACCGGCCCTCCGCCTCCTGGCGGCAGGCCACAGACCGTGCGTTCACGCTGATCGGCGACGGTCGGTACGAGGACGCGGGCGCACTGCTGACGCGGGCCGCCGATCTGGAGCCCTGGCTGTCGGAGTCCTGGTTCAACCTCGCCCTCCTCCACAAGTTCCGGCACGACTGGGAGCAGGCCCGGGCGGCGGGACTGCGTGCCGTGGCACTGCTCGACCGGGAGACCGGGGCGCCCGACTGGTGGAACGTCGGCATCGCCGCCACCGCCCTGCAGGACTGGCCGCTGGCGCGACGGGCCTGGCAGGCGTACGGGCTGCGGGTGCCCGGCGGCGCCACCGCGAACGGCGAACCGCTCGGCATGGACCTCGGCAGCGCGGCCGTACGCCTGTCCCCGGAAGGGGAGGCGGAGGTGGTGTGGGGACGGCGGCTGGATCCCGCCCGCATCGAGGTGCTGTCCATTCCGCTGCCGTCGTCCGGGCGACGCTGGGGCGAGGTCGTCCTGCACGACGGGGTGCCGCACGGGGAGCGGACCACCGCGGCCGGGCACGCCTATCCGGTGTTCGACGAGATCGAGCTGTGGGCGCCGTCGCCGGTGCCGACCTGGGTGGTGCTGCTGGAGGCCGCGAGCGAGGACGACCGGGACGCGCTGGAGCAGCTGGCCGCGGACGCGGGGTTCGCGGCGGAGGACTGGTCGTCGTCGGTGCGGTTGCTGTGCCGGATGTGCTCCGAGTCGCGGATGCCGTCCGACGAGGGCGACGGCGAGCATCTCGACCCGCATGATCACAGTGAGCCGGGGCATCCCGGGCCGCTCCAGCACCGGACCGACGGGCAGCTGTGGGTGCCGGAGCGGGAGTGCGGGGTGGCCGCGCCGGCTTCGCTGGTCCGGGGGTTGTTGGACGGGTGGGTCGCGGACAGCCCCGAGTCCAGGGACTGGCGGGATCTGGAAGAGGTCTGCTGAACGGATCCTGCGCCGCGGGGCTGCCCTTAGGCTGTACTCGCGGAAATTCCCAGGCTTGCAGGAAGGCATACGTCGGTCATGGCGCAGCAGGACACCGATCAGCAGCACGCGGGCGTGCTCCCCGTGGACGACGAGGGCTTCGTCATCGACACCGAGGACACCGAGGAGCGCGAGACCGCCTGGCGTGAGCGTGGCACCTCGCGGCCGATCACGGTGGTCGGCAACCCGGTGCTGCACAAGGAGTGCAAGGACGTCACCGAGTTCGGCGCGGAGCTGGACCAGCTGGTGGCGGACATGTTCGCCTCGCAGCGCACCGCCGAGGGTGTGGGTCTGGCCGCCAACCAGATCGGCGTCGACCTGAAGGTCTTCGTGTACGACTGCATGGACGACGAGGGCCGGCGGCACGTCGGGGTGGTCTGCAACCCCAGGGTCGTCGACCTGCCTGCCGACAAGCGCCGACTGGACGACAGCAACGAGGGCTGCCTGTCGGTGCCGACCGCCTACGCGCCGCTGGCCCGCCCGGACTACGCCGAGGTGACCGGCCAGGACGAGAAGGGCAACCCCGTCAAGGTGCGCGGCACCGGCTACTTCGCTCGGTGTTTGCAGCACGAGACCGATCACCTGTACGGGTACCTCTACATCGACCGGCTCTCCAAGCGTGAGCGAAAGGACGCGCTGCGGCAGATGGCCGAGAACGAGCCCCGCTACCCCGTGGTCGCCAACGGCTGACACCACCCGGGCCTCACATCTCCCTTCCGTACGGCGTCTGTTCAGGGGTTTGGACCCCGAACAGGCGCCGTACGTCTGTCCCTCGCACGTTCGATCCCATGTGCACCCTCAATGATCCAGAATCAGTCGGGCAAGGGGAGAATCTCAGCACTGTGGGATAGCGAATGGAGCAAATCCGTTCCCATAGTGGTCAGTTGTGGTGCTGAATGGAAGTGCGGGGATACGCAACGGCGCACGCCCGGCACGGCGGGAGGGGCGTGCGTCAACTGGCGGCTGGAAGGGGTTTGTTCGTGCCTGCTTTCCCACACAGCACCACATCGACACCGACGGCGATCGCGGTTCCACCGTCACTCTCTCTCCCGGTGATCGAGGCAGCGTTTCCCAGGCAACTGCACCCGTATTGGCCCAGGCTCCAAGAGAAGACCCGAAGCTGGCTGACGGAAAAACGGCTCATGTCGCCGGACAAGGTGCGGGAATATGCCGATGGCCTGTGCTACACCGACCTCATGGCGGGCTACTACCTGGGCGCCCCCGACGAGGTCCTGCAGGCGATAGCGGACTACAGCGCGTGGTTCTTCGTCTGGGACGACCGCCATGACCGTGACATCGTGCACGGTCGCCCGGCCGCCTGGCGGCAGCTCAGGTTCCGGTTGCACCGGGCCCTGGACTCCCCGCGGGACCACCTGCACCACGAGGATCCCCTGGTCGCCGGGTTCGCCGACAGCATGGTGCGGTTGTACTCGTTCCTGCCCCGGACGTGGAACGCCCGCTTCGCCGGCCACTTCCACGAGGTGATCGAGGCGTACGACCGGGAATTCGGCAACCGCACCGAGGGGATCGTCCCGACGGTCGAGGAATACCTGGCACTGCGTCGGCTCACCTTCGCGCACTGGATTTGGACCGACCTTCTGGAGCCGAGCGCCGGCCGCGAACTACCGGCGCGGGTCAGAAACCATCCGGCATATCGGCGGGCGGCACTGCTGAGCCAGGAATTCGCCGCCTGGTACAACGACCTCTGCTCACTTCCCAAGGAATTGGCGGGCGACGAGGTGCACAATCTCGGGATCAGTCTCATCAAACACGAGGGGCTGACCCTGGAAGAAGCGATAGCGGAAGTCCGGCGGCGTGTGGAGGAATGCGTGACGGAATTCCTCGTGGCCGAACAGGACGCCTTGAGCCTCTCCGACGAACTGGCCGACGGCACCGTGCACGGAAAAGAACTGAGCGCCGCCGTCGAGGCCTGCGTCAGCAATATGCGGAACTGGTTCAGCGCCGTCTACTGGTTCCACCACGAGTCCGGCCGGTACCGGGTCGACAGCTGGGACGACCCGTCCACACCCCCGTACGTCAACAACGAAGCGGCAGGTGAGTGATGACCGTCGAGTCTGTGAAGCCCGAGATGTCTTCGACCGCTCAGGTGCGTGAGGCGCCCCTCGCGGGCGGGGGCGCCCTGGGCCTCGGCCACGGCTGGAAGCTGGTCCGCGACCCGCTGGGCTTCCTGGCCCGGCTGCGCGACGACGGCGACCTCGTCCGGCTGCGGCTCGGACCGAAGACGGTGTACGCCGTCACCGCGCCGCACCTCGTCGGCGACATGCTCACCAGCCCCGGCTACGAGATCGGCGGACCGCTCTGGGACACCCTGGACGTCCTGCTCGGCAAGGGGGTCGCGACCAGCAACGGGCCGCTGCACCGACGCCAGCGGCAGACCATCCAGCCCTCGTTCCGCAAGGACGTCATCCACGAGTACGAGCGGGTCATGGTCGAGGAGTCCTTGGCCTTCGCGGCGCGCTGGCAGCCGGGGGACACCGTGGACGTCACCTCGGAGGCGTTCCGGGTGGGTGTGCGCATGACGGCCCGGTGCTTCCTGCAGATCGAGCACATCGACGGTCTGGCCGAGCGGCTGAGCACCGCCCTCGCCACCGTGTTCGGCGGTATGTACCGGCGGATGATCCTCTCCTTCGGCCCCTTCTATCGGCTCCCGCTGCCCTCGCACCGGGAATTCGACCGAGCATTGGCCGAATTGCATCTGCTGGCCGACGAGGTCATCGCGGAACGCCGGGCCGCCACCGAGAAGCCCGACGATTTGCTCACCGCCTTGCTGGAGGCAAAGGACGAAAACGGTGAACCGGTCAACCATCAGGAGGTGCACGATCAGGTCATCGCGATACTCACCCCGGGCAGCGAAACCGTCGGGTCCCAGTTGATGTGGATCTTGCAGTTGCTGGCGGAACATCCGGAACACGCGGACCGGGTGAGCGAAGAGGTGAAATCGGTTGTAGGTGACCGCGTGATCACATTCGGCGATCTCCACAAGCTCACCCACACGAACAATGTCGTCACCGAGGCGCTGCGCTTACGCCCCGCTGTCTGGATTCTGACTCGGCGGGCCATGGCCGAAACCGAGCTGGGCGGGTATCGCATTCCGGCCGGGGCGGACATCGTGTACAGCCCGCTGGCGCTCCAGCGCGACCCGCGGTCGTACCGGCAGCACCTCGACTTCGACCCCGACCGCTGGCTGCCGGGACACTCCGAGGAGGTGCCGAAGTACGCGATGAGTCCCTTCAGCGCGGGCAACCGCAAATGCCCCGCCGACCACTTCTCGGTGGCCGAACTCGGCATCATCCTGGCGACCGTGATCCCCCGGTGGCGCTTCGAACGGCTCCCGGAGGCCGACGAGTCGACCCGGGTGGGCATCACCCTGCGGCCGAAGCGGCTGCTGCTGAGGGCGGTGCCGCGGTGACGGGGTGGGACCGCGGTCGGTGCGGCGAGGACTGACGTTCGACGGCATGGGAGACGGGGCGGGGACCGAGGGGTCAGGCCGCGTCGGTACCGGCTTCCAAGCCCGCCTCCGGCCCCTGGAAGGTGCGCCGGTAGGCGTTCGGCGTGGTCCCGAGCACCCGGACGAACTGGTGACGCAGCGCGGCCGCGTTACCGAACCCGGTGCGACCGGCGATCGTGTCCACCGTCTCGTCCGTCGCCTCCAGCAACCGCTGGGCCAGCAGCACCCGTTGCCGCAGGATCCAGCGGTAGGGAGTCGTCCCCGTCTCCTGCTGGAAGCGGCGCGCGAAGGTGCGCGGTGACATGTGCGCACGCTCGGCGAGCTGCTCCACGGTGATCTCCTCGTCGAGGTGCCGCTCCATCCACACCAGCGTCTCGCCGACGGTGTCGCCCTGCGACCGCGGCAACGGGCGCTCGATGTACTGGGCCTGGCCGCCCTCCCGGTGCGGCGGTACCACCATCCGCCGGGCGATCTTGTTGGCTACCTCGGGGCCCTGCTCCTTGCGCACGATGTGCAGACAGGCGTCGATACCGGCGGCGGTGCCGGCCGAGGTGATCACGGGCTCCTCGTCGACGTAGAGCATGTCGGGTTCGACGGTCAGCCGGGGATACGCCCGTGCCAGCGCGTCCGCGTGATGCCAGTGCACGGCGCAGCGCCGGCCGTCGAGCAGCCCGGCCGCGGCGAGCACGAAGACGCCGGAGCAGACGCTGAGCACCCGCGCCCCGCGGTCGACACCGCGCCGCAGGGCGTCCAGCATCTCGGGCGGGAAGGTCCGGGTGTCGTAGTGCGCACCCGCCGGTACGGCGATCAGGTCGGCCGACTCCAGGCGCTCCAGGCCGTGCTCCACCCGCATCGAGAAGCCCGAGCGGGTGCTGAGGGTGGGCCCCTCGGCCGAGACGACCGCGAAGTCGTACACGGGCAGGCCGTCGTCACTGCGGTCGGTGCCGAACACCTCGCAGACGACGCCCAGTTCGAAAGGATTCACACCGTCGAGCAGGACGGCGACCACGTTCTGCAGCATGCTGCCAGTGTGCCTCAGGGTTGGCAGTAAATCGAGGGTGTGCGGCAGTCCTGCCACTGTCGGTAAGGAGTCAGGGACGCGACAGTGGTGTCATGACTACCGCACAGACACAAGGACTGATCGCGATGCTCACCGTCCTCGGAATCCTCGTCCTCCTGGCCCTCCCGTCCACGGTTGGGATCCTGCGCGACAGGCGCATCGACCGTCAGATCAGGGAGGCCCAGGAGGCCCGCGAGGCGTCGGAGGATCAGAAGTCCTCGTCCAGGTCCACGGTGCCCTCCACCGCGACCTGGTACGCCGACGGACGCCGCTCGAAGAAGTTGGTCAGCTCCTGAACCCCCTGCAGCTCCATGAAGGAGAAGGGGTTCTCCGAGCCGTACACCGGGGCGAAGCCGAGGCGCGTCAGGCGCTGGTCGGCGACGCACTCCAGGTACTGCCGCATCGAGTCGGTGTTCATGCCCGGCAGACCGTCACCACACAGGTCGCGCCCGAACTGCAGCTCGGCCTCGACGGCCTCCCTCAGCATGTCGGTGACCTGCTGCTCGAGCCGGTCGTCGAACAGCTCCGGCTCCTCCTTGCGGACGGTGTCCACGACGTCGAACGCGAAGCTCATGTGCATCGTCTCGTCGCGGAACACCCAGTTCGTGCCGGTGGCCAGACCGTGCAGCAGACCCCGGCTGCGGAACCAGTAGACGTACGCGAAGGCACCGTAGAAGAACAGGCCCTCGATGCACGCGGCGAAGCAGATGAGGTTGAGCAGGAAGCGGCGGCGGTCGGCCTGGGTCTCCAGCCGGTCCAGCTTCTCGACCTCGTTGATCCACTTGAAGCAGAACTCGGCCTTCTCGCGGATGGACGGGATGTTCTCCACCGCGTCGAAGGCGGCCGTCCGGTCCTCCGGGTCGGGGAGGTAGGTGTCCAGGAGCGTCAGATAGAACTGGACGTGCACGGCCTCCTCGAAGAGCTGCCTGCTCAGGTACAGGCGCGCCTCTGGGGAGTTGATGTGCTTGTACAGCGTGAGCACCAGGTTGTTCGCGACGATCGAGTCGCCCGTCGCGAAGAACGCGACCAGGCGCCCGATCAGGTGCTGCTCGGCCGGCGTCATCTTCGAGAGGTCGGCGACGTCCGAGTGGAGGTCCACCTCCTCGACGGTCCAGGTGTTCTTGATGGCGTCCCGGTAGCGCTCGTAGAAGTCCGGGTAGCGCATCGGGCGCAGGGTCAGCTCGAAGCCCGGGTCGAGGAGGTTCTGGTTACGGGTGGTGCTGGTCATTACTGGCAGGCCTCGCAGGACTCGGGGTTTTCCAGGGAGCAGGCGACGGCGTCCTCGGGCGCCGGCTGCTGGGCGGGGACGGCGGCTCGTGCCGCGCGGGCGATACGGGTCGCCGGGCGTGAGCGCAGGTAGTACGTCGTCTTCAGGCCCGACTTCCAGGCGTACGCGTACATCGAGGAGAGCTTGCCGATGGTCGGCGTCTCCAGGAAGAGGTTCAGGGACTGCGACTGGTCCAGGAACGGGGTCCGGGCGGCGGCCATGTCGATCAGGCCGCGCTGCGGGATCTCCCACGCCGTGCGGTACAGGGCCCGTACGTCCTCGGGGATCCAGCTGAATTCCTGCACCGAGCCGTTGGCCTCGCGCAGGGCCTCCCGGGTGCGCGCGTCCCAGACGCCGAGCCGCTTCAGGTCCTTCACCAGGTACGAGTTGACCTGGAGGAACTCACCGGACAGCGTCTCCCGCTTGAACAGGTTGGAGACCTGCGGCTCGATGCACTCGTACACGCCGGCGATCGAGGCGATGGTGGCGGTGGGGGCGATGGCGAGCAGCAGGGAGTTGCGCAGGCCGGTGGCGGCGATCCGGGCGCGCAGGGCGGCCCAGCGCTCGGGCCAGGTGAGCTCGGTGTCGTAGTGGTCGGGATGCAGGACACCCTTGGCGGTGCGGGTCTTCTCCCAGGCCGGCAGCGGGCCGCTGCGCTCGGCGAGGTCGGCGGAGGCCTCGTACGCGGCGAGCATGACGCGCTCGGCGAGACGGGTCGAGAGCGCCTTGGCCTCGGGCGAGTCGAAGGGCAGGCGCAGTTGGAAGAAGACGTCCTGCAGACCCATCGCGCCGAGGCCCACCGGACGCCACTTGGCGTTGGAGCGGCCCGCCTGCTCGGTCGGGTAGAAGTTGATGTCGACGACCCGGTCGAGGAAGGTCACGGCGGTGCGGACGGTCTCGTCCAGCCGCTCCCAGTCGATGTCCCCGTTCTTGACGAAGGCGCCGAGGTTGACCGAGCCCAGGTTGCAGACCGCCGTCTCCCCGTCGTCCGTGACCTCCAGGATCTCCGTGCAGAGGTTCG
Source organism: Streptomyces sp. NPDC006332 (assembly GCF_040612855.1). Taxonomy (NCBI): domain Bacteria; kingdom Bacillati; phylum Actinomycetota; class Actinomycetes; order Kitasatosporales; family Streptomycetaceae; genus Streptomyces; species Streptomyces sp. NPDC006332. The sequence continues at coordinate 68,736 of NZ_JBEXRA010000002.1, forward strand.
AGGAGTGCACCACATGACCCGGCTCGGCCGTCTGGTTGGCGGTGCGGTTGGCGGCGTCCTTGAAGGTCATCCAGCCGTTGCCGGTCTGGGCGAGGGTGCGCATCATGCGGCCGTACAGGTCACGGGCGGGGATGGTCTTCTTCGCCAGTCCGTTCGCCTCCGCCCGGCGGTAGGCGGCGTCGAACTCCTCGCCCCACAGGTCGACCAGCTCGGGTACGTCGGCGGGGGAGAACAGTGACCACGGCGCGTCGGCGTTCACGCGCCGCATGAACTCGTCCGGGATCCAGTGCGCGAGGTTCAGGTTGTGCGTACGGCGGGCGTCCTCGCCGGTGTTGTCGCGCAGCTCCAGGAACTCCTCGATGTCCGAGTGCCAGGTCTCCAGGTAGACCGCGGCCGCGCCCTTGCGCCGGCCGCCCTGGTTCACGGCGGCGACCGAGGCGTCGAGGGTCTTCAGGAACGGGACGATGCCGTTGGAGTGCCCGTTCGTGCCGCGGATCAGCGAACCCCGCGAGCGGATGCGGGAGTACGCGATGCCGATGCCGCCCGCGTGCTTCGAGAGCCGGGCCACCTGGTGGTAGCGGTCGTAGATGGAGTCCAGCTCGTCCTGGGGGGAGTCGAGGAGATAGCAGGACGACATCTGGGGGTGCCGGGTGCCGGAGTTGAAGAGGGTGGGGGAGGAGGGGAGGTAGTCGAGCCGGCTCATGAGCCCGTAGAGCGCGGCGACCTCGTCGACGGAGCGGTGGGTGTCGTCCTCGGCGAGGCCGGACGCAACCCGGAGCATGAAGTGCTGGGGCGTCTCGATCACGCGGCGGGTGATCGGGTGCCGCAGGAGATAGCGGCTGTGCAGGGTGCGCAGTCCGAAGTAACCGAAGCCGTCGTCGGCCCGGGGGTCGATGAGGGTGTCGAGGCGGTCCGCGTGGACGCGCACGAACTCGGCCGTACGGTCGGCGATCAGGCCTTCCCGGTGCCCGACGGCGACCGAGCCGGTGAAGGACGTGACGCCCTGCGAGGCGGCCTCGGCGCGGATGCTGATGGCGAGCAGGCGGGCGGCCAGCCGCGAGTACACGGGGTCCTCGGAGATGAGGCCGGCGGCGGCCTCGGTGGCCAGTTCGCGCAGCTCCGACTCGTCCCCCCGCGCAGAGCGGCCGCGCAGCGCGGCGGCGGCGACCCGGCCGGGGTCGGCGTCGGGGAGGTCGGCGGTCAGCTCGGCCAGGGTCCGCTGCAACGCGGTTCCGGGGCCGTCGGGTTCCACAGGAGCTGTCGCTGATACCGGATCGGCTGACGCGATGGTCACGTGGGGGCTCTCCCTCGCTCGGCAGGGGGCCTCAGGGCGGGCAGCAGCACACGAGCGCACACGGCGTCGCGTCCACCGGCCCATTCCACGAGGCCCGGACGTCATGCACCCGGGCCGGATGGCCGGGCGCACTGTCGGCAGGTCCTCGGACTGACTCTCATGCGCACGTTTTGCACACATGAGTACACCGTTGCGGGACAGTTCCGGATTCGCACCGGATTCCCCTGCGGCGACAGCGAGCATGAGCATACATCTTGTGTCGGGGCGCGGTGGCACCCCCAGATGTTGTGTCATGTCGGCTGCGGAGCGTGGTGGAGCGCCACGATGGGGGCAGCGGGCGGCCCGGGTTGCGGGCCCTCACCGGAGTGATTCCATGGAGGTAAGGCGTCGGTGCACGCGGTCCTCGCCCTGAGAAGCCCTCTCGGAAGGAGACCGCCATGACGAGGGTCGTCCGTCGACCGCCCGGCAAGGAGCGGCCGCGCAACGCGCCGATGGCGACGCTGGACCTGAGACGCGTGGGAAGCCGGTTCGGGCGCGCCTGCCTCGGGCACTGGCACACCCTGACGATCCGTCTGGAGGCACGCCGCGGCACCACACGCCCCAAGAAGTGGCGCAGATGGGTTTCCTACACGAACGCCACCAGGGCCGTCTGGCTGCTGGCCGCGCTCACTGTGCTCGCCTGGATCGGGGAGGGCCTGTACATCCTGATCGTGCATCACACGACTGCCTTCGAGACGTGGCGCAAGGACAACGAGGGGATGGACGCCGTCCTTCGCTTCGTAGGTCCGGTCCTCACCGCTTCGCTCGCCGCCGCGCTCTTCCTCTTCTGCTGGTACCGGTGGACCAAGAAGCGCTACCTGGTGAAGGCGCGCGAGGACCCGCGGCGACTGGTGCCCACCGCCGGACCGGACACCGCCGAGATAGTCGGCCGGGAGGAGATCGCCCAGGTCATCGCCGAGCGGTTGCGGGAGCGCGACACTCGCCGGCCCTATCTGCTGGTCGGCGGCGTCGGTGTGGGGAAGACCGCCGTTCTCGTCCGGCTCACCGAACTGCTGGCCAAGCAACACGCCGTGCCCGTGCCGATCCGGCTGCGGGACGCAACCAACGGGACCGACCTGAACTTCGAACGCCTGGCCAGACAGCGCTTCGGTGAGGAGGCGCCCCAGGGCATCCTCGCCCGCAGCAAGACCGAGCGTGTGTGGCAGCAACTCCTCGCCGACGACAAGCCGGTGGTCATCGCCGACGGACTGGAGGAGGCGCTGCTCGACGACGAGCTCCAGCAGAACCGGGACAACATCATCCGCCGCGCCATCGAGCGGGCCCACGCCGAGAAGCTGCCCCTGGTCATCGCATCCCGGCCGCACAGTCCGCTGGAGAGCACCTCCGCCGCCATCCTGGAGCTGGAACCACTGAGCGGGGAGGCGGCGCTGCGCTTCGTCACGGCGCACACGCCGGAGACGGACGAGCGCCGGGTGGACTGGATCGTGGAGACCGCGGAGGTGACCGAATCGCCCGTCTACCTGCACATCGCCCGCGAACTGCACCGCCACGGAGCGTTGGAGCACGACCGGCCGGGTGACGATCCACAGCACATGAACACGCGCAGCCGGGACCGCGGCACGTTGCGGCTCTGGCTGCTGGAGACGTGGGACGAAGCCGTGTGCGAGGGCCGGCTGCGCGAGGACATCGCACTGGTCCCGCGGGAGCGCCGCGACACCCTCGAAGTGGTCTCCGCCCTGGCGTGCATCGGACTGCTCCAGGACAAGCTGGAGGTCGGTTTCGAGGAACTGCTCGAAACAGACGTCCACCCCAGTGCGGCACGCCGAGCGAAGACCCGGGCCGAGTACCTGTGGGCCACACGACGTGGCTTCGACCGGTACGGCAAACGTCAGAACGTCTACTCCGAGTGGCACCGGCAACGGATCTGGAACGTGCTCTGCGAGAGGCTCAGCGACAAGGAGAGCCGGCGACTGCGGGAGGGGAACCTGGACCAGTGTCAGGCCGCCCTCGCCCGCCTGGTCGGCAATGCGGACAAGCTCAAGTTCGTGGAGGGCTACTCCAAGAAGGTCCGCTTCCCGCACAGCATCATCCAGGCCTACTTCGGCTACCGCGTGCTGAACCACCTGGGCGAACAGGGCGCAGGCGATCTGGTCGAGCAGGCCCTGCAGCCGCCCGGCCCCAGCCGTGAACTGCTCATCGCCCTGGTGCTCTTGTCACGTCGGCGGGCGGCGAGGCCCGCGGCCCGCGGGAGCGGTGTCCGGGCCGTGGTGAGGAAGGAGATCCAGGAGCGGGTACGGCAGTCTCCTGTGCGGGGGCGCCCCCTGGCCTACCGGTTGTGCGCGACCGCGAACCATCGCACGGACGACCCGAAGGCCCTCGACCTCTACGCGGCGGCCCTGGAGATCGAGAGCGTGGAGGACGACCCGACGATGCTGAGCGACATCGTCGGTACGGTTCGTGCCCGCTGGGCCGGCATCAAGGGAGACCAGCGCACCGTCGAGGACGCGAAGCTGAGGCTGATCAAGCAACTGGGGGCCGCGCTGCGGAAGGTGGTCGCCAAGATCGACACCACCCCGCTGTACCAGCAGCTCTACGAGTTGGGCATCGAGGAGCCGTCGTACTCCATCCGCCTGGCCGTCGCCCAGGAGTTCGGCATCGGCGGCAACGCGGCGTTCGCCGTGATCCGCGAGGTGGTCGGTCTGAACAGTGATCCGGTGCAGGAGTACAACGACCGGCTGACCGAGCTGAAGGCCCGGAAGAGAGGGGAGTACGAGCTGTGGGCCCCGCGCATGAGGCGAGCCAGGGCGGCCGACGTGTCCTCACGGGCCGCATGCGCCGACAACATCAGGCAACTGCAGCGCGAGCGGCAGGAGATCAACCGGAGCTACCGCAGGCAACGGGTCGCTCTGCTTCGGGAATTCGTGATGCGGGCCTGGATGCTCCCGCTGCTCCTGGGCTCCGTGGACGAGGCCCACCGTGACGAGGCCCGGGAGCGCCTCACCAAGTGGCTGCGCCACCTCGACCCGGCCTTCACCGGCGGCACCCCCGATCTGCCGCTCGCCCTCGAGGCCGCGCTGGCCCAGGGCTTCAAGTACGCGGCCAACCGGCGCAAGCGGCACCCGGAGACCTACCCGGGCGGTCGTGCCGACCTGATCCGGCAGGCGGAGACCGTGCTGCAGCAGTCCCGGTGCTGGTACACGCAGCTCGTCCTGCTCCAGGCGCTGTGCCTGTGGGAGCTTCCGGACAGTGTGGGCGCCCACGAGCCGGACGGGGACACCGTGGCGGGGCAGGAGGACGACCGTGACGGCGTGCCCGATTCCCGGGCGATCACCGGGATGACCGCCGTGCAGACCGTGCAGCGCTGGCTGTCGATGGCCGGCACGGTGAACCCGGCGCCCGGCCGTCCCAGCGCGAACGGCGACGAACCCCGGCGGTGCCTGCATCCGTTCGTCGCCGAGGCGGGCGACATGGCGGCCCTGGCCCTGGAGACCGGGCAACCCGAGCGCTTCCTCTGGATCGACGAGAAAAGCGTGGCCGACAACGTCGGTGCCCGCACCGGCCACCCCTGCGGATACCGCAAGCACAACCTGTGGATTCCGCCCTCGGTCGGGTGGAGCACCCTCGACGCGCGAGCCCAACACCTCGTCGCCGACCTGCTGGTCATGCTGAACCTCATCGAGCGGGACGGGCACCCGGACGAGGTCGAGGAGCGGCTGGCCCGCACGGAGCAGCCCGGCATGCCGCTGCCGCCGTGCATCCGTTCGAACCGGGAGCCGCTGCGACCCGCCCTGCGGGCAGGTATCTCGGTTCCGCCCGCGCCGGGCAGCTCCTGCCTGCCCGACTGCAAGTTCCAGCTCTGCCCGTACCCGCCCCGAGGGTGTGTGCCCCGGGGCGAGATACGCGAGCCGTTCTGCCGACAGCAGCAGGCCCTGCTGCCCGGCCGGGTGCGGCGGTGCTTCCCCCGGCTGCTGCATCGCAAGACGCCCCAGTGGGTCAGCATGCGGGTGCGGGAACTGGACGACTTCTGGAACGCGATGGCCGGCCGTACGAGGGACTAGTTGTATTGACCCGCAGCGTTGTTCACACGGCTGATCGGTGGCTGGCCGCCGAGTGCGGTGTGGCAGCGATGGTGGTTGTAGGCGTGCAGGAAGTCTGCCAGGGCCTCGGCGCGTTCGGTGTTGCTGGTGTAGGGCCGCAGGTAGGCCCACTCCTCGAGCAGGGTGCGGTTGAAGCGTTCGACCTTGCCATTGGTCTGCGGACGGCAGGCGCGGGTGAGCTTGCCGGTCGCGCCGAGGTCGGCCAGCGCCTGCCGCCAGGCAAAGCTCTTGCGGTAGGGCCAGGCGTTGTCGGTCAGGACACGCTCGATGCGGTCGATACCCGATGCGGCGAAGAATGCTGCGGCCCGCCGCAGGAAGCCGGCGCAGGTGTCGGCCCTCTCGTCGCCGTGGATCTCGCTGTAGGCCAGGCGGCTGTGGTCGTCGACGGCGGAGTGGACGTAGTCGAAGCCCATGGTGTGGCCGCCGCCGTCGGGGATCCGGCCGAGCTTCTTGACGTCCACGTGGACCATCTCGCCGGGGCGGTCGCGTTCGTAGCGGCGGATGACCTGGCCGGTGGGCCGGTCCAGGAAGGTCAGGCGGTTGAGGCCGTATCGGACCAGGATGCGGTGCACGGTCGAGGCGGGCAGGCCCAGGATCGGTCCGATGCGTGCCGGACCGAGTTTGCGGTCCTGTCGCAGCCTGCAGACATGCGCCTCGGTGGCGGCTGCGGTCCGGTGCGGTGTGCTGCGGGGGCGGCTGGAACGGTCGATGAGTCCGCTCTCGCCCTCGGACCGCCAGCGCCCGATCCACTTGTGGGCTGTGGGACGGGAGACGCCCATCTCGGCGGCGACATGGGCCACAGGACGGCCGGAGCGGACACGCTCGACGAGCAGTCGCCTGCCGTGAACGGTCAGCCGGGCATTACGGTGGGACACGAAGGCCTCCGTGCGGTGAAGATTCGACACCTCCACCACACACGGGGGCCTTCGCCACGATCAAGTCCGACCCGCGTTAACAACGCTCGTGATCAATACAACTAGTGCCCCTACGGACAACGTTCGCCGCTCCTTGACGGATCCGTTTCAAGCGTTGCCTCGGTGCCTCTACTGTGGCGCGGTGATGACTCAGGTGATCGTTCTCAACGGTGGTTCCAGCTCGGGGAAGTCCGGGATCATCCGGTGTCTGCAAGCGGTGCTGCCGGATCCGTGGCTGGCTCTCGGGACAGACACGCTCGTTGACGCGATGCCAGTGTCCATGCGGACGTCCGACGGCGGGATCGAGTTCGCCGCGGACGGAGAGGTGATCATCGGTCCGGATTTCCGAACGCTGGAAGCAGCGTGGATCGAGGGGATCGCCGCGATGGCCCGTGCCGGCGCCCGGATCATCGTCGATGAGGTCTTCCTCGGCGGGGCCTACTCACAGCAGCGTTGGCAGAAGGCCTTGGGTGAACGGCGTGTTCTGTGGGTCGGCGTCAGGTGCGACGGTGTGGTTGCCGCAGGCCGTGAGGTCGCCCGAGGCGATCGGACCATCGGGATGGCTGCCTCGCAGGCGGATGTGGTTCACCAGGGCGTGGCCTATGACCTGGAGGTGAACACCACGCATACCGAAGCGATGGAGTGCGCACGGACCATCGCCGCACACGTCAAGTGATCCGGCGGGTACGGCAACGGGCCGCCGTTGTTCTTGCGTTTCGGCGGCCCGTTGCGGGTTGGCTGGTTGTTCTCGGTCACGACCGCGGAGCCGTGACTCGGCGCGGTTCCGTACGCCTTGGGCCCGGCTAGTGGGTCGCGCCCGAGGTCGCCGGCGGCAGTTCCGTCTCGACGCCCGGGTCGCCGGCGTCGGCCGTGTAGTCCTGCGGGGAGGTCTCGTCGATGCCGTCCGGGGCCTTGAGGGCCTTCAGGACGAAGGTGAGGACCACCGTGACGACGACGTTCAGGACGAACGCCGTCAGGCCGATGTAGCCGATCTCCCCGATGCCGGGGATCTCCTTGGCCGAGCCGCCGAAGTGCTTCTGCGTCGGCGAGGCGACCCCGTACGCGGCGACCGTCCCGTACACCATGCCGACCGCCCAGCCGGCGAGCAGCGCCCAGCGGTGGAACCAGCGGGTGAACAGGCCGCCGACCAGCGCCGGGAAGGTCTGCAGGATCCAGATGCCGCCGAGGAGCTGGAAGTTGATGGCGACCGTCTTGTCCATGGTCAGGACGAAGGCCAGAGCGCCCACCTTCACCAGCAGCGAGACCAGCTTGGAGACCCGCGTCTCCTCCTTCGGTGTCGCGTCCGGCTTGATGAAGTCCTTGTAGATGTTGCGGGTGAAGAGGTTCGCCGCCGCGATCGACATGATCGCCGCCGGGACCAGTGCGCCGATGCCGATCGCCGCGAAGGCCACGCCCGCGAACCAGTCCGGGAACATGTCCTCGAAGAGCTGGGGGATCGCCAACTGGCCGTTGGTGACCTTGATCCCGGCCGCGATCGCCATGAAGCCCAGCAGGGCGAGCAGGCCCAGCATCAGCGAGTACAGCGGCAGGATCGTGGTGTTGCGGCGGATCACCTCACGGCTGCGCGAGGACAGCGTCGCCGTGATCGAGTGCGGGTACATGAAGAGCGCCAGCGCGGAGCCCAACGCGAGCGTGGCGTACGTCCACTGGCCGGCCTCGGCCGGGGCCAGGGCGCCGCGCGGTTTACCCGTCGCCGGGTTCGTCTGCGCGAAGGCGTCACCGGCCTTGGCGAAGATGTCGTCGAAGCCGCCCAGCTTGATCGGGATGTAGATGATCGCCACCGCGATGACGATGTAGATCAGCGTGTCCTTGACGAAGGCGATGAGGGCGGGGGCACGCAGCCCCGACGAGTACGTGTACGCCGCCAGCACACCGAACGCGATCAGCAGCGGCAGGTCCTTGACGAACCAGTTGGTGTTCTCGCCGCCACCGACGCCCATCACGTCCAGCACCGCCTGGATGCCGACCAACTGGAGCGCGATGTACGGCATCGTGGCGAGGATGCCGGTCACGGCCACCGCCAGCGAGAGCCCCTTCGAGCCGAAGCGACCGCGCACGAAGTCCGACGTGGTCACGTATCCGTGCTTGTGGGACACCGACCACAGGCGGGGCAGGAAGGTGAAGATCAGCGGATACACCAGGATCGTGTAGGGCACCGCGAAGAAGCCCGCCGCGCCCGCCGCGTAGATCGCCGCCGGGACGGCCACGAAGGTGTACGCCGTGTACAGGTCACCGCCGAGCAGGAACCAGGTGATCCAGGTGCCGAAGGAGCGTCCGCCCAGGCCCCACTCGTCGAGGCTGTGCTCGTCGTCGGCCCTGCGCCAGCGTGCGGCGAGGAAGCCCATCACCGTGACGGCCAGGAAGAAGAAGATGAAGACGGCGAGTGCGACGCCGTTCACGCCGTCGTTCACTTCGACGCACCGCCCTGCTGAGTCGAGCGGGCGCGCTGGTCACGCTGCCACAGCTTGTAGGCGGTCACCGTCAGCGCGGTGGAGATCAGCACCCACGCCATCTGGTACCAGTAGAAGAACGGGATGCCGATGAAGGCGGGGTCAGTCTTGGCGTACGACCCCACCCACAGCATCGCCACGAAGGGCGCGACGAGGCAGAGGGCGATGACGACCCGTGTGGGTGTCACCACCGTTCTGCTCACTTCCGGATCGTTCGACATCGGGCGACTCCGTCCCCTCGCTGAGCACCTGTGATCACCTGTGTAATGCGCAGGCAATCTAGGTCACGGTGTCGCAGATATGGAACCCCTCGTCCGCATACCGGTATGTGTCGGTTCCGTGTAAGCCGTCAACAGCGGGCGTCCGTAATGGCTGCCGGCCAGGGGTGGTTGGGTTTCGCCGCGTGTCCTCCCGCCGTGGCGTCAGTCCTGCGGGCGCTTCAGACGCGCCACGAACTTGTAGCGGTCCCCGCGGTAGACGGACCGCACCCACTCCACCGGCTGACTCGTCCCGTCCAGCGAGTGCCGGGACAGCATCAGCATGGGCAGGCCCACGTCGGTGCCGAGCAGGCCTGCCTCGCGCGGGGTGGCCAGCGAGGTCTCGATGGTCTCCTCGGCCTCGGCGAGATGGACGTCGTACACCTCGGCGAGCGCGGTGTAGAGGGACGTGTACTTGACCAGTGACCTGCGCAGGGCCGGGAAACGCTTCGCGCTCAGGTGGGTCGTCTCGATGGCCATCGGCTCGCCGTTGGCCATGCGCAGGCGCTCGATGCGCAGCACCCGTCCGCCGGCCGTGATGTCGAGGAGACCGGCGAGCCGGTCGTCGGCGGTGATGTAGCCGATGTCCAGCAGTTGGGAGGTGGGTTCGAGGCCCTGGGCGCGCATGTCCTCGGTGTACGAGGTGAGTTGGAGCGCCTGCGAGACCTTCGGCTTGGCGACGAACGTGCCCTTGCCCTGGATGCGCTCCAGGCGCCCTTCGACGACCAGTTCCTGAAGGGCCTGGCGCACGGTGGTGCGCGAGGTGTCGAACTCGGCGGCCAGGGTGCGCTCGGGAGGCACGGGTGTGCCGGGCGACTGCGTCTGGGTCATGTCGAGCAGATGCTTCTTCAGGCGGTAGTACTTGGGCACGCGCGCGGTACGGACGGTAGCCCCACCCTCGTTCTCCGCACTGCTGACGTCGGTGCTCATGTTCTGCCTTCCCGGCTCCTGGTGGCGCACATCGTGACACGGCCGCGCGCGCACTTTCTCCGCACGCTGCGTGATCCCTTCTGTATACCTCCACGGACCCCGCTGGTCTAGTCCACCGCACAGGCTCGTGGGGTGCGTGAAGTGGTCTACCCGATTCGCCCGATCGGGGCGGCGATTTTTGAGGGCTTCTTACTTAAAGGTTCCTGCATATGTAGGTCGCATAACGGCTGGTGAGAGCCGACTCGCGCACCCTTGACAGCCTTATTGGTCTGAGCCAAGCTCTGCCCACTGGTCTACACCACTGGTCCAGGTCCTGGCCCATGGGCTACGTGGGAGCAGGGGGGTTTGTGGCATCCCTGAGGAGGGTGGCGTGAAGCGCAAGCTGATAGCCGCGATCGGTATCGCGGGCATGATGGTCTCCATCGCGGCGTGCGGGGACGACAGCGGCAGCGGTGGCTCGGACAAGAGCGGCGCGGACGCCAAGGAGCTGACCGTCTGGCTCACCGTCGACGCGCAGAACAACTGGCCCCAGCTGGTCAAGGCCGCCGACGCCGCGGTCACGAAGGCGCACCCCGGCATCAAGATCAACCACGAGTACTACGGCTGGCCCGACAAGAACACCAAGCTTGACGCGGTCCTCGCCACCGACAAGGCCCCCGACGTCGTCGAGATGGGCAACACCGAGATGCTCGGCTACATGGTCAAGGGCGCCTTCGCCCCCCTCGACCCGGCGAAGTTCACCAACTCCTCCGGCTGGCTGGACGGCCTCAAGGCCTCGGTGACCTACGACGGCAAGACGTACGGCGTCCCCTACTACGCCGGCGGCCGCGTCGCCAACTGGCGCAAGGACCTGTTCGCCTCGGCGGGCGTCAAGTCCGTCCCCAAGACGTACGCCGAGCTGACCGCCGCCCTGGACAAGGTCCAGAAGAAGGAGGGCGACAAGTTCAGCGCCTGGTACCAGCCCACCCGTGACTGGTACGCGGCCATGTCCTTCGTCTACGACGCCGGCGGTTCCATCGCGGTCGACTCGGGCGGCCAGTGGAAGGCCAACCTCTCCTCGCCCGAGTCCGTCAAGGGCCTCACCGAGTTCAAGAACGTCGTCGACAAGTACATGCACGGCGACAAGACCAAGGACGAGTCCGACCGCTACATCGTCTACGGTCAGGGCAAGTCCGGCATGATCTTCGGCGCGGCCTGGGAGGGCGCGACCTCCGAGGACCCGAAGAACGACAAGACCGGCAAGCTCAAGGGCAACCTCCAGAACTTCGTGATGCCCGGCCCGTCCGGCAAGAACCTCCCCGTCTTCCTGGGCGGTTCGGACCTCGCCGTTCCGGTGAAGTCGAAGGCGCAGGCCCTCGCCGCCGAGTGGATCAACGCGTTCACCGGTCCCTCGGGCCAGAAGGGCCTGATCGCCAAGGGCAACCTGCCCAACAACAAGACCGACCTCGCCACGCTCAAGAAGGACCCGGCCACGGCGGTTCCGGCCACCGCGGCCGAGTCCAACTGGTTCGTCCCGATGGCACCGGGCTGGGGCCAGGTCGAGAAGGCCCAGATCCTGCAGAACATGCTGCAGGAGATCGGCACGGGCAAGAAGTCGGTCGAGGCCGCCGCGAAGGAAGCGGACACCGCGATCGACAAGGTCATCAACGTCAAGTGACCACCGGTAGGGCCCCGTCACCAACGGCGGGGCCCCGCCTCTCGTACGGCTCCGCGGGCCTGGTCCGCACGTGAGCGTGCGGGACTTCGCCTTCGTACGACCTGAGGGACCGCTGAGGAGAGCACGGATGAGCGCCGACACGACCACCCCCGCCAAGGCGCCGCCGCGGCAGGCACCGCCACCGCCGACCGAGGCGAACACGTCACCCCGCGGGCGGAGTTCCGGTGGGTCGGGCACCCCCTGGCTGCTGCTCGCGCCCTGCCTGCTGATCCTGGCATTGGTCCTCGGCTATCCGCTGGTCCGTTTGGTCACCATCTCCTTCCAGAAGTTCGGGCAGTCCCAGCTGTGGGGCTTCCAGCCGGCCGAGTCGGTCGGGTTCGACAACTTCGCCGAGGTGCTGGGGGACGGCGAGTTCTGGGCGGTCGTCGTCCGGACGATCGTCTTCGCGGCCGGCAGCGTGATCTTCACCATGGTCGCCGGCATGCTGATCGCCCTGCTGCTCCAGCGGGTCTCCGGCTGGGTGAAGACGCTGGTCAACATCGCGCTGGTGGCCAGCTGGGGCATGCCGATCATCGTCGCCACCACGGTCTTCAAATGGCTGTTCGACGCTGACTACGGCATCCTCAACGCGCTGCTGAGCAAGCTGCCCGGGGTGGAGATGATCGGCCACAACTGGTTCGCCAGCGGGCCGCAGGGCCTGGCCGTGATCATGCTGCTGGTGGTCTGGGGAGCCATCCCCTTCGTGGTGATCACGTTGAGCGCGGGTCTCACCCAGGTCCCGAAGGAACTGGAGGAGGCGGCCCGGCTGGACGGCGCGGACGCCTGGGGCGTCTTCCGCCATGTCACCCTGCCCATCCTCAAACCGATCGTCGTGATGCTCACGACCCTCTCGGTCATCTGGGACATGGGCGTCTTCCCGCAGGTCTTCGTGATGCGCAACGGCCACCCGGAGCCCGAGTTCCAACTTCTCACCACCTATTCGTACGATCGCGCCTTCGTGGTCAACGACTACGCCCAGGGCTCGGCGATCGCCCTGCTCACCGTGCTGTTGCTGCTCGGTGTCGTCGCCGTCTACATGCGACAGATGCTGAAGATCGGAGAGGTCGAATGAGCACGCTGACGACTGGCGGGCCGACTCCCGTGCGCCGGAAGTCGAAGGCCGGCTGGAACCTTCTCGGCCTCCTCGTCTTCGTCACCGCGGGCTTCCCCGTCTACTGGATGCTGAACACGGCGTTCAAGCCGGCCAAGGACGCCATCGACCCGGACCCGAGCCTGCTGCCGACGGGGCTGACCCTGTCCAACTTCAGCCGCGCGCTCGACATCGCGGACTTCTGGGGCCCTGTCGGCCGCAGCCTGATCGTGTCGCTCACCGTGGTCGTGATCGGCATGGTCGTCGGCATGCTGGCCGCGCTCGCCATCTCCCGGTTCGCCTTCCGCGGACGCAAGATCGTGATCGTGGGCATCCTCGCGGTCCAGATGATCCCGCTCGTTGCCATGATCATCCCGGTGTTCCTGCTGCTCAACGACCTGGACCAGTACGACAAGCTCTCCGGTCTGATCATCACCTACCTGACCTTCATCCTCCCCTTCACGGTGTGGACGCTGCGCGGCTTCATCGTCAACATCCCCCGGGAACTGGAGGAGGCGGCGATGGTCGACGGCTGCTCCCGCACCGGCGCCTTCATTCGCGTCGTCTTCCCCCTCCTGGCCCCCGGCATGGTCGCCACCTCGGTCTACGGCTTCATCCAGGCCTGGAACGAGTACCTGTACGCACTCATGCTGCTCAGCCAGAAGAACCAGACCGCGACCGTCTGGCTCGGCAACTTCACCACCAAGCACGGCACCGAATACGCCCCGATGATGGCCGGATCCACCATGATGGCCGTGCCGATCGTGGTCCTCTTCCTCCTCGTTCAGCGCAAGATGGCCGCGGGTCTGACCGCGGGTGCCGTGAAGGGATAACCCCAACCGATGACGACATTCGCCGGTACCGACACCCTGACGCGAGACGCCCTCACCGTCCTCCAGCCCGGCTTCACGGGCACCACAGCCCCCGACTGGCTGCTGCGCCGCCTCGGCGAGGGCCTGGCCTCGGTCGGCCTGTTCGGCCGCAACATCGACTCGCCCGACCAACTGGCGGCGCTCACCGCGCAGTTGCGCGCCGAACGTGACGACGTACTGGTCGCGATCGACGAGGAGGGCGGAGACGTGACCCGCCTGGAGGTGCGCACGGGCTCCAGCTTCCCCGGCAACCACGCGCTGGGCGCGGTGGACGACGTGGAACTGACCCGGGAGGTGGCGTTCGAACTCGGCCGTCGCCTCGCGGCCTGCGGCGTGAACTTCAACTGGGCGCCCTCGGCCGACGTGAACTCGAACCCGGGCAACCCGGTGATCGGCGTGCGCTCCTTCGGCGCCGCCCCCGACCTGGTCGCCCGGCACACCGCCGCCTATGTCACCGGCCTCCAGGCCGCCGGAGTCGCCGCCTGCACCAAGCACTTCCCCGGCCACGGCGACACGGCGATCGACTCCCACCACGCGCTGCCCCGTATCGACGCGGACACCCCCGTGCTGCACGATCGTGAACTCGCCCCGTTCCGCGCGGCGATCGCCGCCGGTACCCGAGCGGTGATGACCGCTCACATCCTGGTCCCGGCCCTGGACCCGGAACGTCCCGCCACCCTGTCCCGCCGGGTCCTCACCGACCTGCTGCGCGGCGAACTCGGCTACGACGGCCTCATCGTCACCGACGGCATGGAGATGCAGGCCATCGCCGGCACCTACGGCATCGAACGCGGCAGCGTCCTCGCCCTCGCGTCCGGCGCCGACGCCATCTGCGTGGGCGGCGGCCTGGCCGACGACGAGACGGTACGCCGCCTCCGCGACGCCCTCGTCACCGCCGTCCGCTCCGGCGAACTCCCCGAGGAACGACTGGCGGACGCCGCGGACCGCGTCCGGGCCTTGGCCCGCTGGACGGCCTCGACGAGCGGACGGGGGGACGAGAAGGAGACCTCGCGGATCGCGCCGTCCCCCCAACCCTTCGGCACCTCCCCGGTCTCGCCGACTTTCCCCTCCCCTTCGGCCTCCCCGGCTTCCCCGACCTCCTCGACGCCCCAAGCCTCGCCGACCTCCTCTACTACCTCGCAAGGCTCTCCGGTCCTCCCTGCTTCCCCTGCTTCCCCCTCTTCGCCGGCTTCCCCGGTCTCCGCGAAGGCCGCCGTCGACGACGTCGGTCTCCGCGCTGCCCGCCGCGCCCTGCGCCTCACCGGCGCTGAGAAGTTCACCCCGCTCACCGAGCCCCCGTACGTCGCCGCGCTCACCCCGATGGCCAACATCGCAGTGGGCCACGAGACCCCCTGGGGCGTGGCCGCGGAGCTGGTCCGTCTGTTCCCCGGCACGGAGACGGGCATCTTCACCAACGAGCACGCCGGCCCGGCCGCCCTGGAGGCGGCGGACGGACGCCGCATCGTGGCCGTCGTCCGAGACGAACACCGTCATCCCTGGATGGCCGCGGCCCTCGACACCCTGCTGGCCGCCCGCCCCGACACGATCGTCGTCGAGATGGGTCTGCCTCAGGCCGCCCCCCGGGGCTCCCTCCACATCGCCACCCATGGGGCGGCCCGCGTCTGCGGCCGAGCAGCGGCGGAGGTCGTCGCAGGAGTAGAGCCGGGCGTAGAGGGATGTAGCACCGAATAGGTGACGTAGGCGGTTCCGCGGTCGCGTGGCTGACCGGCGCAGTACGGAACGCGGTGTCATTCGGCGTTGCAGCCCTCCCCTCGAATGTAGTACTTCTTATACATGAGCGAGCAGGTGCACAACAGGTTGGCGGTGGTGCGCGCCGAGCGGAAGGTGTCGCGCCAGCGTCTTGCCGAGGCCGTCGGGGCGCATTACCAGACCATCGGCTACATCGAGCGGGGGCAGTACAACCCGAGCCTCGACCTGGCTCTGAAGATCGCGAAGTTCTTCGGACTGCCGGTGGAGGCGCTGTTCTCCCTCGAACCGTTCCGGCCGCTCACGGATGAGGTCTACGGGAGGAAACAGCCATGACGACGACTCGCATGACCCGCTACGACCGGAGCATGCTGCGGCTGATGAACGACCCAAGAGGGCGGCCGCTGTACGCCACGGCGCTCCGCCGACGCCTGGCGGTCGCCGCACATGTCACGCTCACCGCGGCCATCGGGGGACTGATGATCCACTTCTGTCTCGCGAAAGCGCAGCAGATGTGGGCCGTCGTTGTGATGGCCGTGCTGATGCTGCCGTGGATGGTCGCGACGGGGGCCCTCAATGGCGCCACACGTGGGTTGCTGGAACTGCGCGAACGTGCACTGGACGAGCGGCAGTCGGTCGAACGCAGCCGGGTCATGGCCCGGTCCCACCGGATCACCACCCTGCTGCTGGCCCTGGCCGTCGCAGGCCTCCTCGCGGCGGATGCCGCCGAGGGCGACGCAGCCAGGGCCTATGCGGCGACCGTCCTCATTGCCGTCCTCGTCGTCCACTGGCTGATGCCGCTGTGGGTGGCCGGCCTGACCGCTCAGGACGACGCGACGGAGGACGAGATTCACGCGGCGCCCTGAAGCCCAATGGCCTCAAAGTCCACCGGCGCAAAGCCCAATGGCCGCAGAGCCCACCGCCTGAGGGAGCCGGGAGCCGAGGGCCGGTGATGTCAGGTGTTGGACTCCGGCCCAACCCCCGATCCGCCTAAATCCCCTGCCAGTCAGGCTTGTTGGCGAACGTGTGCCGGAAGTACCCCGCCAGTTTCAGCTTGGACGCCGCGGCGTCGTCGACCACGACCGTGGCGTGCGGATGGAGCTGGAGTGCCGAGGCGGGGCACACCGCGGCGACCGGCCCCTCCACGGTCGCCGCGACCGCGTCCGCCTTGCCCTCGCCGGTCGCGAGGAGTACCAGGTGTCGCGCCTCCAGGATCGTTCCGATGCCCTGGGTGATCACGTGGTGCGGCACCTGCTCGATATCGCCGTCGAAGAAGCGCGCGTTGTCCACTCGTGTCTGCTCGGTCAGCGTTTTGATCCGGGTCCGGGAAGCCAGCGACGAGCACGGTTCGTTGAACCCGATGTGACCGTCGGTCCCGATCCCCAGCAGTTGCAGGTCCACCCCGCCGGCCTCGGTCAGCTCCCTGTCGTACGCCTCGCACGCCCCCTGCACGTCCTCCGCGGTGCCGTCGGGCCCCATGAACGCGCCCATCCCTATCCCGAGCGGCTCCAGCACCTCGCGCCGCAGCACCGACCGGTACGACTCCGGATGCTCGGCGGGCAGCCCCACGTACTCGTCGAGCTGCGCGATCCGGGCCCGCGAGGCGTCCACGGTGCCGGAGCGGGCCTTTGCCGCGAGTGCCTCGTAGATGGGCAGCGGTGTCGAACCGGTGGCCACGCCGAGCAGGGCGGCGGGCTTGCTCCGGAGCAGCCGTGCCATGGCCTCGGCGATGAGCTCGCCACCCGCCTTGGCGTCCGGGACGATGACAACTTCCACGCTGGCCTGCCGATCTGAAGAGACGGTCTGAACAGAGGGGACTCGACGGGGGAACCGGGAGTGTGTGGTTTAGACCAATCTAACAGAGTCCGCCCCTCCGGCCCAGGGTGGCGGACCCGGGCCCGCGGAGCCCGCATCAGGGAGCCGTGCCCCGTGGAATCCCGTGCCGGCTAGGTCAGTGAACCGCCCGTCGCATCCACCCAGCTGCCCGTGACCCACCTGCCCCCGTCCGATGCCAGGAAGGCCACCACCTCCGCGACGTCGGTCGCCTCGCCCACCCTGCCCAGCGCCGATATCGCCGCCGCCTCCGCCCAGGCGTCCTCGCTCCTGTGCAGCAACTCATAGGTGTTGTCGGTTGCGATGATCCCCGGCGCCACCGAGTTCACCGTGATGTTCCGGGGGCCCAGCACCTTGGACAGATCACGGGAGAGCACGTCCAGCGCGCCCTTGGTCATCGCGTACGCCATGTTGTTCGGCATCACCGCGGTCCGGGAGAGTCCCGACGAGACATTGATGACCCGCCCGCCGTCGCGCAGGCGGCTCATGCCGTGCTTGACGAGGAAGAACGGCGCCTTCACATTGACCGCGAAGACCCGGTCGTACTCCTCTTCCCCGATCTCCTCGATGGGTGGGGTGTTCCCGATGCCGGCGTTGTTCACCAGGATGTCCAGCCCGTCCGCGTGCCGGTCGAACTCCTGCCACAGGGCCTCCGTGTCACCCGGTAGTCCCAGTTCGGCCCCGATGGTGAAGGCCGAGCCGCCCGCAGCCTCGATGGTGTCGACC
This sequence comes from Streptomyces sp. NPDC006332, assembly GCF_040612855.1. Taxonomy (NCBI): domain Bacteria; kingdom Bacillati; phylum Actinomycetota; class Actinomycetes; order Kitasatosporales; family Streptomycetaceae; genus Streptomyces; species Streptomyces sp. NPDC006332. The sequence continues at coordinate 86,623 of NZ_JBEXRA010000002.1, forward strand.
GTCTCCTTCGCCGCCGTCTCGTTCCTGCCGTAGTGCACCGCCACCCGGGCGCCCTCGCGCCCCAGCCGCTCGGCGATCCCCCGCCCGATGCCCCTGCTCGCCCCGGTGACCAGAGCTGTCCTGCCAGCAAGCACGCCCATCTCGGCGCCCCCTTCGTATTTCCCTAGCGGTCGCTACAGAAAAACCGTACAGCACGCGTCGATCATTTCTCTAGCACCCGCTATACAATTCACTCCATGGTGCGCAGCGAGGACACGAAGCCGCAGGTCGGACAGGCGTCGAAGCCGCGTGGCCGCCCCCGCTCCTTCGATCGCGAGACCGCGCTGGAGAAGGCGCTCCTGGCCTTCTGGGAGCACGGTTACGAGGCCACCTCCGTCTCCGACCTCACCCGCGTGATGGACATCGGCGCCCCGAGCCTCTACGCGGCCTTCGGCGACAAGCGCTCACTGTTCGAGGAGGTCGTCCGGGAGTACGGCACCAGGTACGGCTCGTTCGGTGACCGCGCTCTCGCCGAGGAGCCCACGGCCCGTGCCGCCGTCGAGCGCACCCTGCGCGAGGCCGCCGCCGAGTACACGGACCCCGCCCATCCGTTCGGTTGCCTCGTCATCCACGCGGCGATCAACTGCACGACCCGCGAGGTGGAGGACTCCCTGCGTGAGCGGCGCAATGCCAACATCGCCGCGTTCGAGAGCCGCGTCAGGGCCGACATCGCCGCCGGCGCCCTGCCGGCCGGTACGGACGCCGCCGCCCTCGCCCGGCACACCGGCGCGATGATCCAGGGCATGTCCCAGCAGGCGCGCGACGGCGCGAGCCGGGCCGAGTTGGAGGCGCTGGTGGAAATTGCCATGGCCATCTGGCCTCACACCTGAACCGTCGCGCGTTAGGCTGCGTGGTGGTTGCCGGGACGTCCGACCAGGTCTCGTCCGACGGAGCGCATCCGGCCAGTGATGTCCGGCCAGTGACGTCCGGCCGGTTCCGCTGGTGCGAATGCGGCGGAAAAGTCCCAACAACAAACAGCCTCCAACGCATGGACACACGTAGTGGTCTAGTCCACAATGCGTAGAGACAACTGAAAACGAACAGACTTCCGTCCTCCCCGCACAGGAGGACGGGACCGAGGAACCGGAGCTCTCTGCCCTGACTGCCCCGGATCCTCGTCCTTCGGCCGACCGGGACCGCACACCCCACGGCCGATATTGCTCCGGGCTGCGGTGCCGGGAGGGTTGAGGGTCCCTCTCAGGCGCCGCGGCCCGCGGGTGTTTCCGGGGCCTGCGGCGGCTGCTTCCGGACATGTCCGTACCGCCAGGTACGCTCGCACACGTGCCCTCCATGAACGAACTCGTACGCCAGCACACGGCCCTCGACGACTCCGACCTCGAGTGGCTCCACCTGCTGGTCTCGGAGTGGCAGCTGCTCTCCGACCTCTCCTTCGCCGACCTGGTCCTGTGGGTCCCCACCCGCGACGGCACGCGCTACGTCTCGGTCGCCCAGATGCGCCCCAACACCGGCCCGACCTCGTACCAGGACGACATGGTCGGCCACCTCGTCCCGCGTGGGCGTCGACCGATGCTGGACCTCGCCCTCGACGAGGGCAGGATCGTGCGCGAGGGCGATCCGGAGTGGCGCGAAGAGGTCCCCGTCCGGATCGAGTCCATCCCGGTGCGACGGGAAGGGCGCGTCCTCGGGGTCATCGCACGTAACACCAACCTCCTGACCGTGCGTACCCCGAGCCGTCTGGAGCTGACGTATCTCCAGAGCGCCTCGGACCTCGCGCAGATGATCGCGGCCGGCGCCTTCCCGTTCGCGAACCAGCAGGTCGACATGGACGCCTCGCCCCGCGTGGGTGACGGCCTGATCCGCCTCGACGCGGACGGTCTCGTCCAGTACGCCTCGCCGAACGCGCTGTCCGCCTACCATCGCCTCGGGCTCGCCTCCGACCTGGTCGGTCAGCACCTCGGCAAGACCACCGCCGAACTCGCCCCGACCCATGGACCGGTGGACGAGGCGCTCGCCAAGGTGGCCAGCGGCTGGGCGCCACGGGAGTTCGAGATCGAGTCCGACGATGGTGTGATCCAGTTCCGTGCGATCCCGCTCAAGCCCAAGGGCACGCGCATCGGTTCTCTGGTCCTGCTCCGCGATGTCACCGAACTGCGCCGCCGCGAGCGTGAGTTGATCACCAAGGACGCGACCATCCGGGAGATCCACCACCGGGTGAAGAACAACCTCCAGACGGTGGCCGCCCTGCTGCGGCTCCAGGCCCGGCGGATCGAGTCCGACCGTGGCCGCGAAGCCCTCGAGGAGGCGGTACGCCGGGTCGGTTCGATCGCGATCGTGCACGAGACGCTGTCCCAGAACCTGGACGAGCGCGTGGAGTTCGACGAGATCGCCGACCGGGTCCTCGCGATGGTGGCCGAGATCTCCCCGGGCAAGGTGACCGGTCGGCGCACCGGCCGCTTCGGCATCCTGGACGCGGAGGTCGCCACCCCCCTGTCGATGGTCCTGACCGAGATCCTCCAGAACGCCCTGGAACACGGCTTCGTCGAGGGGGAGACCGGCACCGTCGAGGTCTCGGCCGTCCGCGGCGGCACCGCCAAGGAGGCCCGACTGCTGGTCACCGTCCAGGACGACGGTGTCGGCCTGCCCGAGGCCTTCGACCCGCACACCGCAGGCAACCTCGGCCTGCAGATCGTACGGACGCTGGTGGAGGGCGAGTTGGGCGGCACCTTCGACATGGTCCCGGCGCCGGGGCGGGGAACCCGGGTGATCCTGGACATCCCGGTGCGGGCGAACAAGTGACGCCGTAGGGACGCGCAAGACCCCGTGAGTACAGCGGGGCCGGTCACCGCGGCGGGGCCCATGCGCACAGCAAAGAGCCCCGGACCGTTCAGGGGTCCGGGGCTCATCATGCTCGTTGCCAGCATTCGCTGCGCATCGGGGGTACTGCGCGCTGCGGCTCGGGAGCGGGAGATGCGTACTCGCTGTACGCGCCGCCAAGCCAGGCTGTCGCGGGGCGGGTGTGTCAGGCGGTTGCCTGACGGGCCCGGTTGCGGGCGGCGCGGCGCTTCATGGCGCGGCGCTCGTCCTCGCTGAGACCACCCCAGACGCCGGAGTCCTGGCCGGACTCGAGCGCCCACTGCAGGCACTGCTCCATGACGGGGCAGCGGCGGCAGACGGCCTTGGCTTCCTCGATCTGCAGCAGCGCAGGACCGGTGTTGCCGATGGGGAAGAAGAGCTCGGGGTCTTCCTCGCGGCAAACGGCGTTGTGACGCCAGTCCATGGCTGCTACCTCTCCTTGGTATTACGTGCGGGTTGCTTGTGAATGTGAACGCTTTCACGAATCCCTCAACAAGTGAAGGGCCGACCGCCGGCTTCGCCGACGTGGTCCTGTGGTTTGAAGAGGGGTTCTGGTGATCAGTGGAGGCTGGTGTTGCGGGCCGTCCCGATCGCCACGTAGAGACTCGCAAACCTCAGCGGCGGATACAACCCCTACCGGAAAGTTTTTTTTGATTCCTCGGTGTCGACTAGGTCACAGCCGTACTTCCATGGGGTGGACCCTGGCCTAAACGTTCGAGTGAAAGGACTTCAGCCCTTTCTGCTCACACAATCACACGCAGTGCACGGCGAACGCCTGTGAACGTCACGCTCGTACGGAGCCCTAGGTGGTCGCCGTCCATCTGAAGGGGGAGCGGCACCTTCGAATGCAAGGTGAACTGGTCCATGTCGTGGAGGGAGACCGCGTGCTTGCCATGGGGTCCACGCTCGGGGGACGAAGTGAGCAACTGGGTGCCATACCGGGCAACCGCGGGTGCCGTCATACGGCTGAGACCGAGTACGTCGAGGCCTTTATCGAACGAGGCCTTAGGTGAGGCGTACATCGGGTGATTACCCAGGAAGGTCCACGGAGAGGTGTTTGACACTATGGACAGCACCAGATCGGTCACCGGGTCCGCACCCGAACGCTCCAGCGTGATGGTTCCCTGGCGGCGGTGCGCCTCGCCGAAGAACTGACGCATGGCCTGGCGCACATAAAGGGCGTGGGTGGATTTCCTGCCACGCTCACGCTGCTGTTCGACTCGCCCGACGACGCCGGCATCGAATCCGAGCCCCGCGTTGAAAGTGAACCAGCGCGCCGGTATTGCCTCGTCCTCCGTGCCCGGGGTGCCCGAGGTCAGCCCCAGGCCCACGGTGCGTTCACTGCCCTCGCTCAGGGCGTCCAGCAGGGCGCCGGTGGCCTCCACGGCGTCGTTGGGCAGGCCCAGGGCGCGGGCGAACACGTTCGTGGATCCACCGGGGACCACCGCGAGACCGGGCAGGCGCTGTGGGTCCGGCCCCGCGTGCAGGAGGCCGTTGACGACCTCGTTGACCGTGCCGTCGCCGCCGAGGGCTACGACCAGGTCGACGTCCGAGCTCTCCGCGGCGTGCCGGGCCAAGTCGCGTGCGTGGCCGCGGTACTCGGTGGTGACCGCGTCCAGCTTCATCTCGCTCGCGAGCGCGTGGATCAGGACATCGCGCGTACGTGCGCTTGTGGTGGTTGCCGCCGGATTGACCACGAGAAGTGCACGCATGGGTTGCAGCGTACCTACTGGGTGGTACCGGGCACAGGGCGAGGTAGGGATCAAGTAAGGCTTCGGGCCGTGAACCTCGCCACGAGGCCGTACGGGCCGAGAGCTACTCTTCAGGGGTGAGCGCTGAGCAGAACCCCACGTCCGAAGCGGAATCCGCCGGTCCGGAGGGTCCCCGTCCCGGTCGGCTGGTCGCCGCGGCGGCGCTGACCGCGCTGGAGGGGCTGGCCCTGGTCGTCGGTGGCGCCTGGATGCTCGTGGAGGGCTTCGCGGGGGACCCGGACGATCGGCGGTCGGCGGTCACCGGGGGCATCACTCTGATCGTGCTCGCGCTGTTGCCGCTGCTCGCCGCGCGCGGGCTCCTCGGTCGGCGCGGCTGGAGCCGGGGGCCTGCCGTGATCACGCAGATCATGGCCTTGCCGGTTGCCTACAACCTGCTCCAGGCGGACAGTGTGGCCATCCCGGCGGGGATCGCGCTCGCAGTGGTCGCGATCGCGGCGCTGGTGCTGCTGGTGAACGCCGCAACGACCCAGGCCCTCGGGATCAAGGGGCCGGGTCGTAGGCAGGAACCCGGCAAGTAACCGGTCCGGGGGAGTGGCGGGCCCGGCGACGACCCGTCGCCCCGACCGGCGGCCGACTACTCCTCCACCAGCAGCTTCTCCCGCAGCTGGGCCAGTGTGCGGGCCAGCAACCGCGAGACGTGCATCTGCGAGATGCCGACCTCCTGCGCGATCTGGGACTGGGTCATGTTGCCGAAGAAGCGCAGCAACAGGATCCGCTTCTCGCGCGGGGGCAGGTCCTCCAGCAGCGGCTTGAGGGACTCGCGGTACTCGACGCCCTCCAGCGCCTCGTCCTCCGCGCCCAGGGTGTCCGCGACCGCAGGAGACTCGTCGTCGGTGTCGGGGACGTCCAGGGACAGCGTGGAGTACGCGTTGGCGGACTCCAGCCCCTCCAGGACCTCCTCCTCCGAGATGGCCAGCTTCTCGGCCAGCTCGTGCACCGTCGGGGAGCGGCCGTGCTGCTGGGACAACTCAGCCGTGGCCGTGGTCAGGGCCAGCCGCAGCTCCTGGAGCCTGCGCGGTACTCGCACCGCCCAGCCCTTGTCGCGGAAGTGCCGCTTGATCTCTCCGACGACCGTCGGTGTCGCGTACGTCGAGAACTCGACGCCGCGGTCCGGGTCGAAACGGTCCACCGACTTGATCAGGCCGATGGTGGCGACCTGGGTGAGGTCGTCCAGCGGCTCACCGCGGTTGCGGAAGCGGCGCGCGAGGTGCTCGACGAGCGGCAGGTGCATACGGACCAGCTGGTTGCGCAGCTCCGCGTACTCCGGGCTGCCCTCCTTCAGGCCGCGCAGTTCGACGAACCTGGCGCGCGCCCCGCTGCGGTCCTGATGGTCGTGCCGGGTGGCCTGCACCCGCTGCGCGACCTTCGCGTCGTCCTCGGAGTTTCGCTGGTGCTCGCTCATCGTCCCGCCCGTCGCCCTTCCCCGAGCCCTCGCCTCGGCTCGGACAGGGGTGACCTCGATCCGTCCGTCCGCAGGCGTGCTCTGCACGGCACCTTCCCCGTCATGCTGCCCGTCCTCCAGGAGGCCCGCCTCCGAGGAGTCGTCCTCCGGGTGTGGCCGGGCCTGCTCGGGGATGCCGTCGATGCCGTCCGCCATGCGTCGGGATGTGCTCGGACCGCCCGTGCCCGTGGCGGCGGGCTGCTCCCGTGTGCCGCGCTCTTCGTCCCGCACCGGCCCGTCCCCGTTCCTCACGCCGGCCCGGGTCCCGCGCCGCGCTGTTTGTAGAGGCTGATCGAAACGGTCTTGTCCTCGTCGACGGCCGAGGAGACCTTGCCGGCGAGGGCCGACAGCACGGTCCACGCGAAGGTGTCCCGCGCGGGGGCGTGACCGTCGGTGGTCGGCGCCGAGACGGTGACCTCCAACGAGTCGTCGACAAGGCGGAACACACAGCTGAGGACTGAGCCGGGCACGGCCTGCTGGAGCAGGATCGCGCACGCCTCGTCCACCGCGATGCGCAGGTCCTCGATCTCGTCGAGGGTGAAGTCCAAACGGGCCGCGAGACCGGCCGTGGCCGTACGCAGCACCGACAGGTAGGCACCCGCGGCCGGCAGCCGGACTTCGACGAAGTCCTGGGTCGCGGGCTCGCCTGCGATCTGGGACACCCTCACCTCCAAGGTGGTACAAGCTTTACAGGGGCCGAGGGTCGCCCCCCGGGATAACGCGATACATGGTTCTGCGGTGACGCTACCGCGCTCTGAACTTTCCTGTCCCCGTGACCCCAGCCCCTTGCTGTCACTCATAGTAAACACACGGATACGCTCCGTGGCTAGGGGGTCTGCGGGCCCAATTGGGAAGAGCGCGCGCCGGGTTGACGTACCCAGACGTCAGACGGTCGAACCGTCCTGATCGGGGGTGGGGCCGGGGGTCATACGAGGACGTGGTCGACGAAGCACCACCGCCATGCCTCACCGGGCTCGAACGTCCGCATGATCGGATGTCCGGCGTCCTTGTGGTGCTCCGTCGCGTGCCGGCCCGGCGAGGAGTCGCAGCAGCCGACGTGGCCGCAGGTCAGGCACAGTCGCAGCTGCACCGGATGGGTGCCGGTCGCCTGGCACTCCGTACAGGTGTCGCTCAGCGGCTCGGGTTCGGGGTGCGGCAGCTCGTCGGCATGCGTGCACTGTTTCATGATTGCCAGGTTACGACGGTCGTGCGGACGGCCGCGCGAAAAGGCGCGGGCGGGCACCCGACGACGGATGAGGGTGGGCGGGAAGCATGGACGTGATGCCACTGCTGTTGCTGGTGGCGGGCAGTGCCGTGGTCGCGGCGGCGGCTCGGCGTACCCCGGTTCCGGCGCCGCTGCTGCTGGTCGCGGCCGGGCTGGCGGTCAGCTATGTCCCCGGAGTCCCCGGGTACACTCTCGACCCGCATGTCGTCCTGCCCCTCGTGCTGCCCCCGCTGCTGTACACGTCGGCCGCCGACAGTTCCTACCTGGACCTGCGCGCGCAGCTGCGGCCGGTGGCGCTGCTGTCCGTGGGGTACGTCCTCTTCGCGACCTTCGCCGTCGGCTGGGCCGCATACATGATCGTGCCGGATCTGCCGCTGACCGCGGCTCTGGTGCTGGGCGCGGTGGTGGCGCCGCCGGATGCCGTCGCGGCCACGGCGGTCGCCCGCCGGGTTGGGCTGCCGTCCCGGATCACCACGATCCTGCAGGGCGAGTCGCTGGTGAACGACGCCACCGCGATCACGGCCTACCGGGTGGCCCTGGCGGCGGCGGTCGGCGAGGGCACCACCTGGGCCGGCGGGATCGGCGAGTTCCTGCTCGCGGCGGTCGGCGGCGTCGGCTTCGGGCTGGTGCTCATGGTGCCGATCCACTGGCTGCGCACCCACCTGAAGGAGGCGCTGCTGCAGAACACCCTTTCCCTGCTGATCCCGTTCGTCGCGTACGCGGCCGCCGAGCAGGTGCACGCCTCCGGTGTCCTCGCGGTCGTGACCGTGGCGCTCTATCTCGGACATCGCGCCTGGGAGGTCGACTTCGCGACCCGTCTCCAGGAGGAGGCCGTCTGGAAGATGGTCGCCTTCGTCCTGGAGTCCGCGGTGTTCGCCCTGATCGGCCTGCAACTGCCGGTGATCCTCAAGGGTCTGGGCGAGTACGAGGGGGGTCGTGCCGCCTGGTACGCGATCGCCGTGTTCCTCGTGGTGGTCGTCTCCCGTTTCGTATGGGTGTATCCGGCGACCTTCCTGCCCCGCAGGCTGTGGGCGCGCATCCGGGAACGTGAGGACAACCCGACCTGGAAGGCGCCGTTCGTCATAGCCTGGGCGGGCATGCGGGGCGTGGTCTCCCTGGCCATCGCCTTCTCGATCCCGCTGACCGTGCACGGCGGCGGCCCCTTCCCCGAGCGCAACCTCATCCTCTTCCTGACCTTCACCACGGTGATCGGGACCCTGGTCCTCCAGGGCCTCACCCTGCCCTCCCTGGTCCGTCTCCTGAAGCTCCCCGGCCGGGACGCGCAGGCCGAGACCCTCGCGGAGGCAAACGCCCAGGCGCAGGCCTCCCGGGCCGCGGAGCGACGCCTGGCCGACCTCCTCTCCGACGAGCGCAACGTCCTTCCGGGGCCACTGGCCGACCGTCTGCGCTCGGTCCTGGAGCGGCGCCGCAACGCGGTCTGGGAACGCCTCGGCCAGGTCAACCCGCTCACCGGTGAGACCGTCGACGACGCCTACCGGCGCCTGTCCCGGGAGATGATCGGCGCCGAACGCGAGGTCTTCGTCAAGCTTCGCGACGCCCGCCACATCGACGACGAGATGCTGCGAACGCTGCTGCGCAGGCTGGACCTGGAGGAGGCGGCGGCTTACCGGGAAGCGGTGTGAAGAAGGGTCGTTTCCCCCTAATGTGGTCATGGCGGTGATCCCCGTACGCGGTGATCCCGGTATGCAGGACGGGGGCGGGGGGCCTGATGGGGGACGCGTGTGAGCCGGGGGCGGACGCCACGCTCGCCATCAACCAGGTGAGCGCGTGGATCGTCGCGGCCGACACCAAGGCGGGCCTGCTGGCCGCGAGCCTGGGGGTCCTGGTCGCCGGGCTCCTGACCCAGGCGGCCCCGCTGCGGACGATGGCTCCGCCGCACACGGTCCGGGAAGCCCTGATCCTGGTGCTGGCGCATCTGGTGATGGTCTCGGTGGCGATGTCGGGCTGGTTCATCCTCCGCACGCTGGCCCCGAAGTCGACGGCGGGCCTGCCGACACGGTACGGCTGGCCGTCGCTCGCGCGGCGGACCGGCGACCCGGAGCCGGCTCCGGAAACGGGCGGGGAAAGCAGGCGGGCGCGGGCCGAGGCGTGGCAGCACGCGGTCGACCTCGCGGTGATCGCCGAGCGGAAGTACGTCACCTTCCGGGTCGCGTTGGCGTGGGCGATGGTAGCGGGCGGAACCCTGCTGTCGCTACTGATTGTCATCATTTGGGCATGATCTGATGATCCATTGGCTCGACGCACGGTTTCCTGGCTAATCTCTGGTTTCTCCCCGTCGAGGTGCCGCATCCGCCGCCTCATCCATCAAGGGCGGGGCGTTCTGGGGTGCTTGACCTTGGGGGACGAGCAGCTTGACCACTTCCGGTGTTTTTCCTGTTCATCACGTCATGCTCGGCCTCGACATCCAGGGTTCGTCCCGGCCTTCCCGTGACGACAGCGTCCTGCCGACGCTGCGCGCCGCACAGACCAGGCTGATCGCCGAGGCGCTGGGCCAGCAGGGCGTCGACCAGGACTCGTACGCGCTCCGCAGCCGCGGCGACGGCGGTCGGTACGACTTCCGTCCCGGTGTCTCTCCGGTCCCCGTGGTGGAAGCGGTCACCGGCCGGCTCCCCGGCCTGCTGCGGCGCCACAACAAGCAGTCGTCCGAGGCGCTTCAGCTCGTACTGCGGCTGGTCGTGCACGGCGGATACCTCGTGCCCACCCCCGACGGGGGCGACGCCGACGGAGCGGACGTCAACCTGCTGCACGGGATGCTGGACGCGGAGCGGCTGCGTTCCGAGCTCGTCGAGAACGGCGCGCCGTACGTGCTCGCGGTGTCGGAGAGCATCTGGTACGGCGCTGTCCGGCACGGGCACGGCGAACTCGACCCGGACGCCTTCACGCCCGGCGAGCTGACCGTCAAGGGTGGACTGAAGGTGGCCACCTGGCTGACTCCGGCCGCCCGCACCTCGCGGCCCGCACCGAAACCCGAGCCTTCGCAGACGCGACAGGCCGACCAGGCGCCCAGCCGCGACGGCGGTGCCTCCGCATCCTCCGACGAGCGTCCCTGGCCGGGTATCACCTTCAACGGGCAGGTGCGGGCCAAGAACGTGGTCAGCGGCAAGCAGTGGAACATTCGGTGAGTCCACCGGAGTCCCCGGACCTCGCCGACGCGACCGACCTGAAGGACGACGATCCCGCGAGTGGCGGGCCGGGCGTGACCGGCGACCAGGTGTCCGGTGCCGACGAGGAAGAGTTCGAGCCGGGGGAGATGCACCGGCTGCGCTCCGACCTGGACAACGACGTGGGCCGCTTCGACGGCGCCGGGTCGATGACCTTCCGACGCCGGGTGCGGGCCGAGTCGATCGTGGGCGGCGACCAGTTCATCCTCAACATGGCCGGGCGCCCCGCCCGCCGCCCCAGCTGGTACCGCCTCACGGACGCCGAGCTGATGGAGATGGAGCAGGTCTACGTGCGTCCGTCCTGCGCTCAGGAGGCGGAGGGCACGCTGCGCCGCCACCGTGTCCTGGTGCTGCGAGGACCCCGCCACAGCGGCCTGCGTTTTCTCGCCACGGCCGTGGCCGTCACCCTCGCGCCGCCCGACGGACAATGCCGCCTCCTCCACCCGGGCACCGATCCGGACGCCCTCGTCGCGCAGGACCTGGCCGCCGGGTGCGCCTACGTCCTGGAGACCGGGCCGGCGCGGACGGACCGCCCCCTGAGCGGCTTCACCCTGTCCAAGCTGTCGCAGATCCTCACCGACCGGGACGCCTTCCTGGTGCTGACGGTCGACGACGACTCGCCCGCGCCGACGGACACGGCGGTGTGGACCGTGTCGGTGGACGCACGTCCGGACGGCGCGCGTCTGCTGGGCAGTCACCTGCGGCACCGGCTGCCCGCACAGCGACGCTCGCACGCGGAGACCCTGCTCGGCCACGAGGAGGTGACCAGGTGGCTCGCGACCAGTCCGACGCCGAAGGAGATCGCACGGACCGCCCGCGAACTGGCGCGGACCGCCGACGGATCGGTAACCGTGGCCGAGTGTATGGCGCAGGTCGCCGTACGCCTCAAACAGGACGCGGCGGACCTGCTCAAGAACCCGGAGCTGCCCCGGGAACTGGCACTCGCCGTGGCGTTCTTCGGCGGGTTCCCGTACGCCACGGTCACCCGCCTGGAGAACCGGCTGGCCGATGTCGTCCACGAGGCGATGGCACACGACGGAGCCCGTCCGCGCCCCTTCCTCGCCGTCACCCGCAGACAACGGCTCGAAGCGGTACGCGCCGTCACCGCCACCGGGACGGTGCACACCCGCTACGGCAGCAGTCCGGCGGAGGTCGTGGACTTCTCCGCGCGGGGTCTGGCACCGGCGCTGATCGACGCCATGTGGCTGGATTACGACGGCTTCGAGTTGCTGCGTTGGCTCTCCGACCTCGTGCACGACCCCGACGCGGCGGTCCGGCGGCGCGCGGCGGTGTGCGTGGGCCGGCTGTCCCTGCTGAGCTTCGTCGAGATCGCGGAGGAGGTGCTCCAGCCGTGGTCCCTCTCGCCCGATGGCCGCGACCGGGTGGCCGCGGCCATCGCGCTCTCCGTCGCGGTGCGCGACCCCGCCGTCGCCGGTCACGCTCTGGGCCTGGTGGAGTCCTGGGGCGCGGCCCCCAACCGGTACCGGCGCATGACCGCCGCGCTCGCCTGGGGACTCGCGGTGAGTCCCGTGGAGCCGGTCGTCGGTATCCAGGGGCTCGGCGAGTTGCTGGACACCAAGGACGTGGGCGTGGCCTGGTCGACAAGGGTGGGGCTGTCAGCCGCGTTCACCAGCGGGCCTTCCACGCTCGTCCTGGAGGCGATGGGCACCTGGCTCGACGGCGCCGACGATCCCTCCCGCGGTCAGCTTCTCGCCGCGTTCCTACGGGTCTGCCGCCTGCATGGCGCGGACGGCAGACCGGACGCGGTGAACTGGCCCACGGTCCTGTGGCTGTTCGGACGGAGCGGCTCGGACCATGATCGTCCCCAGGGCCCGAGCGGCGGCGCGGAGGTCGAGGATGACGTCGTCGACCTCTGGCGGTCCGCCCTCGCGCACCACGCCACGGCCAGGGATGCGCTCGACGTCCTGGAGTCCTGGATCCGGCAGGCCGACCGCAACGGCGAGTGCCGCGAGGCCCTGCTCGACCTCATCGACGAACTGATCGTGAACGACAGCGACTTCCGTCGGCTCGACCATTACCTGCAGCGGCTCGCCCAAGGGCCGTCCACACCGTCCTACACCGCGCAACTGGCCCTCGAGGAGCTGGACGCGCTGCGCTGAGCGGCAACGACACGAACGACAGGAGCAGTGTGGCCATGACCAACGGGCCGGTGCGCGGGCCCTTTCCGGTGACTCGCCCGCGCGACATCGAGGACCAGGGGCGCCCGGGAGCCGGTGAATGCGCGGTGGTCCAACTCGGCAACCAACTCCAGCCTCTGCCCAGGGGGGAGGTGCCCACGTCCGGCATCGGCTGGTTCCGGCCCAAGGGGCAGTACTGGATCGTGGACCTGCGGGAACTGGGCACCACTCTGGACGTGGAACTCGAGAGCGCGGACAAGGGGCTGCGCTTCCAGGGCTCGGTCGAGGTGGTCTGGCGCATCGCCGACGCCCGGCTGGCGGCCGAGCAGGCCCCCTTCGACGTACCGAAGATCCTCAAGCGCCGTGTCGTGCCGCGGCTGAACAGCGCCGCACGCGGTTTCGGACTGGACGCGGTCGGGGAGTTCGAGTCCTGGGCCGCACGGGAGCAGTGGACCGTGCACCTCGGTGACGGACTGCTGGAGGTCCTGGAGGTCGCCTGCGCCCTGCGGCCCGACGCCGAGGCCACGGACATCACCCGTACCGGCACGCTGAGCAGCATGCAGCGCACCAACGCGGCCGCGATCCTCAACGAGGGCGAGATGGGCCTGATGGCCGAGGCGCTCAGCAAGGACCCCGAGGCCGCCATGGAGTTCTACCGCGACCTCCGGGAGGACAAGCGGGTGGCGATGCTCGCCCATCTGGAGATCGTCAAGGCGGTGGCCGGGTCGGACTCGAGCGAGGAACACGAACGGGCCCACGCGGTCAACGAGCTGCTCACCCAGATCCGCAACACCCTGCCGGGCTCGGCGACCCAGCTGCCGCCCGCGGCCTCGGCGAACGTACCCCGCCAGCTCGGCGAGGGCCGGTCCCGCCGCCGGGACCGCAGGGCCCGTCGCCAGGACGACGGCGTGTACGAGGACCGACGCGACCGCGGGCCGGGCCCGGACAAGGACGACGACGCCGGACAGCCACGCCGTGAAGACGACTGACGGGGCCGGCTCGATGATCGAGATCTTCAACCTGCTCGTGGACGTGTGGACCGAGGTCTTCTCCTGGTTCGTCTACCCGATACGCGTCCCCTTGCTGATCATCGCGGCGATCGTGGTGCTCTGGCTCGTCCTGCGGCATGTCGTACCGCGTGCGGGCGGCACCGCCGACTGGTCGGGAACGAAACTGTCCGCGCTCGTCGCGACGGTGCTCCTCGCCCCCGAGTACGCGTGCACCCTGCTGCTCCTCCGGCAGGGCCGGGGTATTCCGCTGCTGCTTCGGATCTACGGCCAGTGGGCCGAGAACGTCTCCGACTGGACGAAGACCGCGGGTCAGAGCCTGGGCCGGGGCATGCGCGCCTGCACCCGGGTCTCCTTCAAGGCGGTCACCGCCGTGATGCTCGTCTACCTCGTCGGCTACAACGTGCACGCGATCGGCAGTGCCGAGCACCCGGCCTCCCAGGACGCCCCGGTGGTCGTCTGGTGGGACTCCGTCGAGGTGTGGGTGGACGCCCCCGAGCACTCACTGCTGGAGGACGGGGGGACCCCGTCCGCGCGCCCCGCGGGCCTCCGTCACCCGCTGACCGATTGACCACCTGACCGCCTGATTGCTAGGGCCGACCCGTGATCACCGCGGCCACGGTGGTTCCCGGCGTGAAGTGGCCCTCCTGGGCGAGGGCAACAAGTCCGTACAACAACTTGGCGACATAGAGCCGCTCGACCGGCAGGCCGTGGCGGCTCTCGAAGTCCGCGGCGAAGGAGTCGAGTTCGGGGGTGGTGCGGGCGTAGCCGCCGAAATGGAACCGCTCGTCGAGGCGCCAGCTGCCGCGCAAGCCGCCGAAGGCCTGCTGCTGCAGGGCCCGTATGTCGCCGTCCAAGAAGCCCCCCTTGAGGACGGGGACGCCCAGCGCGCGCCGATCGGGGCCGAGTCCGGCCGCCAGCCCCGCGAGGGTGCCCCCGGTGCCGCAGGCCACCCCGACGACGTCGGCGTGGCCGCGCAACTCCTCGCCCAGTGCGCGGCATCCCCGCACGGCGAGGGCGTTGCTTCCGCCCTCAGGCACGACGTACGCGTCCTCGGCGCCCGCCGCGCGCAACACGGCCGCCAGGGTCTCGGGCTCGGTCTTGCGACGATAAGTCGACCTGTCGATGAAATGCAGCCGCATGCCGTCAGCCGCGCAGCGGGCCAGGGAGGCGTTGAGCGGGCGGCCGGCGAGTTCCTGACCGCGCACCACACCGACGGTGCGAAGGCCGAGGAGACGACCCGCGGCGGCCGTGGCGCGCAGGTGGTTGGAGTACGCGCCGCCGAAGGTGACGACGGTACGCCCGGCCGCCGCGCTGAGGTTCGGCGCGAGCTTGCGCCACTTGTTGCCGACGAGCTCCGGGTGGATGAGGTCGTCGCGCTTGAGGACGAGACCGACGCCGTACCGGGTGAAACGGTCGTCCTCGATCTCCTGCAACGGGGAGGGGAGCCGGGGGTGCAGGGAGGCGAGGCTGGTCACGGATCCATTGTCACCACCAGGAACCGCCGACGGACAGGCCTGTCTGCCCAGTCGTGAGTGATCCAACCCCGCTCTTTCGTGTAATAGCACCGGCACGCTCCGTGATGAAAGGCTTGTCCGTGCAGATCGATGCGCGGAGCACACGCTGCCGCGTATGACCGGGGAGGGCAATTCCTTATGTCGGTAGGCGAAGAGGTCCGCGCACAGCAGGACAAGCCGCAGCAGAGTCTCGGTACGGCGGCCGCGCGGAACCTGGCCACCACCACCAAGTCCGCACCCCAGATGCAGGAGATCAGCTCCCGCTGGCTGCTGCGCATGCTTCCGTGGGTGAACGTGCAGGGCGGTACGTACCGGGTGAACCGGCGACTGACCTACGCGGTCGGGGACGGCCGGGTGACGTTCGTGAAGACCGGCGACCGCGTCGAGGTGATCCCCGCGGAGCTGGGCGAGCTGCCCGCACTGCGGTCCTACGGGGACGAGGACGTGCTCAGCGAACTGGCTCGGCGCTGCGAGCAGCGGGAGTTCGACGCCGGGACCGTGATCGCCGAGTTCGGCAGCCGGACCGACGAGGTCTTCCTGCTGGCGCACGGCCGGGTGGAGAAGGTCGGCACCGGGCCCTACGGCGACGACGCGGTCCTCGGAGTCCTCGCCGACGGCGCGTACTTCGGCGACCAGGCGCTGCTCGACCCGGACGCCATCTGGGAGTACACGGCCCGCGCGGTCACCGCGTGCACCGTGCTCGTGCTGCCCCGCCAGTCGGTCGAGCAGGTCGCCGAGCGCAGCGAATCCCTGAGCGAACACCTCCAGGAGCAGCGTTCGATCCCCTCGCAGCGCACCAACAAGTTCGGCGAGAAGGAGATCGACCTCGCGGCCGGCCATGACGGTGAGCCGGACATCCCGCACACCTTCGTCGACTACGAGGCCCGGCCCCGCGAGTACGAACTGAGCATCGCCCAGACGGTGCTGCGCATCCACTCCCGCGTGGCCGACCTCTACAACCAGCCCATGAACCAGACCGAGCAGCAGCTCCGGCTCACGGTCGAGGCGCTGAAGGAACGCCAGGAGCACGAGCTCGTCAACAACCGCGAGTTCGGTCTGCTGAACAACTGCGAGTACGACCAGCGCCTCCAGCCGCACGACGGCGTGCCCGGCCCCGACGACCTGGACGAGCTGCTCAGCAGGCGGCGCGGCACCAAGCTGCTGCTCGCCCATCCGCGCGCGATCTCCGCGATCGGCCGTGAGCTCAACAAGCGCGGACTGGTCCCCGAGACCATCGAGGTGGCCGGCAACCGGATTCCCACCTGGCGCGGGGTGCCGATCTACCCGTGCAACAAGATCCCGGTCACCGAGGCCCGGACGACCTCGATCATCGCCATGCGTACCGGTGAGGCCGAGCAGGGTGTCATCGGCCTCCAGCAGGCCGGCATCCCGGACGAGATCGAGCCGAGCCTGTCGGTGCGTTTCATGGGCATCAACGAGCAGGCGATCATCAAGTACCTGGTGACGGCGTACTACTCGGCGGCGGTCCTGGTGCCGGACGCGCTGGGTGTCCTGGAGAACGTCGAGATCGGTCGCTGGAGGTGACGTCCTCGCAGCTGAAGGTCGTGTTCCCGCCCTTCGGGGCGGGTGCACCCCGGTCGTCCGCGCCCGGCCGCGGCGCGGACACCACCGTCCGCGGATTCGCCGAGGGGGGCCCATGACCGAGTTCATGGCGGAGACGGAGCGACGCTTGGCCGGGACGCATCCGCTCGACGGTCACGAGGCGGGGGTGATCCTTGAACGGACGCGGGCGTCGGTCGATCCCGAGTTGCGCTCCGCGATCGAGTCGCTGCCCGGCTCCATGCGTCGCATCGCGCTCTACCACTTCGGCTGGGAGCACGCGGACGGAACCCCGGCGGCGGGCAACTCGGGCAAGGCGATACGTCCGGCGCTGGTCCTCGCCGCGGCCGCCGCGCTCGGTGGGCCGGGGGCGCGGGCGGCGGCGGTGCGGGCGGCCGCGGCGGTGGAGCTGGTCCACAACTTCACCTTGCTGCACGACGATGTGATGGACCGGGACACCACCCGCCGGCACCGTCCCACCGCGTGGACCGTGTTCGGTGACGCCGACGCGATTCTCGCCGGAGACACGCTCCAGGCGCTGGCCCTGCGGTTGCTGGCCGAGGACCCGCATCCGGCGTCCGCGCGGGCCGCCGCCCGGCTCGCCGACTGTGTCGTCGAACTCTGCGCCGGCCAGCACGCCGACACCGCCATGGAGGCGCTCGGCCCGCGCGACGTCACTCTCGACGAGGTGCTCACCATGGCCGAGGCCAAGACGGGCGCGCTGCTCGGGTGCGCCTGCGCGCTCGGCGCGCTGTACGCGGGTGCGGGAGACGAGGACGTCCAGGCGCTGGACGGGTTCGGCCGGGAGGCCGGGCTCGCCTTCCAGCTCATCGACGACGTGATCGGCATATGGGGGGACCCGCGCAGCACCGGCAAGCCGGCCGGCGCGGACCTGGCCGCCCGTAAGAAGTCGCTGCCGGTGGTCGCCGCGCTGGTGTCCGGGACACCGGAGTCCGCCGAACTGGCCGCATTGTACGAAGCCCCTTACGCGGAGGAGGACCTGGAGCGGACCGCCCTCGCGGTGGAGCGCGCGGGTGGGCGGGACTGGGCGCAGGTCCAGGCCGCCGACCGGATGGCCCGGGCGATGCAGGAGCTGGCCCGGGTGGTGTCCGACCCGGAAGCGGCGGGCGGTCTGCTGTCGCTGGCCGAGTTCGTGACCCGGCGCACCGGCTGAGGTGTCCACCGATGGGCGTCCACCAGGGGGGAGGACGCCCGGGGCCCCGGAGGCCTTGACGGCGGTGCGGCTCCTGACTCCGCACGGTCGCGGGCTCCGGTCCGGCGGGTCCCGCACATCCCCACGATGTGCGGGCCCCGCTCCTCCGCCCAGGCGGCGGAGGGTCCCGTATAGGCTCAACCGCCGTACGACCAAGGCGGGTTGAGACCAAGGGGTGAGCGATGGGTGTGGCGGTCCGGACGGCGGGCGCAGGGGACCGGGAGTCGGTCGTACGGTTGCTGGACGCGGCGTTTCGCAACGATCCGGTGAGCTGCTGGGTTTTCCCAGGAGACGAGCACCGGCGTACGACCCATCCCTTGCTGATGGCCGCGTTCACCGACATCGTGCTCGATGAGGGCCGGATCGACGTCACCGAGGACGGCACGGCTTGCGCGCTGTGGCTGCCCGTGCCGGGGGACGAGCATGGTCACGACTCCGGTCCGGACGACTCCGCCGGAGACGACTCCGCTGAGAGCGACGGCCCCGCCCGGCTGCGTGAGGCCGTCGACCCGGACAATGAGCGGGTCGAAATGATCGGGCGGCTCACGGCGGACATCCACCCCTCGGGCCGCGCCCACGCCTACCTGTGGATGATCGCCGTTGCCCCCGAGCATCAGGGCGAGGGCCTCGGCACCGCGCTCCTGACCCCGGTCCTCGACCGCTGTGACCGCGAGGGGCTGCCCGCCTATCTGGAGGCGAGCAACGCCCGCAGCCGCCTGCTGTACGAGCGCCTCGGCTTCGAGCTCATGGGCCGCCCCCTCGACCTGCCCGAGGGCCCCAGGATGTGGCCGATGTGGCGTGAGCCTCATGGCTGATCCCGGATCGGCGCTCCGGATCGCAGGCCAGGCGGAACCTCTTCTCCCACTTGATTCCCTGCTCGGAATTCCCTTGTGACCACTACGAGTGGAGCACTATAACTGAAGTGGTTGAAGAGGGGGC
Organism: Streptomyces sp. NPDC006332; assembly: GCF_040612855.1. Classification (NCBI taxonomy): domain Bacteria; kingdom Bacillati; phylum Actinomycetota; class Actinomycetes; order Kitasatosporales; family Streptomycetaceae; genus Streptomyces; species Streptomyces sp. NPDC006332. The sequence continues at coordinate 105,470 of NZ_JBEXRA010000002.1, forward strand.
TGACACGGCTCCCGTGGAACGCCCCCTACGGAAAGAGACCGGCTTGCGCAAGCTCACGTACTTCATCGCCTGCTCCATCGACGGGTTCATCGGGGACGAGAGCGGCGACGCGTCGTACATGTTCCGCTTCGTGGATGAGGAGTTCTTCGAGTTCCTGAAGGCCGAGTATCCGGAGACGATGTCGACCCAGGGCCGCCGGGCCTTCGGCCTCGACGACCTGGCGAACAGGAGGTTCGACACGGTCATCCAGGGCCGGGCCAGTTACGACCTGGCGTTGAAGGAGGGCATCACCAGCCCGTACGCCCATCTGCGTGAGTACGTCGCCTCACGCACCCTGAAGGAGTCGCCCGACCCGAACGTCGAGATCGTCGCGGACGACCTGGTCGGCAAGGTGCGCGAACTCAAGGCGGAGGAGGGCGCGTTCGGTATCTACCTGTGCGGCGGGTCGGTGCTCGCGGGTGAGCTGGTCGACGAGATCGACGAACTGGTCATCAAGGCCTACCCGGTGGTGCAGGGCTCCGGCATGCCGATGTTCCGGTCCGGCTTCGCGATCAGCGAGTTCGAGCTCGACGACGTGCGGACCTTCAAGAATGGCGCCCTGGTGCGCACGTACAGCAGGAAGCGCTGACGCCCCGCTCGTCCTACTCTGAGGACATGGACAGCGACGCACATGCCTGTCCCGTCTGCGGACAGCCCGTCGACACGGTCGTCCGGCGTCACAAGACGCTGGGCGCGTGGGTCCCGGTGTGGGTGGCGGGACCGTGCCGCAACCCCGAGTGCGCGGCTTACGTCGCGGAGGGCACGGAATTCGCGGACAGCGCCGAGGCCGGGAGGAAATCCGGCAGGGCCGAGCCCGGTGCGGGGGATCCTCGGAACACCGGCGCGCACAGGGCCGAGAAGAGCACCTGAGAACACGACCCGAACGGTGTCGGCACCCCGACCGGCTCCGGCGTCCCCTGTGAGACCCCCGCACTGGGGCCTCCGAAGGCAGCCGAAGGAGTGGACTCATGGCGAAGTACCTGGTCATGGTGCAGGGCACGCAGACGGACTACGAGGCGATGCGCGGCAAGGCGACGCCGGGCTCTCCGGCCTGGGACGAGCAGGACGTCCAGGCGATGTACGCCTACATGGGCGCGATCAACGACGACCTCTCCAAGACCGGCGAGCTCGTGGACGGACAGGGCCTGGCCGAGCCGGCGCGGATCCGCACGGTCACGCTCGGCGAGGACGGCAACGCGGTGATCACCGACGGGCCGTACAGCGAGACCGAGGAGTTGATGGCGGGCTACTGGGTGCTGGAGTGCGCGAGCCTGGAGCGGGTCACGGAGATCGCCGACCGTGTCACCCGTTGCCCCCAGCCGGAGGGTGCTCCCGTCCACCCGGTGGTGATCCGCCCCATCCTGGACGGTGCAGGGGACGTCACCTGAGGGACCTCGCCCGAATTCGGTCCAGGCTCGGCGTATGCGCGGTCCGTCCAGTCACGCGCCTTCCCTAGCCGGACCGGGTCCTCGAGGGTCGCGCCCCCAGCGTCACACGGTCTCCATCACTTGTGCGCGCGGTTCTGGAACAGCCGTTGCCTCCGGTTCTCCGGGGATTGGCTTGGCCTTGTTTGCATGGCGGAATGGACCACATCACGTTCCTGGTGGCCGTCGTCATCGTCACGGCGCTCGCCTTCGACTTCACCAACGGGTTCCACGACACGGCGAACGCGATGGCCACCTCCATCGCCACGGGGGCGTTGAAGCCGAGAACCGCCGTCGTCATCAGCGGAATCCTCAACGTGGTCGGCGCCTTCCTGTCCACCGAGGTCGCCAAGACGATCTCCGGCGGCATCGTGGACGACACCCTGGTCTCCCCAGGAATGATCTTCGCGGGGTTGATCGGGGCGATCCTGTGGAATTTGCTGACCTGGCTGGTCGGGCTGCCGTCCAGTTCGTCGCACGCATTGTTCGGCGGGCTGATCGGCGCGGTCTGGGTCGGTGCCGGCTCCCACGGCGTGCACTTCGACAAGGTGGTCGAGAAGGTGCTGATCCCGGCGGTGGCCTCGCCGCTGGTCGCCGGGGTCGCGGCGCTGATCGCCACCTACTTCGCCTACAAGCTCACCGCCCGGGCCCGCAATCAGTCGGTGACCAAGGGCTTCAGGCTCGGGCAGATCGCCTCCGCCTCGCTGGTCTCGCTGGCGCACGGCACGAACGACGCGCAGAAGACCATGGGCGTCATCACCCTGGCGCTCATCTCGGCGGGCGCGCTGGGCCACGACGCCGGTCCGCCGGTGTGGGTCATCGCGTCGGCGGGGCTCGCCATCGGTCTGGGCACCTACCTCGGCGGCTGGCGGATCATCCGCACGATGGGCAAGGGCCTGACGGAGATCCAGTCGCCGCAGGGCTTCGCCGCCGAGACCGCCTCCACGACCGTCATCCTGACCTCCGCCCACCTCGGCTTCGCCCTGTCCACCACTCAGGTCGCCTCCGGCAGCATCCTCGGCGCGGGCCTGGGGCGACGGCTCGCGGAGGTGCGCTGGGGAGTCGCGGGCCGGATGGTCGCCGCCTGGCTGATCACTCTGCCCGCCGCCGCGCTGGTCGGCGGGGTGTCCGCGAGTGTGGTCAAGCACGGCGGCAATCTCGGCACGATCGTGGTCGCCCTGGTCGGTGCGGCGGTCGCCGCCGGCATCGTGCTCCTGTCCCGGCGCAACCCGGTGCACGCGAACAACGTCAACGACGCCCATGAGGTCGCCATCAAAGCCGCCACGCCGGCCGGTGTCGGCACGGCCGCCTGAGTCAGGGGAGTTCACAGCATGAGTCTCGACTGGAGCGCACTGGGCCAGGTCACCGCGGTGAGCATCGGCGTCACCGTCGCCGTGGTCGTCGTCTTCGCCCTCGGTGTCCTCGGCCTCGCGCGGTTCGAGGGAGCACGGGCGGAGAACGGCACCACCCACGCCGTGAGCCTCACCCAGGCCGCCCTCTGCTTCGCCGCGTGCGCGGCGGTGGTGGCGTACGGGATCTATCTGATCGTGCCGCAGTTCCACTGACCCGGACCGCGGTGCGGGAACGACGAAGGGGCTCGGCCGGAACCTGTCCGGCCGGGCCCCTCCGGGTTTACTGCCGGCCAGCGGATCCATACACGGGCTCCGTCACCCGGCACTCCTGGGGTGGCCCCTCGGCTACAGCAGCGCCGGGGCGTGGAACTCCCCGAGCCCCGAGGTCCGGTCCCGGTCCAGCCAGTAGCGGCGCGGTTCGGCGAGCATGACGGCCGTGCTGACGGTGAGGATGCCGGGGATCCTGGCGAGTTCGTCGTCGACGAAGACCGCGAGGGCGGAGCGGTCGGTGACCAGGCCGGCACACAGGACGGACATGTCGCTGGCGACGTGGACGGCGAGCCGGGTCTGCGGGAGCTGGTCCAGGCGCCGCATGACGTCCGGGGTGTCGCCGGGGGCGACCCGCAGGCGCAGCAGGAACGGGGTCTGGAAGCCGAGCCATTCCGACACGATCTCCAGACGCGGCTTGACCCATTGCTCGTCGAGGACCCGGCGGACGACGCGGTGCGCGGTGGAGGTCGCCAGGTCGGCGGCTCGCGCGATGCTCGCCGCGGAGGACCGGCCGTCCCGCATCAGCAGGGTGACGGCCGCGCGCTCGGCCTCGCTCAGAGGTTTGGCGGGAGGTGTCGCCGTCGCGATGCCCTCGGGCTGCGCACCGGTGAGGCGTAGTAGGTCGGCCCGTTCGGTGCCGTTCAGGAGCTGCGGGTCCCAGGTGATGCCCCGGCGCAGGGTGCTGAGCGCGGGCAGGGCGTTGACACGGCGGACTCCGGGGACCGAGAACATCCGGTCGACGGCCTCGCTGGTGGCGGCATCGCTGGGGGCGTGGACCACGGCATAGAGCGGATAGTCACCGGAGATCTGCGCCAGGAGCTGGAGGTGGGGCAGCTCACGCAACCGGTCGAGGACGGCCAGTGGGGTTTCGCCGGTAACGTCCAAAAACACGTGGATCGGCATCGCCGTGGAGTGCATGCCCCAGTCGGCCTGGCCGATCACACGGACCATTCGGGCCTCGTGCAGCCGGTCGTAGCGGCGCTTCAGAGTGCTGGCGTCGGCGGACAGGATCCCGCCGATGTCGTCCCAGGTGGCCCGGGGTGCCAGGTGCAGTGCCCCGATCAGGCGCCGGTCGAGCTCGTCCAGGAGAAGGCGGGTCATGCGCCCACCTTAGACCGCGGTCCTCTGCTGATTAATTCCACTGTTACAAACCGAGTCTAGAGAATCTCTCACTCTGGTGTCATGGTTTGCAGGAACATCCCTCCGGCGTCATCTTGAGCCCGCCCGAACGTCCTCCCCGAACGTCCTCCCTGGGCGTCCCCCCTGAGCGTTCTCCCCGACGTCCCCCCGAATGCACGAAGAGGTACCCATGAGTGCCACCGCCACCGAGCCCCAGCCGACCGAACCGCCTTCGAGAGTCCTGCGCGCCGCGTTCCGCGCCTTCGCGGCGATCGAGAGGGTCGGCAACAAGCTGCCCAATCCCTTCTGGCTGTTCTGGATCCTCGCGGGGGTCGTGATCGTCCTCAGCGCGATCCTGGCGGCGGCCGGCGTCAGCACCCCGCACCCCGGAACGCACGAGACCATCAAGGTCCAGAGCCTGCTCAGCAAGGCCGGGCTCACGACGATGGTCGAGGGGGCCGTCGACAACTTCGCGACCTTCCCGCCGCTGGCCACCATCCTCATCGTCGGCTTCGGGATCTCCGTCGCCCAGGCGAGCGGGCTGTTCACGACCCTGCTGCGCCGCATGGTCGCGCGGGTGCCCGGCAGGTACCTCACCTTCGCGCTGTCGATGACGGCGATGGTCGCCCACGTCGCCGGCGACGCCGCGTACGTCACCCTCATCCCCCTCGGCGCGCTCGTCTTCCGCGCGGCCGGCCGCAGCCCGGTCCTCGGCTGCATCGTCGCCTACGTCTCCATCTCCGCCGGCTACGACGCCTCCCCGTCCCTCACCACGACGGACGTCCTGCTGTCGTCGATCTCCACCGCCGCCGCCCACACCATCGACCCGCACCACGTCGTGACCCCAGTGGCGAACTACTTCTTCGGCGTCGCCTCGTCCGTGCTCGTCGCCCTGGTCATCACGCTCGTCGTCGACAAGGTCATCGCCAAGCGCTCGGACCTGGATCCCGACGAGCCGGTCACGGCGCTGACCGCCGCGGAGTCGAAGTCGATCGAGGTCACTCCGGAGCAGCTCCGCGCCCTGCGGGCGACCGGCCTGGCCGCGCTCGGCTTCATCGCGGTCCTCGTGGCCGCCATGATCCCGGCGTCCTCCCCACTGCGCGGGGACGGCGGGTCGCTGGTCGAGTCCCCGGTGATCAGCGGCATGTCGATCGTGCTGTTCCTGTTCTTCTCCCTGCTCGGCTGGGTCTACGGCCGTATCACCGGGACCTTCCGCGCGGCGGGCGACCTCGTGGACGCGCTGGTCGAAGGCACCCGCACCTTCGCCCCGATCCTGGTCCTGTTCTTCGCGATCTCCCAGTTCCTCGCGTACTTCAAGTGGACCAACATCGGCAACGTCATCGCCATCGAGGGAGCCGAGACGCTGAAGCAGATGCACCTCGGCGGCTGGAGCGTGCTGGTCGGCATCGCCGTACTGATCACCTTCATGAACCTCGTGATCACCAGCGGTTCCGCCCTGTGGGCGTTGGCCGCGCCGGTGCTCATCCCGATGCTGATGCTCATCGGGATCGAGCCCGAGACCACCCAGGCCGTCTACCGCGTCGCCGACTCGGTCACCAACTGCGTCACCCCGATGAGCCCCTACTTCGCGATGGCACTCGGCTTCATCCAGCAGCACCGGAAGTCCGCCGGCATCGGCACGCTGGCCTCGTTCACCATCCCGATCGCCGCCGTCGTCTGGGTCGTCTGGGTCGCGTTCTTCGTGCTCTGGTACCTGCTCGGCATCCCCTTCGGCGTCGGCTGACCCGGCCCCGCCATCGACAAGCGCCCCCACACGCCGTCGTACGGGACCTACGACAGACACCGGGTCGTGTCTGTCCGGCGAGACGTACGACAGACACGAAGAAAGTCGATCATGACCACATCCCCCGAACCCGCCGCCGCCCTCACCGCCCGCGCCCAGCAGGTGTCATCGGAGATCCTCACCGACATCCTCACCCTCGTCCGCCAGGAGACCAGCAGCCACGACCTGGCCGCCCTCGCGGCGGGCCTGGACCTCCTGCGCGAACTGGCCGTGCACCGGCTCGGGCCGCCCGACCACGAGCACCGCCACCCCGGCGGCGAGTCGGGCGACACCCTCACGCTGACCTACACCGGCACCGGCGCCGGACACGTCGCGCTGGTCGGCCACTACGACACCGTCTGGCCGACCGGCACGTTGGCCGACTGGGAGCAGCCGCAAGCGGACGGCGACGGTCGCGAGAAGCTCAGCGCGCCCGGCATCTTCGACATGAAGACCGGTCTGGCGCAGGGCATCTGGGCCCTGAGGCTCGCCCGGGAGAGCGGGGCGTCCGTGCCCACCGTCACCTTCCTCTTCAACGGGGACGAGGAGACCGGCTCGTTGTCCTCGCGGCCGGTGATCGAGGACGTCGCGAGGAAGGCCGACGTCACCCTGGTCCTGGAGCCCACCGCGCACGGCGCGGTGAAGACCGCCCGCAAGGGCTCCGGCATCTTCAAGGCCGCCGCCACTGGCGTCGAGGCCCACGCCGGGCTCGCGCCCGAGGACGGGGCGAGCGCGATCCTGGCACTGTCCGAGTTCGTGATCGCCGCCGCGAAGGTCGCCCGCCCCGAGCGGGGCACAACCATCAACACCGGCCTGATCAGCGGCGGTTCGGCCACCAACGTGGTCGCCGGACGGGCCACCGCGAGCATTGACATCAGGATCAGCAGCGAGTCCGAACAGGACCGCGTGGACGCCGAGTTCGCCGCCATCAGGGTCAGTGACCCCCGCGTGCGCATCGAGGTCGACCACGCCTGGAACCGGCCGCCGATGACCCTGAACGACGCCTCCGCCCCGCTGTTCGCCCTCGCCCGCGAGGTCGCCCGCGAGCAGGGACGCGCGGACCTGCCTTACGCGGCCGTCGGCGGCGCCAGCGACGCCAACTTCGTCGCCGCACTCGGTCTGCCGGTCCTGTGCGGCATGGGCGCGGTCGGCGACGGCGCCCACGCCCGGGGCGAGTTCGTCTACCCCGACACCGTGCCCGACCAGACCGCCCTGGTCGCCGGGCTCCTCGGGCGCCTGGCCGAACCCCTGCGCGGCTGAGCGGTCAGCTGGTTTTCGGCCACAGTCCCGTCATCACGCTGTGGCCGGGCGAAAAAGACCGCACCCGGACCGTCATGGACGCCGTTCTCGGCGGCCTGCGGACCGGGTGCGGGCAGGAAGACCGGGCGACCAGGGAATGCGCAGGTCGAGCGGCGGGATCGAAGATCAAGCCTTCTTGGTCTCCCAGAAGATCTTGTCGATCTGGGCGATGTAGTCCAGGGCCTTCTGACCCGTGGCCGGGTCGGTCGAACCCTTGGCGGCCGAGAGGGCCTTCAGGGCGTCGTTGACCAGCTGGTGCAGCTCCGGGTACTTCTCGAAGTGCGGCGGCTTGAAGTAGTCGCTCCACAGCACGGAGACGTGGTGCTTCGCGAGCTCGGCACGCTGCTCCTTGATGACGGTGGCGCGCGCTTGGAAGTGCGGGTCGTCGTTGCCGGCCATCTTCTCCTGGACAGCCTTGACCGACTCCGCCTCGATGCGGGCCTGGGCCGGGTCGTACACGCCGCAGGGCAGGTCGCAGTGGGCGCTGACCTTGACCTTGGGGGCAAACAGGCGGGAAAGCATGGAGCGTTCCTTCCTCGTGATCGTCTTCTCAGGTGCGACATTACTCCCCGCGCGAAGGGATTTCGCGGGTGCCCCCATGGGCTTAGGACAAAAGTCCGGGGTCAGACTGAGACTGGTGGAGGATGGAGTGGGGAGGTGTCGGGTGATGCCGGAGCTGTCGCAGGAGACCGAGGGCCGGGGCGCCGTGCTGCCGTTCGGGCTGGCCGAGGTGACCGGGCCGTCGATGGTGCCCACGCTCCGCCACGGGGACCAGCTCGTGGTGCAGTGGGGCGCCCGGATCAGGCCAGGGGACGTGCTCGTGCTGCGTCATCCGTTCCAGCAGGACCTGCTGGTGGTCAAGCGGGCGGCCCAGCGGCGCGACGGCGGCTGGTGGGTGCTCGGCGACAACCCCTACGCCGGCGGCGACAGCACCGACTACGGCACCGTGCCCGACGAGTTGGTCCTGGGCAGGGTCCGCTTCCGTTACCGGCCGCGCCGGCCGGATCAGCGCTCGCCGTTCGCCGCGGTGCGCTGGGCGCTGTCGGCCGCGAGGCCGGTGCTGTCCGACCGGTCCGCCTCCAGGCGTTTGCGGGCGCGGTAGGCCGCCACGTTGGCGCGGGTGGCGCAGCGGTCGGAGCAGTAGCGCCGGGAGCGGTTGGTGGAGGTGTCCAGGTAGGCGTTGCGGCAGGGGGGCGCCTCGCACAGGCCCAGCCGGTCGACGCCGTACTCGGTGAGGTGGAAGGCCAGGCCCATCGCCGCGATCGCCGCGTAGCCCGCGGTCGCGTTGGACGGATGGTCCGCCAGGTGCATGTGCCACAGCGGGCGCCCCTCGTCGTCCCGGTGGTCGTGACCGGAGATCTGCGGACTCACCGGGAACTCCAGGAGGAGTGAGTTCAGCAGGTCCACGGCCAGGGTCTCGCTGCCCGCGTCCGCCGCCTCGAAGACCGCTCGCAGCCGGGCCCGTACGCCCCGGAAACGGGTGACGTCCGCGTCCGTGGCACGCCGGGCTGCCCCCTGGTTGCCCCCGAAGAGGTCGTGGATCACCTCGACCGAGGTCAGCGCGTCCTTGCCGCGGGCGGGCTCCTCGGTGTTGACGAGTCGCACGGCATAGTCCGAGTAATAGGCCAGTTCCACTTGTAGTCCTTACGGAGGCGTTCTATGGTCGTGGTGCGGTCGGGGTAACAGCCGGTCGTGCATTCAGGGTATTACGCGACGTCGCGCGACGGAGGGGCTCGATGACGGACACCAACACCACCACGGCGGGTACCGACTGGCAGGCCTGGCAGGAGAGCTGGGACCGGCAGCAGGAGTGGTACATGCCGGACCGGGAGGACCGCTTCCGGATCATGCTCGACATGGTCGAGGCCCTGGTGGGCACCGCCCCGCGCGTCCTGGACCTCGCGTGCGGCACGGGAAGCATCACGGCCCGGCTGTTCGCGCGGTTCCCCGAGGCCACCAGCACCGGCGTCGACCTCGACCCGGCGCTCCTCGCCATCGCCGAGGGCACCTTCGCCGACGACGACCGGGTCAGCTTCGTCACCGCCGACCTCAAGGACCCCAGCTGGCCTTCGAGGCTGCCGTACGACTCGTACGACGCGGTCCTGACCGCCACCGCCCTGCACTGGCTGCACAGCGAACCCCTCGCCGCCCTCTACGGTCAGGTCGCGGAACTCGTCCGTGACGGTGGTGTCTTCATGAACGCGGACCACATGATCGACGAGTCCACGCCCCGGATCAACGCGGCCGAGCGGGCGCAGCGGCACGCGGGCATGGATCAGGCCAAGGCGAACGGCGCCCTCGACTGGGCCGAGTGGTGGCAACTCGCCGCCCAGGACCCCGTCCTCGCCGGGCCCACCGCCCGGCGCTTCGAGATCTACGGCGAGCACGCCGACGGCGACATGCCGTCCGCCGCGTGGCACGCCCGGACCCTGCGCGAGAAGGGGTTCGGCGAGGCACGGCCGGTGTGGTGCTCGCCGTCGGACACCTTGTTGCTGGCACTGAAGTAGGCGTGGTCGCCGGCACTGTTGGCGGCGCCCGAGCAGGAGTGCTCTTCCTGTCGTATGAAAGCGAAGGGCCGGTGCGGCGGGGAATCTCCCGCCGCACCGGCCCTTCGTCGTCGTCCCGCGAGGTCAGAGGACCTTGGACAGGAACGACTTCGTCCGGTCGTGCTGGGGGTTGGCCAGCACCTCGCGCGGGTGGCCGGACTCGACCACCACGCCGTCGTCCATGAAGACCAGCGAGTCGCCGACCTCACGGGCGAAGCCCATCTCGTGCGTGACGACGATCATCGTCATGCCGTCCTCCGCGAGGTCGCGCATGACGTCCAGGACCTCACCGACGAGTTCCGGGTCGAGGGCCGAGGTGGGCTCGTCGAAGAGCATCAGCTTCGGTTCCATCGCCAGCGCACGGGCGATGGCGACGCGCTGCTGCTGGCCGCCGGAGAGCTGCGCGGGGTAGTTGTCCATCTTGTCGCCGAGGCCCACCCGGTCCAGCAGCCGCCGGGCGCGCTCCCTGGCGACGGCCTTGGTCTCGCCCTTGACCTGGATCGGCGCCTCGGTGACGTTCTCCAGCGCGGTCATGTGGGGGAAGAGGTTGAAGCGCTGGAACACCATGCCGATGTCCCGTCGCTGCGCGGCCACTTCCTTTTCCTTCAGCTCGTAGAGCTTGTCGCCGCTCTGCCGGTAGCCGACCAGGCTGCCGTCGACGTACAGCCGGCCGGCGCTGATCTTCTCCAGGTGGTTGATGCAGCGCAGGAAGGTGGACTTGCCGGAGCCGGACGGACCGATCAGGCAGAACACCTCACGCGGGTTCACCTGCAGGTCGATGCCCTTGAGGATGTGCGCGAGCCCGAAGGACTTGTGCACGCCCTCGGCCCTGACCATCGGCTGGCCGCTCGTGCCCTGTGCGATGTCCTTGCCGAGACTGGTCATCGGGACACCTCCGGGCGGCGGAACGAGCCGAACAGGCGCAGGTTCTTCCGCAGCCGCTGCAGCGGCGTCGGCGGCAGGCTGCGCGAGGAGCCGCGTGCGTAGCGGCGCTCCAGGTAGTACTGACCGACGCTGAAGACGCTGGTCAGGATCAGGTACCAGATCGAGGCGACGAAGTACATCTCGACGACCGCGAGCGTGGTGCTGGAGACGTCCTGGGCCCGTTTGATGAGTTCGTTGAACTGCACCGCGTAGGCGAGCGACGAGGTCTTCAGCATGTTGATGAACTCGTTGCCGGTCGGCGGCACGATCACGCGCATGGCCTGCGGCAGGACCACACGGCGCAGCGTCTTGCCCTGCGTCATGCCCAGCGCGTGGGAGGCCTCCGTCTGGCCCTCGTCCACCGACTGGATGCCGGCCCGGACGATCTCGGACATGTACGCGGCCTCGTTGAGACCGAGTCCGAGCAGGGCGGCCAGGAACGGCGTCATCACGTCGTTCATCTCGTCCTTGTAGAACCCCAGGTTGAGCATGGGGAACACGAGGGCGATGTTGTACCAGAGGAGCAGCTGCACCAGCACCGGGGTGCCGCGGAAGAACCAGATGTAGACCCAGGCCACCGTGCTGGTGACCGGGTTGGACGACATCCGCATCACCGCGAGGATCACGCCCAGGACCAGTCCGAGGACCATGGACAGCACGGAGATGTACAGCGTGTGCCAGACCCCGTCCAGGATCAGGTCGTCCGTCAGGTAGTCCGGGATGATGCTGTAGTTGATCTTCGCGTTGGAGAAGGCGATCCCGATGAGCACCAGGACCGCGATGACCAGGGCGCCGGCCACCCAGCGGCCGTAGTGGCGCACCGGGATGGCCTTGATCTGTTCCGGCGGTACCGGCGCCGGAGTCTTGTCGACAGTGTCAGTCACAGTGACTGCCCTTCAGTGTTGCGTCAGGCAGGGTCATCAGCCGCCGTTGATCTTTGCCTCGGTCACCGCGCCGTCCGTGACGTTCCACTTCTCCATGATCTTCGTGTACTCGCCGTTCTTGATGATCGCGTTCATGGCCGCCTGGATGGCGTCACGCAGCTGGGTGTTCTCCTTGCTGACGCCGACGCCGTAGGGACCGGCCTCGATCTGGTCGCCGACGACCTCGAAGTCGTTGCCGCCGCCCGCGGTCTTGGCGTTGTAGGCGGCCACCGGGAAGTCGTTGAGGTCCGCGACGGACGCGCCCTGCTTGAGGCGCAGCAGCGCCTCGGGGTCGGTGTCGAAGGTCTGCAGCGTGATGGCCTTCTTGCCGTCCTTCTTGCACTTCGTGCTCTGCTTCTTGGCGATGCCCTCGGACGTCGTGCCCTGCTGCAGTGCCACGACCTGTCCGCACAGGTCGTCCAGGGACTTGATGCCCTTGGGGTTGCCCTTCTGGACCAGGATCGACGTACCGGCGGTGAAGTAGTCGACGAAGTCGATGCCGTTGCCGACCTTCTTGCCGTTGTCGTCGATGCCGGTCTGGCGGTCCTTCGTGTCGTTCATCGCGGACATGATCACGTTGAACCGGTTGGACTGCAGACCCACGATGAGCTGGGCGAACTTGCCGTTCTGGAAGTCGAACTTCACGCCCAGCTGCTTGCCGAGGGCCTCCGCGATGTCCGGGTCGATACCGACGGCCTTGCCGCTCTCCATGTACTCGACGGGCGGGTACGCGATGTCGGAACCCACCTTGATGACGCCGGCCTTCTTGATGTCGGCGGGGAGCTTGCCGGCGAGCGGCGCGGCGGACGTGGACGACTCCGACGCGCCGTCACTGCCTTTGTCCGTCTGGTCACCGCAACCGGTGAGAATCAGCGCGCCTGCGACCGCGATCGCACCGACCGCTGCTGTCCGGGTGTGCGCGGTCGTACGACGGGTGGAGCTTGCGGTCATGGTGGGTTCCTCCGGCGGATGGGTGGAGTTGCCGATGGGGCGGGCGGTTACCGATGGGTTCGGCGGCCGCCTTGGGTTCTGGGTCGACGAGTGCACACACTTTCGAGTGTCGCGACCTCGTGTGATGACCGCATCTTGCCATTCGGACGAAGGCGTGCAGGACGCCCGCCATGTCAAAATCGGATAACGAGCCACCCTCGAATCGGGCCAGGTCGGTACATCCTGGCCGCACCATCTGCAGGAATCCGCCGTTCCGGCAGCAGGATCTCCGGCTGCCTTCAGGACACGCTTCGAGGTCGCGGCGGAGCGCGGAGCTGGTCAGGGGCCGGTTCGACATCGGTTCAGTGTCCGTCAAGGGGCCCTTGAGGGCCCGCGCCTAAGTTTCGTCATGATTCATGTCACCGGCACGAGTCTGAGTGCCGCCGGAATCGTGTGGCGGACGGGACGCTGGATGTGATCTTGCAAGCCATGTGACCCATTGGACTCGTCCTCGGCGCCGTTCGTCCGGTAAGAAGGTTCTTTACACCCCTCATCCGGGGCTCAGGGCGCGTGTGCGGCGCGCCCGTCGCGTATGTGCCCGTACGTACCCCCCGTACGCAGCACCATTCAAGGGCAATGCGCGGTGCCCGCCCACTTCTCAACCAGGAGTGGCCACCCTCAAACCATGCATACCTAAGGGGTAGAACAAAGTGGCAGCGGAGATCGTCAATCCTCGCAGCGACAGCAATACGGACCAGGAAGGCGAGGCCGAGCCCCTCGATTCCTTCGATCCGGCGTTCGCGCTGCACCGTGGCGGCAAGATGGCCGTGCAGGCCACCGTGCCCGTCCGTGACAAGGACGACCTGTCCCTGGCGTACACGCCCGGCGTGGCGAAGGTGTGCAGCGCCATCGCCGAGCAGCCGGAGCTGGTCCACGACTACACGTGGAAGTCGTCCGTGGTCGCCGTCGTGACCGACGGCACGGCGGTGCTCGGACTCGGTGACATCGGACCCGAGGCCTCCCTCCCGGTGATGGAGGGGAAGGCGATTCTGTTCAAGCAGTTCGGTGGCGTCGACGCCGTGCCGATCGCGCTGGCGTGCACCGAGGTCGACGAGATCGTCGAGACCGTGGTGCGGCTCGCCCCGTCCTTCGGCGGCGTGAACCTGGAGGACATCTCGGCGCCGCGGTGCTTCGAGGTCGAGCGGAAGCTGCAGGAGCGGCTGGACATTCCGGTCTTCCACGACGACCAGCACGGTACGGCGGTCGTGACGCTGGCGGCTCTGCGGAACGCGGCGAAGCTGACCGGCCGGGGCATCGGTGAGCTCCGGGCCGTCATCTCGGGCGCGGGCGCGGCCGGTGTCGCCATCGCGAAGATGCTGGTCGAGGCCGGCATCGGGGACGTCGCCGTCGCGGACCGCAAGGGAATCGTTTCGGACGACCGGGACGATCTGACGTCCGTCAAGCGGGAGCTGGCGTCCTTCACGAACAAGGCCGGAATCACCGGATCGCTGGAGGCAGCCCTGGAAGGGGCCGACGTCTTCATCGGCGTCTCCGGCGGTACGGTCCCGGAGCCCGCGGTGGCCTCGATGGCGGACGGCGCCTTCGTGTTCGCGATGGCCAACCCGAACCCCGAGGTGCACCCCGAGGTCGCGCACAAGTACGCGGCGGTCGTGGCCACCGGGCGGTCGGACTTCCCGAACCAGATCAACAACGTGCTGGCCTTCCCCGGCATCTTCGCGGGCGCGCTGCAGGTGCGGGCGTCCCGGATCACGGAGGGCATGAAGATCGCGGCGGCCGAGGCGCTGGCGGCGGTGGTCGGGGACGACCTCGCCCCGGACTACGTGATCCCCTCGCCGTTCGACGAGCGGGTGGCCCCCGCGGTGACGGCGGCGGTGGCCGCGGCGGCGCGGGCCGAGGGCGTGGCTCGTCGCTGAAGTACGTGCGGTTGTGATGGCCCCGTCCGTTCGCGGACGGGGCCATTTATGTGTCGACTCGTCAGCCCGTTCGAGTGGAGAGCCGGGACAGGATCGGGTGAGGCCGGGAGGCGTCGTCCGTAGGCCCGCCTCCGCGCCCTGACAAGAGGGCGTGTGTCACAGCGCCCCGTGGTTCCCCCGGGTCGTCGGCGGAGCCTATCGTCAAGGTCATGTTCGCTGCCTACGCCGCCCGCATCGACCGTGACCAGCCCCTCACCGGCCTCGAACTGGGGGAGCGGCCCGCTCCCGAGGCGCGCCCCGGCTGGAGCACCGTGAACGTCCGTGCCGCCTCCCTCAATCACCACGACCTCTGGTCACTGCGGGGCGTGGGCCTGTCCGAGGACAAGCTGCCGATGATCCTCGGCTGTGACGCCGCCGGCGTCGACGAGGACGGCAACGAGGTCGTCCTGCACTCCGTCGTCGGGCAGAGCGGCCACGGCGTGGGCCCCGAGGAACCACGGTCCATCCTCACCGAGCGCTACCAGGGCACGTTCGCCGAACAGGTCGCCGTGCCCACCTGGAACGTCCTGCCCAAGCCCAAGGAGCTCTCCTTCGCGGAGGCCGCCTGCCTGCCGACCGCCTGGCTGACGGCCTACCGCATGCTCTTCACCAACGCGCAGGTGCGTCCCGGAGATTCGGTACTCGTCCAGGGTGCGGGCGGTGGCGTGGCCACGGCGGCCATCGTGCTCGGGAAGGCGGCCGGGCTGCGGGTGTTCGCCAGCAGTCGGGACGAGGCGAAGCGGAAGCGCGCCGTCGAACTCGGGGCCGTGGAGGCGCTGGAGCCGGGAGCGCGGCTGCCGCAGCGTGTGGACGCCGTGATCGAGACGGTCGGTGCCGCCACCTGGTCGCACTCGGTCAAGTCGCTGAGGCCGGGTGGCACGCTCGTCATCTCCGGCGCCACGAGTGGCGACCGGCCCGCGCACGCCGAACTGACCCGGATCTTCTTCCTGGAGCTCAAGGTCGTGGGGTCGACGATGGGAACCAAGGACGAGCTGGAAGATCTGCTCTCCTTCTGCGCCGCCACCGGTGTACGTCCCGTCATCGACGAGGTGCTGGCGCTGGACCAGGCCCGAGCGGGCTTCGAACGACTTGCGTCCGGAGAGCAGTTCGGCAAGATCGTGCTCACGAACGCGTAGCGATCCCTCGCGATCCCTCGCGACCCCTCCGCCCCACTCGGCCGGTCCGGTTTTCCGGGCCGGCCGTCGGCGTGTCCGCGGGCCTTTGTTGTCAACGAAGGTTGACGCATGGGTCATGTCAACGTAGGTTGACGCCATGACCGAAGCAACGGATCTCGCCGAGCGAGCGGGTGACCGCGATCCCCGGGTGGGGCTGCGGGCGGTCGCCGCGCTGCGCCGGCTGCTGGAGCAGTTGGAGGCGGTGCAGGTGCGTGGGGCGCGCAATCAGGGCTGGTCGTGGCAGGAGATCGCCGCGGAACTCGGTGTGAGCAGGCAAGCCGTGCACAAGAAGTACGGGAGGCATTGATGTTCGAACGGTTCACCAAGAACGCCCGGGACGTGGTGCGCGGGGCGGCCGAGCACGCCGAGCGGTCGGGAGCGCCGTCCGTGGAGGCGGAGCACCTGCTGCTGGCTCTCCTCGACGGGGAGGCAAGCCGTGGCTCGTTCGCGCTGGCCGCGCTCGGGCTGGCCGAGCGCGGGGACGCGGTCCGGGAGGCGCTGGTCGAGGCGCGACGGCGGGCCGGGTTGTCCCAGGCCGAGGCCGACGCTCTGGCCGGCCTGGGGATCGATGTCTCGGAGATCGTCGCCCGGGTCGAGGAAGTGCACGGCGTCGGCGCGATGTCCGGCGACCGGAAGGACAAGGCATGGTGGTCAGGACGCCGTTCGTTCGAGCGGGGCGCCAAGGACACCCTGGAGAGGGCGCTGCGCATCGCCGTCTCCCGCCGTGACCGCCACATCGGCGACGAGCACATCCTGTTGGCCCTCACCGCCCGCCCCGGCGTCCCCGCCGAGGTGCTCGCCGACCACGGGGTGACGTACGAGTCCCTGGTACGGGTGCTGTACGGCGAGGGCGAGGGCGAGGGCCGGGCGAGCTGAGCGATCCGGCGGGTTCTTCAGGGCTTCGGTGTGCGCAGCAGTGCCCCGATGTGGGCCGCCGCTGTCGAGAGGTGGCGGCGGGTGTCGCGGAGTTGGTCGGGGGTGACGCCGTGGTCGCGGGCGGCGTCGCGGATGTCGTCGCGGAAGCGGTCGAGCAGGCGCTCCAGGTCTCGGGGCGGGTCGCCCGTGGGGTCCTCATGGGCCCAGGACGGCTCGTACTCGGCGGGGAAGTCCTCCGGGGTGTGCGTGTACTCGGGGGCCGGTGCCGCCTGCTCGGTGGGGCCGCGGCCGAAGCCGAAGTCCTTCCCGAACTCCTTGCCGTAGTCCTTCCCGAACTCGCCGAACTCCTTGGCCAGTTCACTCAGGCCCTCTCGCACCCCGGTCGGCCAGTCGCCCCGGGCGAAGTGGTCCTGCACCTGTTCCTGGACCCGCCGGGCGATGCGCTGTACCTCCTCCTGGGCCTGTGTCCGGGCGTGCTCCTGCGCCTCCTTGGCCTGGCGGCGGGCACGCTGGGCCTCCTCACGGGCCCGCCGGCTCTCGTCCTTGGCGCGCCGGGCCTGTTCCTTCCACTCCTGCTTGACGCGGCGCATCTCCTCCTTGGCCGCACGCCACGCCTCGTGGTCGGTGTCGTCCTTGAAGCCCGCGAAGGGGCCGTCCTGTCCGCCGTCGGCCCGGGCGCCGGCCCCACGGGAAGCGGAACCCCTGCGAGCCTCGGACGCGGCCGCCCGCATCTCCCGCCGCAGGTCGCCCGCGGCTCCGCGGACGTCGGCCCGGATCTCGGCGGCGAGTTCCGCGACCGACTCGCGGATCTCCAGCTCCAGGTCGGCCAGTTCGCCGCTGCGGTCGGCCAGCTCGGCGCGGCCGGCGTCCGTGATGGCGTACACCTTGCGGCCGCCCTCGGTGGTGTGGGTGACCAGTCCCTCGGCCTCCAGCTTGGCCAGGCGGGGGTACACGGTGCCCGCCGAGGGTGCGTACAGACCCTGGAAGCGTTCCTCCAGGAGGCGGATCACCTCGTAGCCGTGACGCGGGGCCTCGTCCAGCAGCTTCAGCAGGTAGAGGCGGAGGCGGCCATGGGCGAAGACGGGGGGCATGTCAGAGCACCTTCTTGTCGGTCGTGCCGTCGGCCTGGGAGCTCGGCGAGCCGCTGCCCGGGCCGGAAACGGAATTGTCTCCCGAGTCGCCCCGCGGTCCCTGCGCCGGGGCGCCGCTCGCGGGTCCGGCGTCCTGAGGTGTGCCGCTCTCGTCCTCCCAGGGCCCGCTCTCGTCCTCCCGGGGAGGCCGGCGCAGCAGGGCGATCGACCCGGAGACGGTCGTAGCCCGCAGCTTGCCGGTACCCGCGCCCAGGCGACCGGTGATCTTGTGAGCGCCCCACTGGCCGTGCACCCGCAAGCCCTCGAAGGCGTTGGAGATCGTGCCGCTGGCGGTATTGGCCTGCACGTCCGCGTCGGCAGGCTGGGGCAGTCGGATGGCGATCTCGCCCGAGACGCTGGTCAGTCTGATGTCGGTGGGGCCGTCCGGATCGAGGTCGACGATCATGGACCCGCTGACCGAGTCGGCGCGCACGGACGGGCCGGAGCCCTCGACGACCGTGAGATCCCCGGAGACCGAGTTGAAGCGGAGGTCACCGGTGACGGCCTGTGCCTCCAGGCTCCCGGACACCGTGTCGGCGCGGACCGGGCCGGAGAGTGCCACGAGGGTCGTGTCGCCGGTGACCCCCTTGACGACGGACGGCCCGCGCAGCCCGGAGACGACGGCCCCCGCGTCGACCACGCCCACCTCCACCCGGGTGTCCGCCGGTACCGCCAGCGAGACGACGGCGCTGCGCCGCCGGCCCTTCGGGTCGAGCCACTTGAGGAAGCCCTTCCACGGCAGATCCTCGTACGCCACCGTGAGTGTGTCGCCGTCCAGCGTGACGGTCAGGGGAGGCCCCTGGATCTCGGAGACCTCCAGGCGTGCGGAACCTTCGTCCGTGCCCACCACGTTCACCGTTCCACTGACGGTGCGTACGTGAAGGGTCGTGACGGGATCGTCGAATGTGAGCTTGGTGGGCTCCGTGACGGACCACTCGGGCATGGTGCAGACCTCCCCGTCGCAACGCGCCATATCGCGTCCTCTCGCTATTCACGATATATCGCGGACACGGAAAGTCAAGACACCCATTTCGGTGATCTCCAGCGGACCGCACGCCACACCGTACGAAGAAGCGGGGCCCCATCCGGAGCCCCGCACCCAAGCCACGCCCTGTCACCGACGCCGCTACTCGTCGTCCTCGTCCTCGTCGTCCAGCCGAGCCAGCCACGTCGCCAGCCGCTCCACCGGCACCTCGAAGTCCGGGTTCAGGTCGACGAAGGTCCGCAACTGCTCGGCGAGCCACTCGAAGGTGACCTCCTCCTCGCCGCGCCGCTTCTCCAGCTCTTCGATGCCTCGGTCCGTGAAGTACATGGCTCAAGGATATTGCGAGGAAACGGCCGGGCCGCACCCCCGAAAGAGGGTGCGGCCCGGTCACGTACGGCCTGCGGGAGAGGGCTACGCCTCGAACACCTCTCGCACCAGCTGCTCCTGCTCGGCCTGGTGGCGCTTGGCCGAACCCACCGCGGGCGAGGAGCCGTGCGGACGGGAGATCCGCCGCAGCCGCTCACCGTGGGGCACGTCCGCGCCGACCGCGAGGTCCAGGTGGTCGATCAGGTTGAGGGCGATGAACGGCCAGGCACCCTGGTTCGCCGGCTCCTCCTGCGCCCACAGGTACTTCTCGGCGTTCGGGTACTTGGCGATCTCGGCCTGGAGCTCGGCACCCGGCAGCGGGTACAGGCGCTCGATGCGGATGATCGCCGTGTCCGTGGCCTCGCGCTTCTTCCGCTCGGCCTCCAGGTCGTAGTAGACCTTGCCCGCGGTGAAGACGACCTTCTTGACCGCCGCCGGGTCCACCGACTCGTCGCCGATGACCGGGCGGAACTGGCCCGTGGTGAACTCCTCCGCCTTCGACGCGGCGGCCTTCAGACGCAGCATCGACTTCGGGGTGAAGACGACCAGCGGCTTGTGGTGCGGGTTGTGCACCTGCCACCGCAGGAGGTGGAAGTAGTTCGACGGGAGCGTCGGCATCGCGACCGTCATGTTGTTCTGCGCGCACAGCTGGAGGAACCGCTCCGGGCGGGCGGACGAGTGGTCCGGGCCCTGGCCCTCGTAGCCGTGGGGGAGCAGGAGCGTGACGCCGCTGGTCTGGCTCCACTTCTGCTCCGCCGACGAGATGAACTCGTCCACGACCGTCTGCGCGCCGTTGACGAAGTCGCCGAACTGCGCCTCCCACATGACGAGCGCGTCGGGGCGGGCCAGCGAGTAGCCGTACTCGAAGCCCATCACCGCGTACTCGGACAGGAGGGAGTTGTAGACGTTGTAGCGCGCCTGGTCCTCGGAGAGGTACATCAGCGGCGTGAACTCGTCGCCGGTCTCCCGGTCGATGATCACCGCGTGGCGCTGGCCGAAGGTGCCGCGCTGCGAGTCCTGACCGGACAGCCGGACCGGGACACCCTCCAGGAGGAGGGAACCGACGGCCAGCGTCTCGCCCATGCCCCAGTCGATCGTGCCGTCCTCGACCATCGTGGCCCGGCGCTGCAGCTGCGGCAGCAGACGCGGGTGGACGGTGATGCTGTCGGGGATGTTGACCTGGGACTCGGCGATCCGCTTGACGACCTCCGTGGAGACGGCCGTGTTGACCGCCACCGGGAACTCGGCCTGCGGGTCCGCGGGCTCCACCGAGGACGGCTGCGAGGTGGCCTCACGGACCTCCGTGAAGACCTTCTCCAGCTGGCCCTGGTAGTCCTGCAGGGCCTGCTCGGCCTCTTCCAGGGTGATGTCGCCGCGACCGATCAGGGACTCGGTGTACAGCTTGCGCACCGAGCGCTTCTTGTCGATCAGGTCGTACATCAGCGGCTGGGTGAACGCCGGGTTGTCCGACTCGTTGTGACCGCGGCGGCGGTAGCAGATGAGGTCGATCACCACGTCCTTGTTGAACGCCTGGCGGAACTCGAAGGCCAGTCGCGCGACGCGCACGACCGCTTCCGGGTCGTCGCCGTTCACGTGGAAGATCGGGGCCTCGATCATGCGGGCCACGTCCGTGGCGTACATGGAGGAACGCGAGGACTCGGGGGCCGCGGTGAAGCCGACCTGGTTGTTGATGACCACGTGGACCGTGCCGCCGGTGCGGTAACCGCGCAGCTGCGACATGTTCAGGGTCTCGGCCACCACGCCCTGGCCCGCGAAGGCCGCGTCGCCGTGCAGGGCCACCGGCAGGACCGTGAAGTCCGTGCCGCCCTTGTTGATGATGTCCTGCTTGGCGCGGGCGATGCCCTCGAGGATCGGGTCGACCGCCTCCAGGTGCGAGGGGTTGGCGGCCAGTGAGACCTTGATCTGCTCACCGTCCAGGCCGGTGAAGGTGCCCTCGGCGCCCAGGTGGTACTTCACGTCGCCGGAGCCGTGCATCGACTTCGGGTCGAGGTTGCCCTCGAACTCGCGGAAGATCTGCGCGTACGACTTGCCGACGATGTTCGCCAGGACGTTGAGGCGGCCGCGGTGGGCCATGCCGATGACGACCTCGTCCAGGCGCGACTCGGCCGCGCTGTCGATGACCGCGTCGAGCAGCGGGATGACGGACTCGCCGCCCTCCAGGGAGAAGCGCTTCTGGCCGACGTACTTGGTCTGCAGGAAGGTCTCGAAGGCCTCCGCCGCGTTCAGGCGGCGCAGGATGCGCAGCTGCTCCTCGCGCTCCGGCTTGGTGTGCGAGCGCTCGATGCGGTCCTGGATCCACTTGCGCTGCTTCGGGTCCTGGATGTGCATGAACTCGACGCCGGTGGTGCGGCAGTACGAGTCGCGCAGCACGCCGAGGATGTCGCGCAGCTTCATCAGGGACTTGCCCGCGAAACCGCCGACGGCGAACTCGCGCTCCAGGTCCCACAGGGTGAGCCCGTGCTCGGTGATGTCCAGGTCGGGGTGCTTGCGCTGGCGGTACTCCAGCGGGTCGGTGTCCGCCATGACGTGGCCGCGGACCCGGTAGGAGTGGATCAGCTCGAAGACCCGGGCGGCCTTGGTGACGTCGTCGTCGTGGCTGGCGTCGATGTCCTTGAGCCAGCGGACCGGCTCGTAGGGGATGCGCAGCGCCTCGAAGATCTCGTCGTAGAAACCGCCCTCGCCGAGGAGGAGGTTGGCGACGATGCGCAGGAACTCGCCGGACGCGGCGCCCTGGATCACCCGGTGGTCGTAGGTCGACGTGAGCGTCATGACCTTCGAGATGCCGAGCTTGTTCAGGGTGTCCTGGGAGGTGCCCTGGAACTCCGCCGGGTAGTCCATCGAGCCGACGCCCATGATGACCGACTGGCCGGGCATCAGACGCGGGACCGAGTGGACGGTGCCGAGGCCGCCGGGGTTGGTCAGGGAGACCGTGACACCGGAGAAGTCGTCCATCGTCAGCTTGCCGTCGCGGGCGCGGCGGACGATGTCCTCGTAGGCCTGCCAGAACTCGAAGAAGTTCAGCGTCTCGGCCTTCTTGATGCCGGCGACGACGAGCTGGCGGTCGCCGTTCGGCTTCACCAGGTCGATGGCCAGGCCGAAGGTGACGTGCTCCGGCTTGACGAGGGTGGGCTTCCCGTCCTTCTCCGCGTAGTGCCAGTTCATCGACGGCATGGCCTTGATGGCCTGCACCATCGCGTAGCCGATCAGGTGCGTGAAGGAGATCTTCCCGCCCCGGGCGCGCTTCAGGTGGTTGTTGATGACGATGCGGTTGTCGAAGAGCAGCTTCACCGGGACCGCGCGCACGGACGTGGCCGTGGGCAGCTCCAGGGAGGCGTTCATGTTCTTCGCGACGGCGGCGGCGGGGCCGCGCAGCGTCACCATCTCCGGGCCGCCCGACGCCGGTGCGGCGGGCGCGGCCTTGGCCGCCGGCTTGGCGGCGGCGGGCTTCGCGGCCTGGGCCGGAGCAGGCGCGGCGGGCGCGGCGGCCTTGGCGGGCGCCGGAGCAGCGGCGGCGGGCTTCGCGGCGGGCGCGGGAGCGGCAGCCGGGGCCGGTACGGGCGCCTGCGCCTGCGGGGCGGCAGGCGCGGCCGGGGTGGTGGTCCCTGCGGCCCCCGCGGCCGCAGTACCCGCCGGAGCCGGCGCGGCGGCCGCGCCCGGCTTGTAGTCGGCGAAGAAGTCCCACCAGGCACGGTCTACCGAGTTCGGGTCCTGGAGGTACTGCTGATAGATCTCGTCGACGAGCCACTCATTGGGTCCGAACGCGGCCGCGGGGTTCTTCCCCGCTTGGTCGGTGTCGGTCGAGATGCTCGAGTTACTGGGGGACTGTGGCGACACGGCGGCAACCGCCCTCTTCCGCTTCACAAGGTGATGGACAGCGGGAATAAAGGCTACGCCCCCTTGACCGCCAAGGTCAGGCCGGGCCCGTTCATCGTCGTGTAAGTCACATCGAACAGCGGGTTTCGGGGCTGGAAATGGCGGGAAAAAAACGTGGTTCTGTTGCGCGAGGGATGACGCGACCGGGCCTCGGCGCGTCGAACGCGCGGGCCTGTGCCTGATCACACGTGTACGCCGCGGCGGACACCGATGGATCTTGTGGCTCCGCCTCGAACTTTACGTCAACTTGGCAGAGAGGGAAGTCCCGGAAGGGTGACAAGGATCCGGCAGCCCCGCTCGGATTCGGCCACCCCGATCCGTCCGCCGTGCAGATCCACAGCCCAGCGGGCGATCGCCAGGCCGAGCCCGGTACCGCCGTCGCTGCCGGGTCCGTGCGGCCGGTTGACGCTGCCGCGGTTGAACCGCTCGAAGACCCGGTGCCACTCCGACCTCGGAATGCCGGGGCCCTCGTCGAGCACCTCCAGCTCCAGGGACTCGGAGCGGGACCCGCGCCGCGCCTTCACCGTGACCCGGCCGTGCGGCGGGCTGTGCTTGACCGCGTTGTCGATGAGATTCGCCACTACCTGGTGGATCCGCTCCGGGTCCGCGTGCGCGGTCAGCTCCGGCGGGGACACGTCCAGGTGCAGATGCACGTCCGTACGGGTGTGGCTGCCGGATCCGGAGGCGATGCCGGCCCGCGCCGAGGCGACCATGTTGGCCTCCTTCAGCACGCCCGACAGGTACGGCCACACCTCGAAACGCCGCTTGCGCAGCGGTACGACCCCGTTGTCCAGCCTGGACAGGTCCAGCAGGGTCTCGACCAGCCGACCGAGCCGCTCGGTCTGTTTCAGGGCCGTCCGCATGGTTTCCGGGTCGGCCTGGGTCACACCGTCGACGATGTTCTCCAGGACCGCCCGCAGGCCCGCGATCGGCGTGCGCAACTCGTGCGAGACATTCGCCACGAGCTCCTTGCGCTGCCGCTCCTGGGCCTCCAACTCGTCCGCCATGCGGTTGATCGTCTCGGCCAGGTCGCCCAGCTCGTCACGGCGGTTCTCCCGCACCCGGCGGGTGTAGTCGCCGTGCGAGATGGAGCGGGCCACCGCGTTCATCTCGTCCAGCGGCGCGGTGAGTGAATGCGCCACGAACTGCGTAATGAGCAGTGTGGCGATCATCGAGAAGACCGTGATGAAGCGGAGCTCCGTCTTGGTCTGCACCGCGATCATCGACAGGCCGGTGGTGATCAGCACCGACGTGACGACCAGCGCGCCCAGCTTCGTCTTGATCGAGAACGGGCGTACGCCGCCCCAGGGCTCCCCGGGACCTCTCCGTCCGGCCGGACCCTCGCTCATGGCGTCGGCGTCTCCAGGGCGTAACCCACGCCGTGCACCGTGCGGATCCGCTCGGCGCCGATCTTCCGGCGCAGCGCCTTGATGTGGCTGTCGACCGTACGGGTGCCGGAGGCGTCCGCCCAGTCCCACACCTCCGCCAGCAGCTGCTCCCGGGAGAGCACCGCACGCGGCGTGTTGGCCAGGCAGACCAGCAGGTCGAACTCCGTCGGCGTCAGATGGACGTCCTCGGAGCGCACCCGTACCCGGCGCTGCGCGTGGTCGATCTCCAGCTCGCCCAGCCGCAGGATGCCGCTGCGCGGAGTGGCGGCGGCCAGCGCGGCCCGCTCGACCCGGCGCAGCAGCACGTGCACCCGCGCCGCCAGCTCGCGCATCGAGAACGGCTTGGTCATGTAGTCGTCGGCGCCGACCCCGAGCCCGACCAGCATGTCGGTCTCGTCGTCGCGCGCGGTGAGCATCATCACCGGCACCGGACGGGCGGCCTGCACACGACGGCAGACCTCCAGACCGTCGAAGCCGGGCAGCATGATGTCGAGGATCAGCAGATCGGGCTGCCAGGCCTCGGCCGTATCGACGGCGGACGGGCCGTCGACCGCCGTTTGCACGAGGAATCCCTCGGCGCGCAGGCGGGTCGCGATGGCGTCCACGATCGTCGGGTCGTCCTCGACGACCAGGACCCGGCGCTGTGCGCCCTGGGTTGCCGCCGTGCCGTTGTGGGAGGTGTGTGTCTGCTCCATCGCCCGCCCCTGAGGTGTGCAATTCCGGAACCAGTGGGGTGATCCCTTGTCTGCGCATGACTGCGCTTGACGCTTGAATGATCGGCGTCAGGGAAGCAGAGTACGGGGAGTCACCGTTTCTTTGCTATCCAGGTCGGACGGCGAGATGCACGACGTCCGGAACGCCCCGGGCAACCGGGATCTCTTCGGTACGCACCTGTTGGAACCCGGCATTCCGCAAGGTTCCCTCGAATTCCGGAGAGGGTTGGGCGGACCATACCGCCAGCACCCCTCCTGGCCTCAACACCCTTGCGCAGCTGGTGAGTCCGGCTGGTGAGTAGAGGCCGTGGTTGCCCTCGGTGACCGTCCAGTCGGGCCCGTTGTCGATGTCGAGGCACAGCGCGTCGAATGTGTCGCATGTCTCATTGACGAATGCGACCAGATCGGTTTCCACAACCTCGGTACGCGGATCGGCGAGCGCGCGCGAGGACAAACCGGACAACGGTCCCTCGCGATGCCAGTCGACGACCGCGGCCTCGCGCTCGACCACCGTGATGCGGCCCCAGCGGGGATCGGCTGCGGCGTGTGCGAGGGAGAACCCCACGCCGAGACCGCCGATCAGCACGCTCGGCTCGGCCCGTCCGTCGAGAGCCTCCAGCGCCGTGTCGACCAGCCGCCGCTCCGAGCGGCCGTCGGAGGTGTCCATCAGGAAGCACCCGTTGGCGATGATCTGCAGCAGTCCACCGTGGCGGCGCAGCACGACCTCGCCGTACGGGCCCTCGCGACGATCCAGGACTTCGGGGGTGTCGTTCGGGGTGAGCATCGGCCCATCCTGGCAGTCCCGTGCCGGGTGGGGCGCGCGAATTTCCCTGGGAAGTCGCTGTGAATGGCGGCTTTCGTGGCCCCAGTCATAGACAGGGGCGTGCGGGACGGCGAAGGGTGGGCGAAACGGAAGGAGCGCCTCACCGTGGACCGGACCGTGACGGCCGCCGACGCGACGGCGGATGTGGCTCCTTCGCCGTGCGGCGCACCGCGCGAGATGCCTGGCGGCGATCCCGGTCGCGTGCGGTGCGAGGTGGCGCACGAGGCTCCCTCCGAGGCGTCCGTCGGCGCCGGTCTGCCCGACGCCTCGGGGCTGCTGCAGGCGATGCCGCGGCAGCGGAACGCGACCGCCCCAGCCACGACCACCACACCGACCCCGCCCGCCGCCCCCGCGGCCGCCCGGCGCCCGCGCCCCTGGCGGCTGCTCCCCACGCCCGCCGGGACGCCCTTCACCTTCGGGTACGCCGCCCTGCTCGCCGTCACCTCGCTGGTCACGCAGTACGCCGACCCCGCCGTCGTGCACACCCTGCACCAGGCCTCCAGCACCGATGTGGCCCACCTCGTGCAGTGGCCCGTGCCGGTACTGCTGGCCAGCGCGCTGTGGACAGCGGGCGGAATGCTGTCGCCGTACGCGATCGGTCTCCTGCTCGTACTCACGGCTCTGGAACGACGGATCGGTGGCGTGCGCACCGCCGGGGTCTTCCTGCTCGGGCATGTCCTCGCGACCCTGGCGACCGAGGGGACCGTGGGGCTCGCGGTCCTGGTCGGGCACCTGCCCGACAGCTCCTTGCACCGCCTCGACTACGGCGTCAGCTTCGGCGTCGCCACCTGCGTGGGCGCCCTCGCCGGACTGCTCACGCCCTGGCTGCGCTGGCCCCTGCTGGCCGCCTTCGGGGGCATGGTGGTGCAGGACCTGATCGCGTTCACGGACCCCATGACCAACTGGGGGCACCTGATCTCGCTGGGGATCGGCGTGGCCACCTGGCCGGTGACGCGGCGCGCTCGCCGGGCCCACCAGGGCACGACCGTCCGGTAACTCCCCGATACCCCCGGGCATCTTTCGGACCGTCCGGCTGTTGGGTCGAGGGACGGGCCGTTTCCGCCTCCCCGACCGTGATCGCTGACAGCGAACGCCCCGTGGGGAACATTCAAGCGCTCATGTGCATTGAGTCGGCATAGCTCAACTTGAATGCCGAAGGGGAGATCATGGCTTCGACGTCTACACCGCTCACTCTGCCTGTGCTGCCGCTCGACGGCGAGGTCGTGCTGCCCGGCATGGTGGTTCCGCTGGACCTGAACGACGCCGATGTACGCGCCGCCGTGGAGGCCGCCCAGGCCGCCGCCCGCTCGGAGCCCGGCAAGCCCCGGGTCCTGCTGGTGCCGCGCATCGACGGGACATACGCGAGTACCGGTGTGCTCGGCACGATCGAGCAGGTCGGCCGGCTCGCCGACGGTGACCCGGGCGCGCTGATCCGCGGCCGGGGCCGGGTGCGGATCGGCGCGGGGACCACGGGCCCCGGTGCCGCCCTCTGGGTCGAGGGCGTCCGCATCGACGAGACCGTGCCCGAGCCGCTGCCCGGTCACGTCACCGAACTGGTCAAGGAGTACAAGGCACTCGCCACGGCGTGGCTGCGCAAGCGGGGTGCCTGGCAGGTCGTGGACCGGGTGCAGGCCATCGACGACGTGTCGGCCCTGGCGGACAACTCCGGTTACTCGCCCTTCCTGACCACCGAGCAGAAGGTGGAGCTTCTCGAGAACGCGGACCCGGTGGACCGCCTGAAGCTGGCGGTACGGCAACTGCGCGACCACCTCGCCGAGCAGGACGTCGCCGAGACCATCGCCAAGGACGTCCAGGAGGGCGTCGACAAGCAGCAGCGGGAGTTCCTGCTCCGCCGCCAGCTGGAAGCCGTACGCAAGGAGCTGCGCGAGCTCAACGGCGAGTCGGAGGGCGAGGAGTCCGACGACTACCGGACCCGGGTCGAGGCCGCCGACCTGCCCGAGAAGGTCCGCGAGGCCGCCCTCAAGGAGGTCGACAAGCTGGAGCGGTCCAGCGACCAGTCGCCCGAGGGCTCATGGATCCGGACCTGGCTCGACACCGTCCTCGAACTGCCGTGGAACGAGCGGACCGAGGACGTGTACGACATCCAGGGCGCCAAGGCGGTGCTGGACGCCGAGCACTCCGGGCTGGCGGACGTGAAGGAGCGGATCACCGAGTACCTGGCGGTGCGCAAGCGCCGTAGCGACCGGGGCCTCGGTGTCATCGGCGGGCGGCGCGGCGGTGCCGTGCTCGCGCTCGTCGGCCCGCCCGGTGTCGGCAAGACCTCGCTGGGCGAGTCCGTCGCGCACGCCATGGGGCGCAAGTTCGTGCGGGTCGCGCTCGGCGGGGTGCGGGACGAGGCGGAGATCCGCGGCCACCGGCGTACCTACGTCGGCGCGCTGCCCGGCCGGATCGTGCGCGCGATCAAGGAGGCCGGGTCGATGAACCCGGTGGTCCTGCTGGACGAGATCGACAAGGTGGGGTCCGACTTCCGGGGCGACCCGGCCGCGGCTCTGCTGGAGGTCCTCGACCCGGCGCAGAACCACACCTTCCGGGACCACTACCTGGAGGTCGAACTCGACCTGTCGGACGTCGTCTTCCTGGCCACGGCCAACGTGCTGGAAGCCATCCCGGAGGCGCTGCTCGACCGCATGGAACTGGTCCGGCTGGACGGCTACACCGAGGACGAGAAGATCGTCATCGCGCGTGACCACCTGCTGCCCCGCCAGCTGGAGCGGGCCGGCCTCAACAAGGACGAGGTCACCCTCGACGAGGGCGCGCTGCGCAAGCTGGCCGGCGAGTACACCCGCGAGGCCGGGGTGCGAACCCTTGAGCGCTCCGTCGCGCGGCTGCTGCGCAAGGTCGCGGCCCAGCACGAACTGGGCGAGCGGGAACTGCCGTTCACCGTCACGGACGAGGACCTGCGCGCGCTGATCGGCCGGCCGCACCATGTGCCGGAGTCCGCCCAGGACCCGGCGGAGCGGCGGACCGCCGTGCCGGGTGTGGCGACGGGGCTCGCGGTCACCGGAGCGGGCGGTGACGTGCTGTACGTCGAGGCGTCGCTGGCCGATCCGGAGACCGGCGCGGCGGGCCTGACGCTGACGGGCCAGCTGGGCGACGTCATGAAGGAGTCGGCGCAGATCGCGCTGAGCTTCCTGCGCTCGCACGGAGCCGAACTGGAGCTGCCGGTCGCGGACCTGAAGGACCGCGGCGTGCACATCCACTTCCCGGCGGGCGCGGTGCCGAAGGACGGGCCGAGCGCCGGTGTCACGATGACGACGGCGCTGGCGTCGCTGCTGAGCGGCCGTCTGGTCCGTACGGACGTCGCGATGACCGGCGAGGTCTCGCTGACCGGCCGGGTACTGCCCATCGGCGGGGTGAAGCAGAAGCTGCTCGCCGCGCACCGGGCGGGTGTCACCACGGTCGTCATCCCCAAGCGCAACGAGCCCGACCTGGACGACGTCCCGGCGGAGGTGCTGGACAAGCTCGACGTCCACGCCGTCACGGACGTCCGCCAGGTCCTGGAGCTGGCGCTGGCCCCCGCGACCAACGGGGCCGCGTCGGAGGTTCCGGTCGCGGCGTGACGGACGCGGTCGGATGAGGGGAGGCCCGGGTCCCGTGAGGGAGGCCCGGGCCTTCGCCTCGGGTGCGTCGCGTACCACGCCCGACCTCGGCCGGACGAAGAGGCCACGCAGGTGGGGCGAAGGCCACCGTTGGTCCGGCCCTGCGAAATACTGGCGGGGCCGCGGCGACCACGGCGCTCGGCGGAAACTTTTCAGGATCGGGAAACCGAGGCAGGGGCTGACGTGCACGAAGACGGGAACGGCGACGGACGCCAAGTCGAATCCGACGTCCCCGCGAGCGGTGTGGACCAGCCCGCGTTCCTCGCGCTGGAACGCGAACTGACCGTTCTGCTGCGGCGCGCCCGTGCCAACCAGGGCGAGATGGCCCGCGAGGTCCACCCGGACCTGGAGTCCGCGGCGTACGGCCTCCTCGTCCGGCTGGACGAATGCGGAGGTCAGCGGGCCACCGCGCTCGCCGGGTACATCGGGGTCGGCAAGGCCACCATGTCCCGTCAGCTGCGGGCGCTGGAGGAACTCGGCCTGGTGGCCCGGGAACCGGACCCGGCCGACGGCCGCGCCTGGCTGATCGCCCTCACCCAGGAGGGCCACGACCGGGTGACCAGGGTGCGTGAGGCGCGGCGGGCGCGGTACGCCGGTCGTCTGGAGGACTGGGACTCGCGCGAGGTCGCGGAACTGGCGCGCCTGCTCAACCAGTTGAACCGGGGCATGGAGAAGTAGGTCAGGTCCACGGGGCCGGTCGGCACCCGCGTCGGCACCCGCGTCCGGTGGGCCGGTCCCCTCAGAGCTCCACGTACACCACGGTCGCGTCGTCGTGCGTCTTGCTGCGGCCCAGATGCGTCCGCTCCCGGGCGTCCGCCCGCTCCAACTCCCGTACCCGGTCCACCAACGCCTGCGCCCCCTCCTTGCGGACGTAGGTGAAGCAGTCGGTCCAGTCGCCTTCTTGGAACTTCTCCACCCAGCGGGTCGCACCGTCCGTCAGGGCGGCCAGGGCACGGACGTCCTCGCGCGCCACGGCCCCGGTCACCGCGCGCGCCGCCACCGTCGGATCCGCCGCCGCCGTGAAGAAGCCGCCCTCCTTGTTGCGGATCGTGGCGTCGATCAGCGCGTCCGTGGCGAGGGCGGAGCGGGGCAGGAGTGCCAGACGGTCGTCCAGGTGGGGGGTCACCGTGCCGTCGGGGGACTCCAGCAGGAGTGCCGAGTCCGAGAGGACCAGGTACTCGACCGTCTCCGACGACCAGCGGGCCAGAACCACCGTGGCCTGCGGGGTACGCGGGTGAGAAAG
The DNA here is from genome assembly GCF_040612855.1 of Streptomyces sp. NPDC006332. Taxonomy (NCBI): domain Bacteria; kingdom Bacillati; phylum Actinomycetota; class Actinomycetes; order Kitasatosporales; family Streptomycetaceae; genus Streptomyces; species Streptomyces sp. NPDC006332. The sequence continues at coordinate 136,265 of NZ_JBEXRA010000002.1, forward strand.
GTCACAAGTGGATTGATGGGCCCCGCTTGTTCGCAGAATCGCTCGGGAGAGAATCTCCGGCAGCGGAAGATTCCGGCAGGAAACGGTCAGTTCGGTCAGGGCCCCGCCGAGTCGCGCGGTGAACCAGGGGACGGAATGCAGACAGCCCGTGGCGCCGTTCGGCGGTGTCACCCCGTCCAGGGCCACGAGCGCGCCGCCCAGCCCGGAAGCCGGTAGCGCGACGCTCGCGAAGTCCTCGTTGGCGCGGACCCGGTCGCCGGGCTCCGAAACAAGTTCCGTACGCATTCGGCCAGTCTGCACGAGCACTCCACAAGGTGTGCAGAAGGCTGACATCAGTTCCCGATTTCACGCAGCCGTGCAGGTCAGACGTCTGATTTGGGGTGGAATAACTGACTCCGGGAAGGTGTGTCGGCGAATATTGCCACCGCCCGCCGTGGACGTCCAACCGGCCCGCCGCCCGAGACCGCTGCAAGGGCCAGAGAAACTTGCCCGCCAACTCCCGTCCGATGTTCACTCCTTCGGGTGGCGGGTCAGGCGATGCGCGACCGTCGCCCACCGGCACTGGGAGGGTCGGGAACCGCGCCTGGCGTATGCACCAGTTGGCCCCGATAGGTGGGCTGATGGGCCATCGCCCGGGCCATGGGTATTCACGAGTCAGGAATGCGAGCACCGGTGCAGAAGACGCGGCCTCGTCGTACGGGCAAGCAGGCGGCCTCCGGCAAAGGCGTGGACCACACACCCGGCACGCCCGCCCCCGGCACGCCGGGAACCCCGCCCCCCGGCATACCCGGCAACCCCTCCGCCGCGCCCGTCGGCAAGGGCCGCCCCACTCATGTGCGCACGCGGCTCATTCTCGCCGTCACCGTCGTGGCCGCTGCCATCGCCGGAGCCGGAGTCCCCTCCCTGGTCACCGCCTCCGGGCAGCTCAGTGACTCCCAGGACCTGGTGACCCTCGCCGAGCAGACCCAGGACGCGCTCACCCTCGCCCACTCGCTCGCCGACGAACGCGACGAGGTCACTCCCTACATCGCGGCCGGCCGCCCCAAGTCCAAGGCGCCCAGCGAGCAGCAGAGCGCCCGGGTCGACCGGCAGGTCGAGGAACTGCGCGCCGACCCGGACACCCCCGCCGCCGTCCGCAAGGACCTCGACACCATCGACGCCGTCCGCAGGGCGGCCCTCACCGGCAAGAGCGGCGCGCTGGAAGCGCACCAGGCCTACTCCGCCACCGTCACCGACCTGCACCGGCTCGCCGAGCAGCTGGCCGACGGGATGCCGCCCAGCGCGGGCGCCGGAGCCCACGCGCTCGCCGAGCTGGACACCGCCGTCCAACAGGCCGCCGCGACCCGAGGTCTGCTGCTGGCCGCCCTGAACGTGCCGACGACGACACCGAACGTCATCGACCCCGCCACAGGCCTGCCGACCACGCGGCCCACCTCCTCGGCCGCCGACACCAAGCTGCGCGACGCCCTCAGCGCCGCCGCCCAGCAGGCCCGGGTGCGTTCCGACGCCGCCCTCGCCGACTTCCAGGACTCCGCGCCCGCGGCGGCCAAGGCGAGCTACGACTCCACGGTCACCGGCCCCGAGGTCAACTCCGCCGAGAAGTACCTGGCGACCCTCACCGACCAGCCGTCCCTCGCCGACAAGGAGCTCGGCACCAGCGCCGGCAAGGTCCAGGCCGCGCTCTCCGCCCGGATCGACGCGATGCGCGGCGCGGAGTCCGCCCTCTACGACCGCCGGGTCAAGGAACTCGCCCAGCTGCGCGACGACGATGTCACCGCGCTGGAGATCCGGATCGCCCTCCTCGGCACGCTGATGCTGCTGGCCGTCGGCATCGCCACCGCGATGGCCCGCACCCTCACCCAGCCGCTCTCCGTGCTGCGCCGCGGCTCCGCCCGGCTCGCCCAGGCGGAGAACCCGAGCGCCGAGGAACCGGTCGCCTTCACCGGCCGCAACGACGAGTTCGCCCAGGTCGTCCGCTCCGTCAACGCCCTGCACGCACACGCCGCCGCCCTCGGTGAGCGGGTCATGACCCTGGAGGCGGACCGCAAGCACCTGGTCGGCCAGCGGCAGCGGATGGCCGACGCCCGCGAGCAACTCAAGGCGGAACTCGCCGAATCCGCCGCCCAGTTGGAGCGGACCCGCACCAACATCTCCGCCACCTTCGTGAACCTCGCGCTCCGTACCCTGGGCCTGGTCGAGCGGCAACTCGCCGTCATCGAGGGCCTGGAGGAGCGCGAGCAGGATCCGGAGCGGCTGGCCACGCTCTTCAAGCTCGACCACTTCGCCACCGTCATGCGCCGGCACAGCGAGAACCTCCTCGTCCTCGCCGGCACCGAACACGTCCAGCAGAGCGCCGGTCCGGTTCCACTGGTCGACGTGGTCCGCGCGGCGGTCAGCGAGATCGAGCGGTACGAACGGGTCCGTATCGCCGCGCTCCCGCCGCACGCGCACCTGGCCGGGTTCGCCGCGGACGACCTCTCCCACCTGCTGGCCGAACTCATGGAGAACGCCACCTCGTTCTCCCCGCCCGACCTGCCCGTCGAGGTCTCCGGCTGGCTCCTGGAGAACGGCGAGGTCATGCTCTCCGTCCAGGACGAGGGCATCGGCATGACCGCCGACCGCCTGGCCGGCCTCAACGCCCGCCTCGCCGACTTCACCCCCGAGACCTCCTACGACTCCTACGGCTCGCCCGGATCGTCCGAGTCGCCCGCGTCGTCCGAGCAGGGCGGCGAGGAGGGGCTCGGGCTGGGCCTGTACGTGGTGGCCCGGCTCGCCCACCGGCACGGTGTGCGGGTGCGGTTGCGCGAGCAGAAGCAGGGCGGGGTCGCCGCGGTCGTCGTCCTGCCGAAGAGCCTGCTGGCTCCCGCGCCGTCCGCCGCCGTCCCGACGGCGTCGTCGGCGCCGGTCGTGGGCGGCACCCACAGCTTCTCCCTGCCGGGCGCGGACGCCGAGGTCAACTCCAACGTCCTCAGCGGCCGTTCCAAGGCCGAGGACCCGCTGGTCGCCCTCGCGGAGGACGCCGTACGGCACGCGCGGACGGGCCCGGAGGAGCACCCGGTGGCTCCCGAGACCCCGGCCGAGACCACCATGGAACTTCTGGTTCCGATACCCGCGCAGGCGGAACCCGGAGCCCCCGAAGCCGAGGCCCCCGAATCAGGGGTCCGTGAATCAGGGACCCGCGAAGCCGAGACTTCCGCACCAGAGACTTCCGCACCCGAGACCTTCGAGCCGGCGCCCGGTGACGGCGAGGCTGTCCAACCGGGACCGCTCCCGGCCGAGAACGACGTCCGCGCCGACCGTGCGTACGCGACCGGACCGACCGCACGCGAAGCCGAGGCGGAGCCGAGCCACGACCGCACCCCGGACGCGCCGGACGCCCCGGGCGCTACGGAGGAGCTGGTCACCGACAAGGGCCTCCCCAAGCGCACCCCGAAGATCACCGCCCCGGCCACGGCCCCGCGTCAACGCGGCGGATCCGTCGACGCCGAAGCACTCCGCCGCCGCTTGGGCGGCTTCCGCCGGGGGGCGGAGGCCGGCTACCGCGAGGTGGAGGCGGAGATCGCCGAGGGGACGGGACGGCACCAAGCGCCGGCCGGGGGAACCGCAGGACCCGCACAAGCCGAAGAAGCCACGGGGGGCACCGTCGAGGAGGCAAGCAGTTGACCGCGCCCAGTACCTTCGGACTGAGCCGTGAGGCCCGCAATCTTCACTTCCTGCTGACCAATCTCGTCGAGGAGGTGCCCGGCATCCAGTCGGTGGCGGTCGTCTCCTCCGACGGACTGCTCCTGCTGTCCACCGACCCCGTCCTGCCCCCGACCCGGCCCGGCCCGCGCGGGGGGACCCACGGTCTCCCGGTCCGGGAGGCCCGTGCGCAGACGCCCTCCGGGCCGCGTGGCTCCGCCGCCGACCTCGCCACCATCGTCTCCGGCATCGGCAGCCTCACCGTCGGCGCCGCCCGGCTGATGGGATCCGGCCAGGTGAAGCACACCATGGTCGCGATGGACGAGGGCAGCCTGTTCGTGATGTCGATCAGCGACGGCTCACTGCTCGGCGTGCACGGCTCCGCGGAGTGCGACATGAGTGTCGTGGCGTACCACATGGCACTGTTCGTCGGCCGCGCCGGGCATGTCCTGACGCCCGAACTGCGCAGCGAGCTACGACAGACCCTGGAGAACGACTCGACGTCGACGGGGAGCGCCCGATGAGCGGCACACCGAGCAGTACCCCGAAGGGGCTCCCCGTCCGCGGCGCCGACCGCAAGCCCGCCCGGGTGCGCCCGTACTCGCTCACCGGCGGCCGGACCCGCTTCGGACACGTCCTCCTGGTGGAGACGTTCGTCGCGGCGCTCGAAGCGCCCGAGGAGCGCAAGGAACTGACGAACGGTTCGCTCAACCCCCGGGTCATGCCGGAGATGCGGGCCATCGTCGAACTGTGCCGCCGGATGCGCACGGTGGCCGAGATCGCCGCGTTGCTGAAGATGCCGCTCGGCGTGGTCCGGGTGCTGCTGAGCGACCTCGCGGACCAGGGAAAGATCCGTGTGTACGGAACCGGGACCGGTCACGGCACCGGCCGGCCGGACCGTGTGCTGCTGGAAAGGGTGCTGGGTGGACTCCGTCGCCTCTGACGCCGCTCGAAGCGTCGTCTCCCCGTTCGTCGAGGCCGAGGAGGACCTGAGGTCCTGGCAGACGGACCGTACCCGGGCCCCCATCGCGACGAAGATCGTGGTGGCGGGCGGCTTCGGCGTCGGCAAGACCACCCTGGTCACCGCCGTCTCGGAGATCACGCCCCTGCAGACCGAGGCGTTGATGACCCAGGCGAGCGAGGAGCACGACGACCTCACCGCCACGCCCGACAAACTGACCACCACCGTGGCCATGGACTTCGGCCGCCTCACCCTCGACGACGACCTGGTGCTCTACCTGTTCGGCACGCCCGGCCAGCAGCGCTTCTGGTTCATGTGGGACGACCTGGTGCGTGGCGCGATCGGCGCGGTCGTGATGGCCGACACCCGCCGTCTGAAGGACTGCTTCCCGGCGCTGGACTACTTCGAGAGCTGCGGGGTTCCGTACGTCGTCGCGGTCAACCACTTCGACCACAGCGAGCTGTTCGAGCCTGACGATGTACGCGAGGCGCTCACGATCCCTCCACACATACCTGTCATGATCATGGACGCTCGGCGCAGGATCTCGGTGATCGAGACCCTGCTGTCCCTCGTCGGCCACGCGCTGGACGAGACCCCCGAGTAGTCCTGAGCACGTCCCCGTAAGGAGCCAGCACCCGCATGCGGAAGATACTCGTCGTCGGAGCCGGCCAGTCCGGTCTCCAGCTCGCCCTCGGACTCCAGTCGCACGGGTACGAGGTCACCCTGATGTCCAACCGGACGGCGGACGAGATCCGTTCCGGCCGGGTCATGTCGACGCAGTGCATGTTCCACACGGCACTCGAGCACGAGCGGGATCTCCAGCTGAACTTCTGGGAGTCCCAGGCCCCGAAGATCGAGGGACTCGGCGTCTCGGTGGCGGCCCCCGGATCCCACGACCCGGGCCCGACCCAGCGGGCGATCGACTGGGTGGGCAGGCTCGACGGTTACGCGCAGTCGGTCGACCAGCGGGTGAAGATGGCCGGCTGGATGGAGACGTTCGCTCAGCGCGGCGGCCAGCTGGTCATCCACGGCGCGGCGGTCGGCGACCTCGACTACTTCGCCCGCACCTACGACCTGGTGCTGGTGTCGGCGGGCAAGGGCGAGCTCGTGCAGATGTTCGGCCGGGATCCGGAACGCTCTCCCTACAGCGAACCGCAGCGGGCCCTCGCGGTGGCGTACGTCCACGGGCTGGGGCCGCGTCCCGAGCACCCCGACTACGACGCGGTCCGCTGCAACCTGGTCCCCGGGGTCGGCGAGCTGTTCGTCATGCCGACACTCACCACCTCCGGCCGGGCGGACATCCTCTTCTGGGAGGGCGTGCCCGGCGGCCCGCTGGACGTCTTCAAGGGCGTCAAGGACCCGGCGGAGCACCTCTCCCTGACCCTGGAACTCATGGAGAAGTTCGTCCCGTGGGAGTACGCGCGGGCCACGAAGGTCGAACTGACCGACGCCGGCGGCACGCTGGCCGGCCGGTACGCGCCCACCGTCCGCAACCCGGTCGGCCGGCTCCCCGGCGGCGGCCTGGTCCTCGGCGTCGCCGATGTGGTCGTCGCCAACGACCCGATCACCGGACAGGGCTCCAACTCGGCGTCCAAGTGCGCCGCCGCGTACCTCGCGTCCATCCTCGAACACGGGGAGAAGGAGTTCGACGAGATCTGGATGCGGAGCACCTTCGACCGCTACTGGCAGACGGCCCAGCACGTGACCAAGTGGACCAACGCCATGCTGGCCCCGCCGCCGGAGCACATCCTGAACCTGATCGGCGCCGCGGGCCAGCTGCCGCCGGTCGCCGACCGGTTCGCCAACGGCTTCAACGATCCGGCGGACTTCGAGAACTTCTTCTACGAGCCGCAGAAGACCGAGGCGTACCTGGCGTCGGTGGTCGGGTCCTAGGACGGGTTCTTGTTGCCCTTCGGCCGTGGGTGGTGATTGGGCAGGTTCTTGTCGCCCTTCGGCCGTGAGTCGCCCTTTGGCCGTGGGTGGTGATCGGGCGGGTTCTTGTCGCCCTTCGGCCGTGAGTCGCCCTTCGGCCGTGGGTGGTGATCGGGCGGGTTCTTGTTGCCCTTCGGCTGTGGGTGGTGATCGGACGGGATCTTGTCACCCCTGGGCCGCTGCGGGGCGTCCGGGCGTACGGCGCCGAGGATCGGGTTCGAGGCGATGGGTGAGATCGTGATCTTCGTGCCGGGGCGGGGCGCCTGGACCACCTGGCCCTTGCCCACGTACACCGCCACGTGTGTGGCCTCGGGGAAGTAGACCACCAGGTCGCCGGGACGCAGTCGGTCCAGCGGGATCTTCGGCAGCCGGGCCCACTGCTCCTGGCTGGTGCGCGGGATGGGGACCCCGACACTGCGCCATGCCTCGGACGTCAGGCCCGAGCAGTCGTAGGACTCGGGCCCCTCGGCGCCCCACTCGTACGGTTTCCCGAGCTGCCGGAAGGCGTACCGCACGGCCCGGTCGCCCTTGCCCGGCGGCGGCTTGGCGTCGTCCTTGAGGGCACCGGAGGTCATGAGCTCGCCCTGCGCCTTGTCGACCCCCTTCTTCTCGAACTCGGCGAGCGCGGTGAGCTGTTGAGCGGTGAGGGAGGACAGCAGCCCCTCGACGCTCCTGAGGCGTCTGTGGACGTCGTCGCGGACCTTCTGCCGGCGGGCGGCGAGGGTGAGTTGGTCGTCCAGGGCCTTGCGGGCCCGGCGGGCCAGGTCGTCGGCCTTCTTCTCGCTGCCGACCAGGCGGCCCACCGTCTCGGCCCGTTCCCGGGTCAACTGGCCGATCACGTGGCCCTGGTCGAGGGCGTGCTGGGGATCGCGGGCGAGCAGGAGGCGGACGTACGGAGAGACGCCGGTGACGCTCTGGTACTGCTGCCGGGCCAGCCGCCCTGCCGCGCCCCGGCTGTCCTGCAGGGAGAGCCGGGCCAGGGCGAGCTCGTTCTCCAGCCGCTCGGTCCGGGCGCGCTGCCTGGTCAGCTGTTCCTCGGTGGCGTTGTACGTCTCGGTGGCCTTCTCCGCCTCCCGGTACAGGCGCTGAAGATCCGTCAGCAGCTTGGGCAGGGAGCGGCTGCCCGGTGCGGCCGGGTCGGGTACGGCTGTCGCGGAGATTGGGGCGAGGACGGTTCCGGCCGCCAACGCCGCCGTCGCGGCCGTACATACGAGACGCAGAAACCTTCCTGACACGCCATCACCTCCGGTGCGCGGTACGCGGCCCTTCCGCGCGGTTCCGCATCGCGAGCATGTGACGTGTCGTGGAGATTCGCGCGCGGGGTGTGCGCGGTTCGGCGCAACGCGGTCACCCGTCGGTGTCGCACCGCTTGCCGCCCGGCGTGGTGTCCGGGGCGGCATCTGGTCGGCCCCCGGACCGGGCCGCCGGGTCAGGTGCCCGGCTCGGTGGTCTCCGGTTTGGACCAGGGCCACCTGAGCCTGCTGTCCTGCTTCCCCTCGGGGTCGTACACGTACTTCCATCCCCGCGGGAGGCCGAGGCGTTTGCTGTGGCCGCGCGGGGCCCTCTGGTAGACGAGCACGGTGGGCGGCCCGCCGGCGGCGTCCGGGACGGGGATGCGGTACGTCTTGGGCGGATGCCCGGTGGGCCCCAGCAGGACCGGCAGCACCCGACCGTCCATGGGGCCGCCCTCGAAGGGGGTGTCTTCGCTCTTCACGGCACCAGTGTCGGCCATCCGACCCGCACCAGTGTCGGCCATCCGACCCGCACCAGTGTCGGCCATCCGACCCGCACCAGTGTCGGCCGTCCGCCCCGCACCGGCGTCGGTCATCCGCCCCTCGTAGCGGTCAGCCGTCCGCCAGGAGGCCGTCGACCAGTGCGGAGGTCTGCGGGTCCCGGCGCGCGGTCACCGAGAGGACCGCCACGAACTGTTCCACCAGCCAGTCCCGCAGTTCACCGGCGGGCGGCTGCTTGTCCTCGTCCAGCCAGATGAGCGAGGCCGCCTCCACCGCCGTGATCCACATCCGGACGGTCATCCGCAGCCGGGAGCCCGGATTGGTGACCCGCAGGTGGCTGAGGATGTGCTCGGCCGCGGCCCGTCGTACGCCGTCCACGATCGCGGTCGTACGAGAGGTCTCGACCACGCTGCCGCCCTGGAGCAGGGCGCTGAAGCCGGCGTCGTGCTGGTCGACGAAGGCGAGGTAACGGTCCAGGGCGCGGGCGAGGCGGTCGAGGAGCGGGCCCTCGCGGGGCTCGTCGAAGCACTGCCGGAGTTCCTCGGCGGCGGACCTGAGGGCGGCTTCGTAGAGTTGCTGTTTGCCGCCCGGGAAGTACCGGTACACCAGGGGTCGCGAGACGCCGGCCGCCTCCGCCACGTCGTCGAGCGAGACCTCCTCGGGTGCCCGGTGGGCGAAGAGGGACAGTGCGGCGTCGAGGAGCTGACTGCGGCGCTCCTCGACGCTCAGACGGCGGTAGGCGGGGGTGGGGGCGGCGGGGGTCATGACGGGCAGCGTAACCGGTGACTCCGCGTCAGTACCCTGACGAACAGGTCAATACCCGGCCAAAGTGACGGTTCTCCTAGGCCAGCAGTCCGGACGACCGCCACAGGCGCCGCCCCACGCCCCGCAGCACCCCGATGTCGTCCAGGAAGTCGGTGAGCCGCTTGGCCCCCGTCTGCATGACCTCCCGGCGGTGGCCGCTCGCCCCCACCTGCGCCAGGGCCTCCCGCGGGTCCAGCCCCACATTCGCGTAGACCGCGGGATTCACGAACGCCACGGAGAAGACCCGTGCGAACTCGCCGGACGTGACGCGGGTGAACTCCTGCGACCACCTCGGCGCGGTCACCATCTGGCGGCGCAACTCCTCGCGGGCGTACCGCACATGGCGCGCCTCCTCCGCCACGTGGATGCGGGTCACGCCCCGGATGAGGGGCTGGACCCGCTCGTCGGGGAAGGTCAGCCGCTGCATCCAGTCGAGGACCTCCTCGCCGAGCAGGGTGGCGGTGAAGGAACCCGGGGTGGTGGAGATGGTCTTGAACAACCGCCCCAGCCGCTGGTGGGCCCGGCTCACCGGGTACCACGGTGTGCCGCCCCGCGAGATCAGCCGGGCGAACATCTTGGAATGCCGGCACTCGTCCTCGATCTCGGTGAGCGCGTACCGCACGTGGGCGCTTGTCGCCGCCTTGTCGTAGATGTGCCGTACCAGCAGTTGCATCAGGATGATCTCGAACCAGATGCCGAGCGAGGCGAGCGCCGCGGCCTCGTGCCGGGAGAGCAGGATCCGCTGCTCCTCGCCCATCCGCCGCCACAGCGGGGTGCCGTACAGCGACACCAGTTCCGGCGGCCAGAACCACTTCCCCTCCTCGAAGGGGGCGTCCCAGTCGAGCTCCCGGTCCGGGTCGAAGGAGTGCTTGGCGGAAGAGGCGAGCAGCCGCTCGGCCACCTGCTCCCGGTCCTTGAGCAGGCCGAGCGCGTCACGCAGGCCGTCGAGCGCGTCGGCTTCCGGCAGGGTCGTCATGGCTGGCCACCTCGTTACCCGGGGTCACATCGTCCGGGTCTTATGAGACTGCCTGTCAGCAAGCTCGTCAATCCCCTGGGCGTGACGTGTCGGCCCGCGACCGTCCCACGTGCCCGAGCCCGTCGGTGTCTACGGCAGATTCAGCACCGCCGCCATCACCGCCCGCGCGATCGGTGCCGCCATCCCGCCGCCCGTGATGTCGCCCCGGGCCTGTGACGCGTCCTCCACCACCACGGCCACCGCGACCTTCGGCTCGAGGTCTCTGTCGTCCTGTGCCCAGGACACGAACCAGGCATACGGTGTGCCGGAGTTGAGGATGCCGTGCTGGGCGGTGCCGGTCTTGCCGCCCACGGTGGCGCCCGGGATGGCGGCGTTGGTGCCGGTGCCCTCCGTCACCACCTGGGTCATCAGTTCCCGCAGGCGGGCCGCCGTCTGCGGTTGCATCGCCTGCCGCACGTGACGGGACCCGGCCGTCCCCACCGTCGACCCGCTCGCCCGGAGCGTCCGCTCCACCAGATACGGCTCCCGCACCAGCCCCCGGTCGGCCACCGCCCCGGCGACCATCGCCATCTGCAACGGCGTGGCACGCGTGTTGTACTGGCCGATCGACGACAGCGCCAACTGCGCCCGGTCCAGCGTCGTGTCGAAGGTGCTCGGCGCCACCGAGAACGGGATCCGCAGCCCCCTGTCGTTGAAGCCGAAGGCCTGCGCGGTGGCCGTCATGTCCCGCACGCCCACGTCCACGCCGAGCTTCGCGAACACCGTGTTGCACGACCACTTGAAGGCCTCCCGCAGCGAGAGGTCGACACAGCCGTCGGACTCGTTGGTCAGCCTGGTCGTCGTCCCGGGCAGGGTGTAGGGGGCCGGCGAGCGGGTCGGCTCGTCGAGGTCGGTGATCACACCCGCGTCCAGCGCGGCGGCCGCGGTGACCACCTTGAAGGTCGAGCCCGGCGGATACGTCTGCCGTACCGCCCGGTTGAGCATCGGCTTGTCCGCGTCACTGTTCAGCCGCTCCCAGGACCGGGCCACCTCCGCGTCGTTCCCGGACAGCACCGCGGGATCGTACGACGGGCTCGACACCAGCGCCAGGATCCGCCCGCTCGACGGCTCGATCGCCGCCACCGCGCCCTTGCGTCCGGCCAGCCCCCGGTACGCCGCCCGCTGCGCGGCCCGGTCGAGGGTCGTCACGACGTCGCCGCCCGGGTTGCGGGCGCGCGTGAAGTCGTTCCACAGCGGGAACGGCGACAGCATCGGATCCTCGCCGGACAGGACGCCGTCCTCCGCGTGCTCCAGGAGACTCGTCCCGTACTCCTGCGACGCGAAGCCGGTCACGGGCGCGAACATCGGGCCGTCGGTGTACGTCCGTTCGTGACGAAGCTGTTCCCCGGAGTCCCGGGATCCGGTGACCGGCTTGCCGCCGACCAGGATGTCGCCGCGTGGCTGGCCGTAACGGGCGATCTCCGAGCGGCGGTTGCCCACGTTGTCGTCGTAGAGGCGGGCCTGGAAGACCTGTACGCGGGTGGCGCTGACCAGGAGCGCCATCAGCAGCAGGACACAGAAGACAGCGGCGTGCCGGATGTGCCGGATCACCAGATCACCTGCTCGGGGTTCTCCTTCTCGTTCTCGGCCCGGCCGCGGGCCGAGTCGCTCACCCGGATCAGCAGGGCCACGATCGCCCAGTTGGTGACGACCGAGGAACCGCCCTGGGCCAGGAACGGCATCGCCATGCCGGTCAGCGGGATCAGGCCGGTCACCCCGCCCCCGATCACGAACACCTGGAGCGCCACGATGGACGCCAGCCCGACGGCGAGCAGCCGGCCGAAGGGGTCGCGCAGGCACAGGCTCGTCCGGTAACCGCGCTCCACGAGCAGGCCGTACAGCAGGAAGATCGCCGACAGGCCGGTCAGGCCCAGCTCCTCGCCCGCCGTGGCCAGGATGAAGTCCGACTTCGTGGCGAAGCCGATGAGGACGGAGTGGCCGAGTCCGAGACCGGTGCCGAGCACACCGCCCGCCGCGAACGCGAACAGGGACTGCGCGAGCTGGTTCGGTCCCTGCCCCGCCTCGATCGAGGCGAACGGGTGCAGCCAGTCCTCGACCCTGCTGTGCACATGCGGTTCCAGCCAGCCGACGGCGACCGCGCCGAGCGAGGCCAGCAGCACACCGACGGCGATCCAGCCGATGCGGCCGGTGGCGACGTACAACAGGACGACGAACAGGCCGAAGAACAGCAGCGAGGTCCCGAGGTCGCGTTCCAGGACGAGCACGCCGACACTCACCAGCCAGACGGCCAGGATCGGGCCGAGGACGCGGCCGGTCGGCAGCTGGATCCTGCTGAACCGCCAGACCTGCCGGCCCGCGTACGCCAGCGCGTTGCGGTTGGCCGCCAGATACGCGGCGAAGAACACCGCGAGCAGCACCTTCGCGAACTCGCCCGGCTGGATGGAGAATCCGGCGATCCGGATCCAGATGCGGGCGCCGTTCACCGCCGGGAAGAAGATCGGCAGGGTGAGCAGGGCGAGGGCGGCGGCCACGCAGACGTACGCGTAGCGCTGCAGGACGCGGTGGTCGCGCAGCAGGAGCACGATCACGATGAACAGGGCCACACCGAGGGTGGACCACACCAGTTGGGTGGGCGCGGCCCGGTCGCCGGGCGTCTCCAGGTCGAGCCGGTAGATCAGCACCAGGCCGAGGCCGTTGAGCAGCACGCCGATCGGCAGCAGCAGCGGGTCGGCGCAGGGGGCGCGCAGCCGTACCGCGCAGTGCGCGAGCAGCGCGAGCACGCCGAGCCCGGCGCCGTAGCCAGCGGCGCCGGGCGGGACGGTGCCGTTCCTGGCGACGCCGACCGCGCAGTAGCCGTACACCGACAGCGCCACGGCGAGGACGATGAGGGCCAGTTCGACGCCGCGGCGCCGGGGGAGGAGTACGGCGGGCAGGGGCGGGTCCGCCGCCCGCACGGTGGTTCCGGCCTCGATCATGTCCGGAACCTACCCAAATAGCACCGGTTGTCAGTCTTCGTCGTCAGCACCAGCGTGGCGCGGACCCGATGTTGTCGATGTACCGGGCCGCACCCCAGGCCCAGGTGCCGTCCGTGAGGAGGTACCAGAGCGGGTTGCCGTCGATGGTCTCGCCGCCGGTCTTGCAGAAGATCGAGACGATCTCGCCCTTGTGGGCGTACCGGATGATCTGGCCGCCGCGGTCGGGGCGGGCGCGCAGGGCGAGGGTGCTGGCTGTTACTCGGCCTTTGTAGAGGGACTGGGTGGTGTTGGTGCCGGGGTCGGTGCTGGTGCTGGTGCCGCTGCTGGTGCCGGATTGGTTCGGGTTGCCGTTGCCGTTGCCGTTGCTGGTGCCGGATTGGTTCGGGTTGCCGTTGCTGGTGCCGTTGCCCGTCCCGTGGCCGTTGCCGGTTCCGCTTCCCGTCCCGTGGCCGTTCTGGTTGCTGTTTCCGGTTCCGGTTCCGTGGCCGTTCTGGTTGGTGTTCCCGGCCCCGTTGCCGTTGCCATTCGGGTTGCCGTTGCCGTTGGTGTTCCCGGTCCCAGTCCCGGCCCCGTTGCCGCTGCCGTTGCCGGTGGTGTTCCCGGTCCCGGCCCCGTTGCCGTTGCCATTCGCGTTGGCGTTGCTGTTCCCGTTTCCGTTCTGGTTCCAGTTGCCCCCGCCCTGGTTGCCCCCGGTCTGGTTGCCTCCGGCCTGGGTGCCGCCCTGGTTGCCCCCGGTCTGGTTACCTCCGGTCTGAGTGCCGCCCTGGTTGCCCCCGGTCTGGTTACCTCCGGTCTGAGTGCCGCCCTGGTTGCCCCCGGTCTGGTTACCCCCGGCCTGGTTGCCGCCCTGGTTCCCCCCGGCCTGGTTGCCGCCGCCCTGGTTACCCCCGGCCTGGTTGCCGCCCTGGTTCCCCCCGGCCTGGTTGCCGCCCTGGTTCCCCCCGCCCTGGTTCCAGTTGCCGTCGTTGCCGCTGGTTTGGCCTCCTTGGCCGTTCCAGTCGTCGTCCGCGACGGCGGGGGCGGCCAGGGTCGCGACGGCCAGGGAGCCGACGGCGGCCGCTATGGCGAGGCGGTGGGTGAGGGAGGAACGCAGGGACATGGGAGTACCTCCATGAGGGAGCGAAGCAGTCGGAACCTGACTAATCGCCACATTAGGAGCGGTGATCGCACGGCGCCCCTCACACTGCGCCATCGGGGAGATCGGCCACCGGGGAGCGACTACTCGGCGAGCTCCTCCAGCAGCCGGGCCGTCGGCAGTCCCGCCTTCAGGTACTCGACGAACAGTTCGTTGTGCAGCGCCCAGGGCGAACGTCGGGTCCGGATCAGCCGTATCGCCTCGTCCGCCGAGCGGCCCTGGCGGATCAGGGCGTGGGCGACGACCAGCCCCGAACGGTTGTACCCGTGATAACAGCGCACGAGGACCTTGCGACCCCCGTCCAGCGCCTCGCACGCGGCCTGCGCGAGACGGATCACCCCGGCGAGCTGGGTGCCGTCCAGGGGTCCGTCGGGAATCGGCCACACATGGTGCTCGACGCCCGGGTCGGGCCCGTGGCCGGGCAGCCTCAGCAAGGTCTGCACAAGATCGAACTCGTTCCCTACGACGGCGAACTGGACCTGCCCCGGACCGTTCCTGAACTCGTGCCCGCCCATCCACAGACCGGGCACGATCTCGTCCCACGGACCGTCCGGAGCGGGTACCTCGGCTTGCTTCCCGCGTGTGCGCAACGGCGCCTCCCCGAGCCCCGCCAACTCGCCTGGGCCGACAGAACCTACCCGCGTCAGCCCCTCCTCAAAGGTAACCGGGTCCTTGCGACGGGAGCACCCCGCCTGTTCCCATGGTGAGGGGTGATGGTGCATGAGCGGACTGCGCGTCGTACCGACCTGGAACCACGGTCAGGAGCGGCTGTACGTCTGCCTCACGGACGGCAGGAACATCGCCTGGTACGACCGTGAGGCAGCCCGGATCAACCTGCTCAGCGAGGACCGCAGACAGGATGTGCTCGACGTTCTCGGGCCCTTCCTGACCGGGACGGTGGCCGTGGGCCCGCCCCCGGTGCCGACCCCCGCGGAGCTGGCCAGGCTGTCCCTCCATCCCGACGACGACCTCGCGCCCAACCGTCCCGGCGAGGCGCTCCAGATCGCCCTGGACCGGGACCCGGGTCCCGCGCACCGGCTGCGCCCCGACCCGCGTCGGAGGGCCCTCGCGGCCGAGCAGGCGGTGGGGGAGGCCCTGGACCGGCTGGACGGGGCGGGCTGGCGCGCCCTGCACTCGATCCCGCTGCCCGGCGGCGACCGCGTCCACCATCTGGTGATCGGCCCCGGCGGTCTGTTCGCCGTCCACACGCTGTACGCCCACAAGCAGCGGGTCACGGTCGCCGACCCCATGATCGCGCTGGGCCGCCGCGAACCACGCCCGCTGCTGCGCCGCGTCCGCGCCGACGCCGACCGCGCCTCCTACGCCCTGACGGCCGAGGTCCGCCCGGTCCTGGCCCTCGTCGGCCCCGCGGACGTGTCGGTCACCGTCCCACCGCGCGAGGTCCGGGTCCTGACGGCCACGGAACTCGACGGCCTGGCCCGCACCGGCGGCGTCCTCAAACCGGCGGACGTGGAGGCGCTGCACGCGATGGCGCGGGACCGGCACACGTGGGCCTCCGACGGCTGACCGCGCCCCGTCGGCTGGGGTGATCTTTTGCCGGTGTCAGCGCAGCCGAAGTCAGAGCACCTGGGTCAGGGCAACGTGCCCGCGCGGTCGACGTCCAGGAGTGCGGCCAGTAGGTCGCCGTGGTCCTGTACGCGGGGAGCGACGTCCGGTGCCTGGAAGGCCAGCTGGGCGGGTTCGCCGCACTCCTCGACCTCCGTCCAGGTCACCGGTGCCGACACCAGCGGTTCGGTCCGGGCCCGCAGGGTGTACGGCGTGGCCGTGGTCTTGCGGGCGGCGTTCTGGCTCCAGTCCACGAAAACCTTCCCCGGCCTGAGGCTCCGCGTCATCCGGTGGACGACCATCTTGGGCAGCGCCCGCTCCGCCTCCACGGCCAGTTCCTTGGCGTACTCCGACACCTGAGCGGAGGAGGTCCGCCGTACGGCCGCCAGCAGGTGCAGGCCCTTCGACCCGGCGGTCTTCACACACGCCTCGATCCCGTCCGCCGCGAGCCGCTCCCGCAGCCAGAGCGCGACCTCGCAGCACTCGACGATCGTCGCCGGCGCGCCGGGGTCGAGGTCGAACACGATCCGGTCGGCCTCGCCGGGCGCGTCGATCAGCCACTGCGGGGTGTGGAACTCGGTGACCAGGTTCGCCGCCCACATCAAGCTCGGCAGATCCTGCACCAGCACCATCCGGGCCGGCCCCTCGGATCGGGGCACCTCGGCGGTGGTGACCCAGTCGGGCGTGCCCGGCGGGATGTTCTTGGTGAAGAACACCTGGCCCTCGGGGCCGTCCGGATAGCGCAGGAGGGACACCGGCCGGTCACGCAGATGGGGCAGCAGGACTTCCGCGGTGGTCGCGTAGTAGTGGAGCACCTCGCCCTTGGTGAAGCCGGTCGCGGGATACAGCACCTTCTCCAGATTGCTGAGCGCGAGCCTTCGCCCCTCCACCTCTGTGATCGGCGTCATACGATGAGAATTCCAGACATTCATCTGGAAGTAGATACAAGTCTTGGCAAACCGATCGAAAGGGTGCTGCACGTGCGATCCATCTGGAACGGCGCCATCTCGTTCGGCCTGGTCAGCATCCCGATCAAGCTGGTGAACGCGACCGAGAGCCGCTCGATCTCCTTCCGCCAGATCCACACGGAGGACGGCGGCCGTATCCGCTACCGCAAGGTGTGCGAACTGGACGACCGCGAGGTCACCCAGTCGGAGATCGGCAAGGGTTACGAGGACGCGGACGGCACGATCATCCCGATCACCGAGGAGGACCTGTCCAACCTGCCGCTTCCGACGGCCAAGACGATCGAGATCGTGGCCTTCGTGCCGGCCGACCGGATCGACCCGCTCCAGATGGACGCCGCGTACTACATCGCGGCCGGCGGCGCCCCCGCCGCCAAGCCGTACATCCTGTTGCGCGAGGCCCTCAAGCGCAGTCAGAAGGTCGCCGTGGCCAAGTACGCCCTCCGCGGCCGGGAACGCCTCGGCATGCTGCGCGTCGTGGAGGACGCCATCGCCCTGCACGGACTGCTGTGGCCGGACGAGGTCCGTGCCCCCGAGGGCCTCGCCCCCGACGCGAACGTCACCGTCAACGACAAGGAGCTCGACCTCGCGGACGCCCTCATGGACACCCTCGGCGAGATCGACCTGGACGACCTGCACGACGAGTACCGCGAGGCCCTGGAGGAGGTCGTCGCCGCGAAGGCCGCCGGGGAGGCCCCACCCGAGGCGCCCGAACCGGCGAAGGGTGGCAAGGTCCTCGACCTGATGGCGGCCCTGGAGAAGAGCGTGCGGGACGCCAAGGAGGCACGTGGGGAGGAAGGGGCGGACGAGGAGCCCGCGGAAGTCAGACAGATGCCGGCCCGCGAGTCGGCGCGGTCGACCCCCAAGCAGGCGGGCGGCAAGAAGTCGACGTCCACGTCGAAGAAGACGGCCGCGAAGAAGACGACGGCTGCCCGGAAGTCGACCGCGAAGTCGGCCCAGGGAGCAAAGAAGACGACGTCCGCCAAGAGCACGACGAAGTCGACGGCGAAGAAGACCGGGGCGAAGAAGACGGCGGCGAAGAAGACCCCGGCCAAGAAGGCCGCCGCCCGCAAACGGACCGCGTGAGCCGAGCGCCGCGCACCGAGGGCCCGCGCACGGAGAGCCCCGCACACCAGGTGCCCTGGGCACCACGTGCGCCCCGCGCCGCATGACCTGCGTACCGCGTCAGCGGCCTGCCCGCAGCCGCAGGTCGCGGCGGCGGCCCGTGGTGCGCCGTCGTCCCGTCAGCCGAGAACCTTGGCGGACTCGATGATCACGGGCTGGGTGGGCACGTCCTGGTGGCCGCGGCTGCTGCCGGTGCGCACGTTCTTGATCTGGTCCACGACGTCCTTGCCCTCGCTGACCCGGGCGAAGACGGTGTAGCCCCATCCACTCGGCGTCTTCGCCGTGTAGTTGAGGAACTCGTTGTCGGAGACGTTGACGAAGAACTGGGCGGTGGCCGAGTGCGGGTCGCTGGTGCGCGCCATCGCCACGGTGTACGCGGTGTTCTTCAGTCCGTTGTCGGCCTCGTTCGGGACCGGCGCCAGGGTGGGCTTCTGCGCCATCTCCGCGGTGAATCCACCGCCCTGGACCATGAAGCCGTCGATCACACGGTGGAAGATCGTGCCGTCGTAGTGGCCGTTCTGGACGTACGTCAGGAAGTTCTCGACGGTCTTGGGAGCTTCGGCGTCATGAAGTTCGAGAACGATACGGCCGAAGTTCGTGGTCAGCTCGACGCTGGACATGTAATTCGTCCCTTTCTGGCGGGTCTTGGCCGCAGTATCTTGTCACACAGCCCCCCGCGCGCCCGGCGCCCGGGCCAACCGGCGCCCGACCTGCCCCCCCACGCTTGCCGCCCCCGACATGCGACCGGCCGTGGAACCTGACATCCCACCGCACGTCAGGCGGCCCCCCTCAAGGCCCTTCGCTCGCCGGGCCCGTCCGTCCGGAGCGGGACCCGCCGCGCTCCGGGCACCATCACCAGCACCAGACCGGCGACCAGTACCACCGCGGGCAGCACCGGGAACCGCCCGTCGTGCGCGAACCCTGCACCGCGAACCGGCTCAGTGCGGCGACACACGCGAGCAGCCCCAGCCACAACGTCCAGGCCCGGCGCGGACCGGCGTCCGGACGGACCCGTTCGTACGCGGCCGACAGCCCCCGCTCCAACGGCCGCAGCGCCGACAGCACCCCGGCCATGACGACCCCGAGCACCAGCAGCCACGGCACTCGCAGCGCCCACCACGCCGCGGACCCGAACGCAGGCTCGGGCGCGAGACCGGTCAGATAGAACGCGGCGGCGACCACCAGAACCGGCAGCATGTGCCACAGGTACAGGTTCATGCTGGCGCCGGCCACCGACCGCACCGGCCGCCACACCCGCTCCCGAGCCAGCCCCCGCCGTACCGAGGGCGCGACCAGCAGACACACCCCGACCTGCGCCACCGCCCACGCCAGCATCGCCGCCGACGGCGGATCGGTGTTGCCGGGCTGCTGCCCCGTCACCCGGATCAGACTGACCGGGAAGGGCCCGAGGCCGATCAGCAGCGCGAAGGCGAGCCCGCCTCCCGCGGCCAGCACGGCGGGCACCACCCGGCCCCGGCCCAGCAGCCCGGCCCGCCAGCAGAACCCCAACTGGTAGGCGACGCCCCACACGAGCACGTAGTTGAGTGGCCCGACGTACGACAGGTCCCCCGCGATCACCACGGCATCGGTGACCAGCGCGACCGCGCCCATCACGACCGGAACGCGCGCGCCCCAACGACGATGGGCCGTGTGCAGCACGGGCGTCAGCGCGCCCAGCACGAGATACACCGGCAGGAACCAGAACTGCATCGCCATGGCCCACCCGACGAGCGACAGGGTGTACGGATCCACGCCCACGCCCGCCGCGATTCCCACCGCGAGCAACACGAGCCCGCTGTAGACACCCGCCGGGAGCAGCAGCCGCAGCGACCGCCGCCGCACCCACCCGGCGGCCGTGCCGCCCGACGCCCGTTGCCGTTCCCAGGAGCCCGCCGCTCCATGGCCACCGGCCAGGAAGAACAACGGCATGATCTGGAACACCAAGGTCAGCCACTGGGTCCACGGCACGACCGCGAGCAACTCCGGCGCGTCGATCTCCCCGCCGGGTCCGCGCACCAGGCCGGTGATCAGCCAGTGCCCGCACACCACGAGCACGATCGCCACGGCGCGCAGGGAGTCGACGTACCGGTCTCTGTCCATACCTCGTGATGCTGCCGAGCCACCCGCGCCGGCACGCCGAAAACACCGTGCCGCAACCAATCCGTGCCCGGTACGACACCGATCCACCCGAGACGACCTGGACGGATCTGCCCCTGCCGGAAACCTCAACGACTTGGAATCGCCGATAGGTTGACGCCCTGGCCGTGCTCGCCGCGACAGCGAGCTGGTGACAACCGTGCGACTCCGTCCCGTTGTCAGTGGTGGCCTCTATGGTCCGATCATGAGTGTTCCCGCCGTTGAGGCCTCATGGGCCCGCATCGACACCTGGCTGCGTCGGCACGCCCCCGTCAGCCACGCTTTGCTGCGTCCGCCGGCGTCCACGTCGGACATCGAGGCCGCCGAGCGCACCCTCGGGGTCCGCTTCCACCCTGATCTGGTCGACTCCCTGCGCTGCCACGACGGCGTGGAACTGAAGCCGGGCGCGCCCGTACTGGCCCACTTCGGACCGCTGTCCCGCGTCTCGGACATCGTCGGCAGCACCACGATGCTCCGCGACATCGGCGCGGACGTCTCAGCCGACGAAGGCTTCGACGAGGACGACCAGTACGACGAGGACGACCACGAACTCGACACCTGGTGGCACAAGGACTGGTTGCTGATCACCCTCGGCGTCGGCTGGCAGTCCTCCGACGGCCTGTTCCTGACCTGCCACGCCGGTGCGAACTGGGGCCGCCCCGGCCGCTACTTCGACGAGGACTCTCCTTCCTTCACCCCCTGGCCGGCTTTGCGCCACGTGCTCGCCGACTACGCGGACGCCCTGGAGAACGGCAGCCCGTTCAACGGCCTCTTACCACTGCCGCACGAGGGGATCCTGCTGTGGGAGAACGAGCGGACCACCATCCCCGACCCGGTGTCTCCGCTCGCCCTCGCCGCCGTGGCCGGCGAGCCGGAACCGCAACCGGAACCAGAGCCGGAGCCGAACCCGGAGCCGAATCCGGAGCCGAATCCGGAGCCGAATCCGGAGGGGGCCCTGAAGGGCCCGCGCCTCATCTGGATCCGGCACCGCAACTTCCCGCCCCCGCCGATCCAGCCCGACATCGTCTTCGCGGAGCACCTCACCCCCGCCGAACTGCTGCGCCGGCTGGGCGCGATACCGGACACCGTCCGCCCGCGCACCCGTGGCCGGGCCCAGGAGTCGGCGGCCTCGCCCTGGGCGGCGTACCGTCCGATGGCCCGCGCCGGCAGCGTCGGCGGCTGGGCGTACGCGACCCAGGAGGGCGGGGCGGCCCAGTTCACCCGCCCGGAGGTGCTGCGCAGGGCATCCGCGGGCACCCGCGCGGTGGCCCTGACCAGGCGGGGTCCCGAAGTCCAGGTCACGGTGACCGAGGACGGCGTACCGCTTCCGGACGCCGTGCGCCATGTCCTGTCACCGCGGGAGGCAGGGCCCGATCACTGGCCCGGGTCGACGGCGACGTACGCCCGCTTCCTGACCGAACTGGAGGCGGAGTTCGGCATCACGTACCGACCGGACGACGACACGGAAACGGAACTGACGAGCGCCCTGTTGCTGCCGCCGCTGGAGCACATCGGCGGGGCGGCGGACCGAGTGGTCGACCAGGTACGGGAGTTCGACCTGGCAGCACTCGTCGCACGGACCCCGCCCGGGCGTCTACGGGCGGCGACAGCGGCCCAGTTGGCACGACTGGCCGCGGAGACCCGGCTCGACGTGTACGACGAGGTGAGGGACGCGCTGGCGCGCATCGACCGCGACGAGCCCGTTCAACTCGCCCCGGACAGCCCACTGGACCTGCGCATCCGCACCCTCGAAGCCGAGGTCTGGGCGGCCCGCGAGAGCCGGAGAGGACAGCACGGGACGCGGGACGACCACGGACCGGTGACGGAGGCCGACCTGAGCGCGTGGGTGTTGCGCGCACAGGCGGCCCGCGCGCTACGCGAGTTCGTCGAGACACCGGTTCCCGCGGCCGCCTCGACGATCCTGCACCACCGGATGTCCCTCCACTGGCGTGCCGAGCTGGCGGCGGACCTGGAGGGAGAGAGGTGAGTCCGGCAGGGGGGAGGGGTGTGCCCCACCCCTTCCCCTCCCGTGCCGTCCGCTCAGGTCGCGGTCAGCCCATTCGTGCAGGCGGCCCCCGGCTCGGGTGTCTGCGCGCCCTGCACGTACTTGCTGAGGAACTGCTGGGCCCTCGGGTCGGACGCGCTGTCGACCGTGAGCTGACGGCCCCAGGCCGACAGCATGATCGCCCCCGCCTGGTCCTTCTCCGGGCTCATCAGCGTGTACGGCGTACGGCCCACCTTGTCGGCGAGCTTCTTCACATCCCCGTCGGAGGCCTTGTCGCTGTACGTGATCCACACCGCCCCGTGTTCGAGCGAGTGGACGGCGTTCTCATGCGCGATGGCCTTCGTGTAGACGGTGCCGTCGCAGGTCATCCACGCCTGATGGTGATCACCACCGACGGGCGGAGTCATCGGGTACGAGACGGCTTTGGTCACATGGTTGCGGCCGAGCTTCTTGGCCTCCCACGTCTTCTCACCGCGCACCGGCTCCTTCGCCTCGGCGGCCTGCCGTTCCTCTTTCTCGTTGGCCCTGTTGAGCGCGTACCCGCCCCAGCCGACGAGCCCGGCGACGATGACCGTACTGAGACCGATGGTGAGGATCCGGTTGCGCCGCTCGCGGGCTTTCTCGGCCCGGCGCATCTCCTCTATCCGCTCCTTGCGGGCCGAAGAGGCCGCCTTCTTACTGGTCTTGCTCATGGGTACGTCCTTGTCCCCGCCGCGCGATGTGATGACGCGGCGGTACGTGGGTGCAGAGTGAAAGGGACCCGCCTGGATGAGCGGGAGTTCACCTACGTCCGCTGCACCTGAAGGACGTGCAGATCGGGAGCGCCCCGGCTGGACGGAGGCCGAGGGGAGGGGCGCCCGTCCGGGGCGGCAAGGCGCGGCAGCCGGGGGAGGAGGGCCGACAGCGCCTGGACGGTACCGGGGAGCGTCGTCCGTACGGGATGCAGGGCCGCGTGCTGGGACCGGACGCAGCACGGGGTGCCGGCGGGACAGTGGTGCGGGTGCTCCGCGGCTACGACACGGTGGGCGACCTGCGCCGCCGAGACCTGCGTGCCGATCGCGACGGCCGACCCCCAGCCCTCGGACACCAGTTGCCGCACCTCTGCCTGCGCCTGCGCCTGCACCAGTGGCTTCGCCTGTTGCTGCGTCCGCTCCCCATGCCCCGCATCCACGCACACCACCTGCGAGCCGAGCAGCACGCCCAGGACACCCCAGAGCAACGCGAGAGATTTCCCCCGCACCCCGCTCCACTCCGCCCCGCTGCTCATCAGGGAGATGGTATGCCGCGGGGACCGGCGGGTCGCTCACACGGTGCGGCACGTGATTGCTGAACGAGGAGAGCGACCCGCAGCACTGGAACGGCTCGGTGCCCGGCTGCGTCGTCCCTCTCCGGGCACGGTGGCCGTGTCCTGAGGGAGGGAGACCGGATGCATACCGACGGCTTCGCCAAGTGGACAAGACGGTTCGAGGACGAGCGCGAGTGCAGGCACGCCCTGGGTGACCCGGACTGGGGGCGCGGCGCGACGCTGCACCCGGCGGTGTGGGCCGGCATCCAGCGCTTCCAGGTCGGCGAGGACGGTGACGGCGCCAACCTCATCGGCAAGGCGGACCAGGCCGGCGACGCCGACTACGCGCAGGCGGTACGGCTCTTCATCGCCGAGGAACAGAACCACGCCCGTCTCCTGGCCCGGCTGCTGGCCGCCGGAGGCGTACCGACGCTGACCCACCACTGGAGCGACGTGGTCTTCGTACGGCTACGGCGTCTCATGGGCCTCCGCATGGAACTGCTGGTGCTGATGATCGCGGAAGTGGTGGCCCTGCGTTACTACCGGGCCCTGCGCGACGGCACCGACGACGCGCTCACCACGGATGTGGCTGGGCGGATCCTGTCCGACGAGCAGCTCCACGTCCCCTTCCACTGCGAGCGACTGCACGCCTCCCTGGCAGAGCTGCCCCGCGCCATGCGCCGCCCGGTGATGGCCCTGTGGCGACTTCTTCTACTCGCGGCCTGTCTCGTCGTCGCCGCCGACCACGGCCCGGCCCTGCGCCGACTCGGCATCGGGCGCCGACGTTTCGTGGCCGACGTCATGACCTCGTCCCACGCGGTGGTCGCCGTGGTGCTGCTGCCCCGCCCCGACGCCTGGAGGCCGACTGGGACACAGGGCGGGTGACCCGCCGGCGCCGCGGCCGTGCCCGCTTCACCTTCACCACGTCGATGCTCGAAGGCCAGAGCCCGTCACCACCGGGCTATCACACCGCGACCAAGTCGCCTGACGAAACATCAAACAGTCAACAGAAGCTACCCATCAGTCTCACACTCCACGTCAGTTTGACTGAGTAGTCACAACAGCTCCACATACGGAGTCTAGGTTCTGCATGATTCCTTCGACGCACTTCGGGAGGGGAGTCCTCGTTGCCCGGAATTGACGAGTGTCTGCTGGAGATCATGAAGCTGCCCGGCGCCCGCGGCGTCGCGGTGGTCGACTGGACCAGCGGCCTGGCTCTGGGCACAGCAGGGGAGTCCCCGGGCGATGACGACGAGGTCGCGGCGGCCGAAGCGGCGGAGCTCGCCCGGATCGCGGCCGAGTACCAGTCCTTCGCCCCCGCCGACGGCTCCGACTGGTCCGATCAGAACGGCGACGACACTCCCGTAGAGGATCTGATCCTCACCAACCGCGACAGCTACCACCTCCTCCAGTTCGTCCGCACCACCTTCGACAGCAGCGTCTTCCTGCACCTGTGGCTCGGCCGCAGCGAGGGCAACCTCGCGCTGGCCCGCATCCGGCTGCGCGACCTGGCGCGCGAGCTCGTACTGGGATGACCACTGTGCGGACGCTGTCCTCCGACATGCCCCAGCGAAGCCCCGGCACCGCGCTGCTCGGCTCGCCGATGCTGGACCGGCTCGTCGCCGAGCACGCCACCGGCTCCCTCATGCGGGAACGCGGCACTCTCTACCTCGCCGACGGCCAGGTGATCCACGCGGAGAGCCCGCACACGCCCGGACTCGACGTGCTGCTCACCACGGGCGGCGCCCTGTCACCCGAGGAGTGGTCCGAGGCCCTCACCCAGGCCGGGCCCCAGCAGCGGGTGGCCCGGTTCCTGGTGGACAGCGGTCGCTTCCCCGAGGGAGCGCTGGAACTGTGTCACCTCGGGGCGCTGTACGACGCGGCGTTCTTCGTGCTCGGCCAGGGTGGCGGCCCGGCCCGGTTCCGGCGCGGCGTCGCGCACTGGCTGGGGGCGGTGCGTCCGGTGCCCGTCGACGCGGTGCAGCGTGAGACGGCGCGCCGACGGGAGCTGCTGACCGCGATCTGGCCCGAGGAGGGGACGGACACCCAACCCCTCGTACGCACTCGTCTCCCCCTCGACACATGCCTGCCACGGCGTCAACGTGCGGTCCTGCAGCACGTGGACGGGACGCGAACGGCAGCCGACATCTCCCATGTCCTGGGCCGGCCCGCCTTCCACACGCTCGTCGACGTCCGCCGTCTCGCCGCCGTCGGCATCGTGACCGCGGCCCGGCGACGACCGCGCCCCACCGCGCCCGCCCGCCTTCCAGAAACCTCGACGGGCCCCGACGTCGCCCTGCTGCGCCGAATCAAGAACGCATTGGAGGCCCTGTGATCCGCGCGATCAGACAGCGCGCCGAGAGGAGACAGCTCATGGCGGCCGAGGCCGATGTCCTCGACGAACTGCACAGCCTCCGGGCCCGCCTTCCCCAACTGACCGGCGCCCTCGCCGCCAGCGTCGACGGTCTCGTGCTGGCCCAGGACATCCGGGGGGTGGAACCGGAGGGGCTGGCCGCCCTCACCGCGACCGCTCAGGGCGTCGCCCTGCGGCTCACCGACGCCACCGGACAGGGCGACTTCCGCGAACTCCTCGTCCGCGGCGCGCACGGCTACGTGGCCACCTACGCCGCCGGCCCGTCCGGAGTGCTGACTCTGGTCGCCGAGGGACGGGTGAACGTCGGCCGACTGCACCTGGAAGGCCGCCGCTCCGGCAACCGAATCGGCGAACTGCTGCAGGCCGCCGTCCAGCAACCCGACCGCCCCCCGAGACATCCGCCGCCGCCCACCACCGCCCCCGGCGGCCCGCTGCCCGTACGGACCCCCGCACCACGGCCCGACGGCACCCGCCCCCGCGCCCCGCGCCCCACCACCGGGGAGGCGCCGACCAGGTAGACCGCACGCCTCTCCCCTGACCACAGCTCAACACAGGCCCGAACCACCCAGGGCCGGCACAGTCCGAAGGGAACAGCACGCCATGGCGAACACCGAAGCAGCGCTGAAGGAAGCCCTCTCATCGATCGAGGGCGCGACCGGAGCCGCGCTCGTCGACTACACCAGCGGGATGGCGCTGGGAACCGTCGGAGGCAGCAACAACTTCGACCTGAACGTGGCCGCCGCCGGCAACACCGACGTCGTCCGCGCCAAGCTGCGCACCATGGAACTCCTCGGCATCAACGACGAGATCGAGGACATCCTCATCACCCTGGGCACCCAGTACCACCTCATCCGCCTGCTCAGGAGCCAGGGAGGCAACGGCCTCTTCCTCTACCTCGTACTGGACTCCGGCCGCGCCAACCTCGCGATGGCCCGCCACCAGCTGAGGAGAATCGAGGCCCAACTCGAGGTCTGAGGGGGCCTGCCCGAGACCTCCGGCGTCAAATCTTGATGACGGTGGCGCGGGGCTGGCCGGTTGATCCGGGGGTGAACCACCTCGACGAGGGTTGCCGCGGAGATGATCACGCGTAGGTCGTCGGCGCGGGCGAGGCTGAGCCGGCCGGTGACGGTGCGATCACGCAGCACGGCCTTGGCCAGCCCTTCGCTGTCCAGGACGAGGGTGCCACCGGGAACAGCGGGAGACCCGGTCACGCGGCGCTCGCCCCACCCTGTGCCTGCTCCGATCGGGGCCTGCTGTCCTACGAATTGTTCCTGGTCACGGCCGCGTATTGATCATTAGGGCGGGACCTGTCCACTCGATCGGACACGCGGAGGACACTGCCCCGATTCGCGGCCCCATGCGGTGATCTAGGGCTCACGCAGGCCGGGCACGCACATGATGTGGTGCGCCGGTACGACGGGCTCGCCGGGTAGCGGATCGACTCCACGGACCCGTACAGCCACGATATCGGTGACGGATGATTGGCCCGGAAGCTTAGTCAAACGCCACCGGAAGGGCTCTGGGACGTCTTTGGCGGGCAGTTCCACCGTGGCGAGGCTCACCCACCGGTCGTAGTTGGTCGGGTAGACGCGGATCGGCGCCCCACACTCGGGGCAGGTTGGCGGCTCGATCCAAGACACGTCGTCAGGACCAGGATCAGGCCTTGGTGCAGCCGTGGCACCGTCGGCTTGGGCCATCTCGTTCGCGAGGATGTTCCAGCACGTCTCACAGAGTCTCGCCATGAGGTCGATCCGCCCTCGATCGCGCACAGCGGGGCTTGTCCTCCCACAGCGATGGCATGACCACTCGTGATCCCCTAATGCCCCCATGTGCCGAGTGTGAGTGCATCTGACCGGATCGCAGTAGATAGCGATTCAGCCTCGTTCGGTGACTGCTCGTCAGAAGGTCGCAGCACGTTCTGCTGCGTCGAGCGGGAGGTCGCGGGCGGGCTCCCACTCCCTGGGTGGTCAAGGCCTCGTGCTCGCTCTCAGACCTCGGCCCGCAGCGACCGCCACAGCCGTACTGGATTCGCGGAAGCTGAAGCTCGATGGGACGGCGGCAGCGGCCGAACCGTACAGGGCAAGCGGCGAACCCTCGTCAACGCGATGCACTATGCGGGAACGGCACTGCTGAATAGCGCTCGTCCCAGCGTCGGAAAGCGGGGGACCGGCTCCGGGGAGACACACGACGACCTGGGACTCAAGAATCGGCCCGTGGAAGAGGTCCGGCCCGTGCGGATCCCGCCTCACCTCGTCGCGATCCTGCGGAACCACATCGACACCTTCGGCCTGGCCGATGACGGACGGCTCTTCACCAACGAACACGCTCGCTGCCCGCCCGTACGACCTCCGACACTCGGCACTGTCGACCTGGCTCAACTCTGGAGTCGACGCAACCGAGGTCGCAGAGCTGCCGGTCCTGGCTGTGGCGGTGAAACCTCCGATGGCTGGTCCCGCGTCCGCAGTCAACCGGTACTTGCCAACGGAGAACTGACCGGTGCGCACCTACCGCATCCGACTGGGACTCCGTCCTGGTCCTCGCGAGGTCACAACTGGATCACCGTCTTCACTTTTTCCTTACATCTGACGCGTCGACGTAGGTAGTTTCATCCCTCACGTATTTCAACTGGGGGGTCCCGTGTCCTACTACCAGCCTCAACCGCCGTCACAGCCTCCGTCGGGACCGCCGACCGCCCGTCGCGCACCGAGGTGGGCCCGCAAGCGATTCGTACTGCCCGCCCTGGGCCTTGCGTTCATCATCGGCGTGGGCAGCGCCGGCGCGGACACCCAGAATCCGAACACGACGAAGGCGGTAGCTAGCGACAAGGCGCGGCCGACGGCCACCGCCACGGTCACGGCGACAGCAACGGCCACGGCCACGGAAACCGCGAAGCCGAAGCCCGCGCCGACAGTGACGGAAACAGTCAAGGTCAAGGTGAAGGTGACCGTCACCGCGCACGCCGCTGCCGCGGAGTCGGGGACGGGCGGCAGTGCGACGTCTGGCGGATCGTCATCCAGTGGCGGGTCCAGCTCGTCGGGTGGCTCCAGCTCCGCGGGCGGCGGCGCAACGGCTCTGTGTAGTGACGGTACGTACTCGTACGCGGCTCACCATCAGGGGGCCTGCTCGCATCACGGTGGCGTGGCTGTCTTCTACCGGTAGTCGACGGCTCAAGGTCGCTGCTTCAGCTGGTGGTGTGTGAGTACGGGAGCGCCTGCCTCGCTGGATCGGGGAGCGGCCCCGCCTCTTCGAATTTCCGCCCCTAAAAGGAGAGGTTCAAGGGCGTCACACTCGTGGGGTGCACCTGGGGGAATGTCTCAAGACACAGTCGCCGACATGCGGCCGCTCCGAGCGGCACACGCCTGCGCATACGCAAAGACCCCGTCTCAGCAAAAGCGCTGATGGCGGGGTCTTTGGGCACCTAATCCAAGGTGCCCCCGGCAGGATTCGAACCTGCGCACACGGCTCCGGAGGGCCCGTGTGGCTATCGTGTTTCAGCACGTCAGAGGCCCGGTGGCTGGCTGAAGCCTCTCATTGGTCCACGAATAGGCCACGGGCGGAGAGACGCCTCTGTTCATCGGACGCGGTCTTGTACGGCGGTGACGAGCGACTGGCGAAGCAGTGCTATTCCTCCAGGACCACTGGCGATCGGACCGAAACGGGGATACTCGTCGAGCGCTGTCGCAGAGCCGCTGCCACATGTATGGACGACTCAAGCGAAATAGCCGGGGAAGTCTCCGTCAGGTGTTCCCCTGAGATGGGCTCGATCGAGGAACGTGTTGTTCATTTCGCAACTGGTTTCAGGCAGTAGGAGGCATGCGTGGCAAGCGGCCAGGTTGAGCCCGCCGACCCCGTTGGCATCGACCTCCATGCACAAGGGGTCGGAGGAGCACCAGGAGGCGCGTTCCAAGGCGGACGATAGGCTTCTCGACAGTTCCGCGATCTCTCCTCGCGCGATGATGCCGCCCAGGCTGCCCGCCGAGTCGCTGGTCGCGGTGTAGAGGAGGACGCCACACATCTCGTCGCTGGCATAGAGCCGCTCCCGCAGAGACGCTGCGGGATAGCCGCAGTCCAGGCTCCACTCGTTGATCAGCACGTGGGCCAGCGTGTGCAGCAGGACGAAGCGTGACGTCAGTGGCGAGCGGGGGCTCTCCCACTCCTGTTCGCGGAGCAGGCCCTCGTGCGCTACCCGCATGCGCTCGGTTCGGTCGGAGTCAGCGCGGAGCACAGCCGACTCCCACTGTTGCAGTCGCTCCTGGTCCAAGGTGAGGAAGACGCCCTCGCCTACGACGTCGATAGCCGGGAGCCAACCGAGATTTGGGCTCTTACTCAGGCGGCTGATGCGATCACGGTCGGCCTTCGAGCCTTGCGGGGGACGGATGCGGGTGAAACCGGTGAGGGCTCGGACCTCGCGAAGGCGTTTGACCAACATGACGTGGTCGATGCCGGGGATGTGAGACGGATCCTCCTCGGGGGGCTCGCAGACGAAGTGCTTGTTCTCAGGTGTGTCCTCGGTGACCCTGCAGAGCTGTTCGTACTCCTCCTGCCGGAGTGGCTCGCCGGCGGCGAAACGGATCTGGTCTTCGTCGTCCTCTGCGGGTTCGGGGCGGGCTGCGTTCTCGAGGGTGCGGACGGTGCGCAGCACCTGGGAGAGGGAGTATTCGCCCGGCGTGAGCCAGCCTTCGTCCTCTGCGAACTCCCTGATGCGCTCGTCGTTCTTGTTGACGAGGTGCCTGCGGTACGCCTCGACGAGTTCCATCAACTTCGTGTGCCACGGGGGGATGGACAAGGCGGACCGCAGGTCGGCGAACCATGCTGCCGAGGAACCACGCTGGAGGGTCCTGGGAGGACGGTTGCATCCGCTTTCTGCCGCGTTACGGCCCAGCCACGGGCGGATCCCGTGGCAGCGAAGGCCCAGGGAGCGGAGAGCCATCTTGCCGAAGGCACCTTCCATCGATGCCTTCTGCCCGCAGCTACAACTGATGACGATGCCGCGGAGACTGGCGGTGCGACCGTCGGTCTCCAATGTCAGCTCCGCGTTGGCTCGCGAGCATGTAGTGGGGCGAACGCCTTTGCGCTTCGGATCGGCGTGGACCCACTCCCAGTAGGGGAACTCGTCGAGGTGCCCGTGCTCGCAGGCCACCATGAAGCGGGAGGGCGCGAGCAGGGTCGAGCACTGGACGCACCGGTTATTGTCAGGTCCCACGCTGAGGTCGCGGAATGCCTTGAGTGCCTTGCACTCGGGGCACGAGTACGTGGCTGGGAAGCGACGCACACGCACGCCACGGCCGGTGGCCACGCGGGCCGCGGGCGGGCGCCGGAAGCCGTTGACGTGCAGCATCGGTTCCAAGCGCTGGTCTCGCAGATCGGGCTCGCCGGTCACGTCCCAGGTGTCCAGACCGCTGACGATGTAGGACTGATCGGCGACGGCGAGCAGGCCACCCACGCCGTACGTGGTGATCTGTTGGGCACGCCGGATGGAGCCGACGGAGGGGCGCTTGCGATCGTCGCCGGCCGCCGCGGTGCTGGTGTTGATTCTGCGAGGCATGTCAGCTCTCCAGGTACAGATGGGACTCGACGTCGACGTCTCGCAGGCTCCACAGGGTGGGACGGGCCTTGATGAGGTCGTGGTCCTGATGAGTGCGGAGCAAGGCGAGGTCCGGTCTACGCCGGGGGTCGGCTTTGAACTCGAAAGCGGCCTCGTACTCCAGCCTCTCGTTGGTCTCGACGAGGTGGCGCCAGTGGTGAACGAAGGCGCGGATCTCCGCGTCGGCATGGGCGGCCTCTGAGGGCGAGATGGCTTGGATGCGGTTCACCAACTGCTGCCGAACCGAGGAGAGCTGATGGGTAAAACCGTTCACATCCTTGGCGTCTGTGTTCTTCCGAATCTCCGGGTGCAGCAGGCGGGCGAGCCCGAGGAACGTGGCATGAAGGGCCTTGTCACGGGCACGGGCCGCGAACGGCGTCACGCTGGTCGACTCGACTTGGCGATACAGAGCCGAGTGGTAGCTGACGAAGTTCTCGTAGTGGGAGAGGTCCCGGGACCGGGCTGCGTTGAACAGGGTGACGACGAGACCGGGGTGGGCGCGGCCGACACGGCTGGTGGCCTGGATGTACTCGGCGGTGGTCTGCGGCTGTCCCGCCACAGCCATGAGGCCGAGACGATCGAAGTCGACACCGACGGAGATGATGTTGGTCGCCAGCGGCACGTCCAGAGCCGATCCGGTCCGTAGAGATCGGCCGAGGGCACTGAGGAGTCCTGGAAGGTCGCTGGAGGGAACGCGACTGGTGATTTCGGTCGG
Organism: Streptomyces sp. NPDC006332; assembly: GCF_040612855.1. Taxonomy (NCBI): domain Bacteria; kingdom Bacillati; phylum Actinomycetota; class Actinomycetes; order Kitasatosporales; family Streptomycetaceae; genus Streptomyces; species Streptomyces sp. NPDC006332. The sequence continues at coordinate 168,217 of NZ_JBEXRA010000002.1, forward strand.
TAGGACCTGCCGCGGCTCCACCGCGTCCCGCATGGCCAGTGTCCGGAGCCGTTCGTTGACGTCTGCGTTGACTTGTAGCTCTGCGGCGCCAAGCAATCGCAGGCTGTTGAAGTATCCGAGCAGTGTCCAGTAGGTGTCGCGTACCGCCTCGTCTGGGAACGGCAGGTGCTTGGCGTTGTGAAGAAGGGACGCGTAGGCGCGGATGAGGAGGGTTGCTTGGGATAGCCCGGGCGCGAGAAGGCCGACGTAGAGGCGTGAGGGCCTGATTTCAGCGGGGGCCTCGACGGCGAACCATGAGTCGCGGGCGTCCAGGCCGGACGGCGGGAACTGAGCTACGTCCCTGCCGAAGAGAGCCCGCCCTTGCTCTGCGGCTCGTCGAATCGTCGCGGTAGAAGCGATGATCTTCGGTTGGGCGCAGGCGATGTCCACGGCCGCTTCGTACAGGCCGGCGAGGGTGCCGAGAGGGCCGGAGATCAGGTGGAGTTCGTCCTGGATGACGAGCTCGGGTGGTGGGGTGCCCTGCTGGAGTCGGTCCTCGTCCCGGTTGAACAGGGCGGCGACATCCTCACGCCAGGCAATGCGGGCGAACTTGTCTGCGGTGGCGATGACGAGTGTGGGGCGGACCCGGTAGAGCTCGGTGTCGACGACATGTACGGGGAGCCCGGAGGAGAAGTGACACATCTGGTCATCGCAGTGGATGATCATGTGGTTCCCGGGCACGTCGACCTTGTGGTTGCGGACCAGGAGAGGGGTGCCGCACCAGGGGCAGTTCTTGAGTTGGACCGGGTTTTCCTCGTGGAGCTTCTCGCCTCGTGCCAGCTTCTTCAGCGCCTTGTCGGCATTCTTGAGCCTGTTGGGTGTGGCGGCCTTCCCCACCCACATGCCGATGGAGATCTTCTCTCCTCCCAGGCGTTCGGGCTGCTCGGCACGTACGGTCTCCATCGCGCAGATCAGCAGGGCCGCCCGCTCGAACTGCTGCAGGGTGAGTAGACGCAGGGTGTACCGCATGAGCACGGTAACTCCGCCACCTGCTGCGCCATGACTCAGACGCCGGTGGAAGACGGTGAAGGCGATCAACCCGAGGTAGGCCTCCGTCTTGCCGCCGCCGGTTGGGAACCACAGGAGGTCGGCGATGGCCCGGTCGGGGTGGGCCGCGTCCACCATGCCGTTCAGGCACAGCAGCACGAACCCGAGCTGGAAGGGCCGCCATGTGCCCTCGAGCGAGGGCGCGCCGGCACGTTCCCGCTTGATCCATTGACCTCTGCCGCGCTGCAGCGCCATGACGCGGTTGGCCAGGCGGAATGCCTCCAACGCATCTGGATCGTTCTCCAGCAGATCGATCCCGGCGTTCATGCGCTGCCGCGCGATCCGGCAACGCTTCAGCTGTTCCTCGGCCAGGTGCAGGTAGGCGGGGTCGCCGAAGATTCCGTCGCGCAGCAGTTCCGCATCCTTGGCGCGGTCGTCGATCCAATTCCCGTACAGGGAGACGAATGTGCGCAAGGAGCGAATGAGTTCGTGCTTTGGCGCATCGGCGAGATACCCCATCTCCAGGAGTGTCGCGGGGACGGAGGAGTTGGAGTCGGAGAGGAGGACCTCGCTAACGGGGACGTGCTCCGTCCACACGGAGCAGACTCCTGCGGGCGTATCGTGCCGCTGTGGCTGGCCGACTGGTGCGGGGGTCCAGGACCAGTCCGCTGCGCAGCCGTGGCCGACGGCGAACGTGGGGGCATGGCGATACAGCAGCAGGGCGAGTCGGCTCTCTTCGTCGAGATCACGGGCTGTCGGACGTTCGACGAGCGCCGGGCTGTCGTCGGGAACCGTGATCTTGAGTCCCACCTGGAAAAAGCACTTCGGATCCTTGATCTCCTGCTGCTCCGCGGTGTGAGTGTTCATCAGGGTGGCAGTTACGGAGATCGTTCTGCGCGGCCCGTGAGGAGGACGGACCCGCAGATGCAGGTACAGGCCTTCGTCGAGTTTCACCGCTTTGTTGGGTGGAGCCAGAACGTCCACGAGTGTGGGGGAGAGCAGCAGGGGACGGCGGCGCCAGCGCACGTCGGGTTGCTGGGTGCTGCGCTGTTCGGCACGTTGGGGCTCGACCGATTCGCCTGTGGCGTTCACCGGCTCGTATACGGCGGCGAACGCCTTCACAAGGATGTGACGGCTGCGCGCGGGGTCGACGGCGAAGGTGAGACCGGTGGCCGAGGGACGGGCGACCTTCGCGAGGACGATGCCTGTGTCGGGTATTTCATCCACCGCTACAGAGGAATCAGCATCGTCAAGATCCTGTTCCGCGGTGTCCGGGTCGGGATGTTCCGTCTGCGTCGGGTCCGCGACGCGGGGGAACAGGACCCCGGTGGAGTAAGTGGTCACAGGCCAGTCGTGGAGGATCTCGACGTCATGGCGATGTTCGCCGTGGGGACCGAGCAGGTCCGATTTCAAACGCTCGGTCAACTGCCCGCGAAACCAATAGTGTCGAGCGTGATCATCCGTCATGTGTTCTCGTCCTTGCGGTCGTAATGGAACCGGCCGATTCCGATCAGCCGTGGTGCGAGCCAGAGTCCGCTGGGACCGAGACCGGCACGGAGGGCTGCGGCATCCTCGCCCGCTACCGTCTCGACGAGGTCGATCCGTGTTCCGGTGACATGACGAGGCCAGCTCGCTGGCTGATGTGACCTCCATTGCTGCATGAAGCGATATAGGTCGTGGCGGAAGACTTCGGAGGCGACACCGACGATCTGTTCGCCGTGCATGATGGCGTAACCGGGAGCCATCCGGTTCTCGTGGTCCTCTGGCACGTCGGTCAGTCTTGTCCAGACCACCTCGTCGCCGGGGCGGACCTTGTGCGCCAGGTATGCCTGTACCTGTCCGGGGTCGCAGGTGACCTGTTCCAATCCTGCCGGATGGTTACCACGGACGTCCTCACCCAGGCACGAAAGCCCCAATCGCTGGCTCGGCCTGTAGCCGTATCGCCCCCATCGTTGTGTGCCTTTGACCTTGCGTACCAGCCGAAACCCGCGGTGACGAGTAGCGTATGCATCGGGCGGTTGCAGACGGTAAAGATCGTGGCGGGCCCGGGTCATCGCGACGTAGAGAGCCCGTGCAGCGTCGCAGCGATCGGTAGCCACTTGCTCGTGGTCGTCGTCCAGTGAGCCAGGGGCGACGACGAGCACCCGGTCGAATTCCAGGCCCTTGGCCCGGTGGAACGTGGATACGATCAGGCCGTCCTGATGCTGTGCCACGAGGCTGTCCGGCAGGTTGCTGCGGACGATGGCTTCGTGAAGCCGTTCCAGCTCGATGACGCGCCGGCTCCGATCGCCCGCGGCCCGCAGAAGCAGTTGCCATGCACTGCGACCATGGTCGAGGTCGGGGGCGTGCGGCAGGGATTGCCAGACCTCCAGGAACCGGTCCTGCGAAATGGAGAGGGCATGGGGCAGGCGGGAAACGACCTGAGCGACCCACGAGGGGACAAAGTGATCATCCGTGCCTCTACGGACCCGGTGGTCGATGCCCAGATCGGCCAGCCACCGCGAGATCAGCAGTGCGTCACCGTTGGTGGCGCACAGGATGGCAGTGGTGAGGCTCGCGTCGCACAGGGAAGCCCGCACATATTGGACCTGCAGGTCTCCGAACTCCAGCTTGGAGGCCAGCTCCGTGCGCAGTTGCTCGTGGACCTCGTCGGCCTCTGCGCGGGTGGAGCACGCGCGGACTGCGGCCTCGTAGGGGTGGGCACAGGCGGCCTCGTCGGAAGCGGCTCGGAAGTTCTCATCAAGGGTGAATTCCACGAGCTCGTCGGAGAACCGCTCGCGAAGCCAGGAGAAGAATCTGCCCGTCTCACAGGCTCGCTTTTCGGGGTCTTGGACCTGGAAGCCATAGATGGCCTGGGCCGGGTCGCCGACAATGGTGAACCCGCACTCGTACGTGTCAAGGAAGGTCTCCACGAGCCGTCGGCGATCACCGACGAGATCCTGGACTTCGTCGATGACGATGTGTCGGACCTCGTCGAGTGACTCGGGAGCTCGCATCTCGTCTTCGATGACTCGGGTGGCCGCACGGATCCTTTCGTCGAAAGCGCGGGCGTACCAGGCTTCGTCGTTTGCCGCCTCACGGAGCAGACTGAGGGCCCAGGCGTCGAACGTTGCAACACGCGTGTGTCGGGACCTGCCGCTCAGCGACCTCAGTCGTTCACGCAACTCCGCTGAGGCTGCGCGCGAGAAGGTCAAGACGAGGAGGTCTCCGCTGGCGAGACCTTCCGATACCAGGTACTCGAGCCGTCTGACCAGTGTGAAGGTCTTGCCGGTTCCGGCGCCTGCGGTGACCAGCGCCTTGCGTCCCGCTGGCTCCTCGACGATGCGGCGCTGGACATCCGTCAGTTCCGGTGCATCGGCCGGCGATGCGGTCATCGATCCGTCTGGTGCCACAGATGCTCCATGCGGGTGTGGGCGAGTCCGCGACCAAAGTTCTTGATGTTGTCGGCCACATTGAGGATCAGGCAGGAGTCTTTGCCCCCGTTCAGCTCGCCTCGTAGGCCTCGGCCGATCATCTGGATGTAGGTGTTGGGGCTGAAGGTGGGACGGGCGACCACGACGGCTCGGACGGCGGGCGCGTCGAATCCCTGCGTTAGCACCTTGTAGTTGGTCAGCACTCTGATTTTCTTATCCTTGAAGGCGGCGATGCGGCGGCGCCTGATGCTCGGTGGTGTCCGTCCGTCGATTGAGGCCGCCGTGATACCGCGGTCCTGCAGCAGTGCGGCAAGGATCTGGGCGTGTTCCACCGAGGTGGCGAAGACCAGTACCGGCCAGTCGGGGTGCAGCTTTTCAATCCTGTCCACGATGCGCCGAGTGCGTTCGACGTCCTGTGCGAGGCTCCTGATGACGTCTGCTGGCAGGGCCATCGCGTGAGTTCTCTGCATCTCTGTCACTTGCTCGTTGCTCAGCGAATAGGAACCACCGAGGAGTTCCTCGTGTTCGACGTCGGCCAGGACCTTCAACGACTGGAGGTGACTATAAGCGTCGCTGTTCTCGAAGACGCCGTGATCCAGGCGCTTTTGTCCGAACCGGGAGACCAGGGTCCGTGTCTCGTCGTCATTGTCTCCGCGGAAGGCGGTGGCCGTCAGACCTACGAGATGACGTGAGGTCTGGTACTGGTCGATGCCGAGGGTGTCGAGGATTTGGGTGTAGGTCTTCGGTACGGCGAAGTGGGCCTCGTCGACGATCACAAGGGGGCACTCACGTAGCCAGGCGTAATCCTCCTTCGGGAGCCGCTTGACGGCGGTGTCGTCGATGGCGACGACTACCTGCGGCCCTTCAGAGACGGGAACGGCATCCGGGATACCGCCCCACAAGCGGGTGATGCGCAGCGGCTTGTCCGTTCCTTTACTCTGCCAGACGTAGGCCCACGTCTCGATGGCTTGTTCCGCCAGTTCCTGGCTTTGCGTGATCCACAGGATCGGCCCGTTGAGGAGGCCGTCACGCAGTGCCCGGACGCCGGCCTCGGCTGCGATCCGTGTCTTGCCCGACCCCGTGGGGATCTGCAGCATGGCCCGCTTCTCCGCTGTCTGCGCGAGGTGCTCGTACATGCGTTGCACCAGGGTGATCTGGTAGTCATGCAACTTCAGCGGTTTTCGCGGACCCGGCACCGTTTCGTAGGGCTTGGGGCTGCTGGTGGTCTGCGGGTCACCGGCCCAAGACTCCGGAAAGCCATACGTGCGGACGAAACGCCGTGCAGCCGGACCGCCTGACCAGATCTGCGGCCCATCGAAACCTGCCTCGGTGAGTGTGGGGGCGAGGACGCGTAGGACGTCTTCCCCGTGCGCTGCGAGCAGCAGTTCGGCCGCTCGCAGGCCATCGATCGGAATCCCGCGCAGCTCCACATCGGCGAGCGCCAGCCCCCGGGGCAGCTCGGTTATCAGTCGGTTCTCGCCGACGGCAAGCAGGAGCTTTTTGGATAGATCAGTCTCCTGGCGGACCAGCAGCAATTTTTTATCGTCACGGTCCCGTGCCTGCTGACGCAGGAGCTCCTGACAACCGTCGACCCCCAGTCGCAGCCCAAGTAGTCGGTCCACGGCCAGCAGGGTCGACTCATCGTCACGCTCCCCGGCCAGTAGCACCGTGAGCCCGTCGAGCGTTTCGGTCAGGATCTGCTCGCGGCGCCCCTCCGGGCTGCGGACGATCTTGACCAGCTCGGAGCAGTGCCCCAGTTTCCAGGCTGCTCCCCGAGGGAGCACCTGACGCAGCCGAGGAAAGACATCCGTCACCGGGACCGGCTCCGTCAGCGGGACGGAGTGGATCTCCTCGACCAAGAGGTCGGAAGGGGCGCGGAAGCGGAACCGGTCGATGAGGAGCTGTGCGTCAGTCTCGGTCGGGACCAGGAGGGTCGGCACGCGTTCACGGAGTAGGACCTCGTACTGGTCTTCCTGGGAGGTGACGGCGATGTTGTCGCTCGATTGCATCTCCCAGTTCTCGCCCACCTGGCAACGGAACAGGCGCCGCCCGTCCCCGAGAGTGCCGGAAGGGGCCGAACTGGCCATGAAGGCATAGGCGCTTCCCACGAAGGCGGCGTCCGCCCCCGAGTCCGCTCGCTGGGCCAGTTCACTCCACAAGGCGACGGGGACGTCCTGGATGGTGGACGGCAACCGGAGCGCGCGTGCGTAGGCCACGGCGATGTCGGCGACGGGCAGGAAGCGGTCGTCCACGGTCAACTCGGGACTCACGGCAGCACCCGGCCGCCGCGCGCCGATCGAGGTGCAGAGCATGCCCTCCTGGCGGAGCATCCAGACCAGGGGCGACTCGACGCGAAGATCACCGCCCTGACCGGTGGTCCGGATGCACCTCCAGTCGGGCACGATCCCAGCGTCGGGAAGTTCCCGTGCGAAAGCGGCCCTTCCTTCCTGGGACAGCTCTGGCAGCAGGTGCAGGGGGCCAGGAGTGTCCTGGCCGACCAGGCTCACGGAGGACGGTCGAGGGCGGGAGGTATGGGGCGGCAAAGCGGTGCAGAACTGGTTGTACATGACGCTGTTGTAGTCGCTGAACCAGGAATCGGAGCGAGGGTTCATCCGCAGTGCCGGACGGGCCACCGCGCCGAGGTCCTTGAGCACGTTGGTGTCGGCCGCATGGAAGACTGGGTCGACGAGCAGCGAGGCATCACGCCGTCCGTCCTCGGGCACCACAGGCCCCGCAAGGATGCAGTCGCGGATGAAACGGAACTGACCGATGGCGGTGCGCACCTTGAGTGTCCGCTCCGGTTCGGGAAAGTGTTCTTTGACGACCTTGATTACTTCGTCGCCATCGACCGTGCGAGTCAGAGCCCAAAATTCTTCCCAGTCGTTGTTGCGGTACCGGGTGAACTTGGATGCGACGGCGGCCCGCAGCCGGCCGACCGCGTTGGCCTCTTCTACGCCCAGAACCTGCAGCGCGTGCAGCATCTCGGGGTCCTGCGCGATCGCGTCCTGCAAGTACAACGTGGGTTCGTTGGGGAGACGAACACCATCGTGTCGGCGGAACACCTTGCCCTCGGAAGGTGAACGAAAGTCACCCCGCTCCGTGAGCAGGACTCTGGCCGTACGCGCCTCGGTCGCTTGCAGGTGAGTACCGGTCTCGACGATGGAGGCAGTCAGTGTCAGCGCGCACTTTGCTGCTTCCACGCTGCGGTCGGCGACGAGTGCTTCGAGCCAGGTGCGCAGTGAGGACGGAGCCACGTTGGCCTGGTGGAGTATGTCCCTCGCCCTTGATCGCCTTTCGCGGCTCTCCACACTGTGGTGACACCAGTTCTTGGGGCGCCCAGGGTGGGTCGCCCACTGTTCGAGCCAGGCCAGCTCGAGATTTTCCGGGTGAAGCAGCAGTCCTTTGGGGACTCGGAGGAATCCGTCCTGGTCCGGCAGGGAGGGTCGGTGTGCGGCTGCCTGCAGCACCTTCTGGCTCAGCATCTCATCGCCCCACTGGGAGGCCTCCCGGCCACGCGCTGTGAGCAAGGTGAGGTAGGACCCCGGGTCCTTCTCCTCGTACAGGTCTGGGATGGAATCGACCACCAACTCCGCCGCCCTGGTCACCAACTCCTCGTTGAAGTCGCTCTTCGTCAGGTTCTGGCGGTCCTCCGGGGTCTTCCACGGCGCGTTGAGGATTCCGGTTAGGGTCGTGTCGTAGTTGGTTGGGAAGTAGGCCCAGAAATTCCCACGCTTCCCGCGTTGCGGGACCCCCTTGTCGGGAACCGCCCACGAGATGGTGACGACAGGCCGATCGTGCAATTCTCCCGCTGTTCGCGCTGCGGTGGCGCTGGGCGCGTGGTCGATGCTGAAGACGAACCAGCGCTCGCTGCTATGACGGTTACCGTTGCGGAACTCAACGACCCGGTGCTCGACGCCGCGCGTCTCCTGCGTGATCTCCCGACACAACTGGCGGCCGGCGCGGGTGTCCTCCAGGATGAGGCGATCCACGTGAGGGGAAAAGAGCATAAAGTGGGCTGGGAAGTTGACGATGTCTCGACCCAGCCGGTCAGCCGCATCGCGATGCAGTCGGAGCACCACTGTCGTCGAAGCCCACCTCATCAGTTCGTCGAGATGCTCGTCACGCCGACGTTCCGAGTTCAGGTCCAGCGGCTGCGCCATCCGCAGCACCGGCGTGGGGTCCAGCGCCGAATGATCCGGGATCGTTTCTCGGATAACGCGGGCCGACCACTCCTTGTCAAAGCCGAACGACCCGGTCGTGCTGTAGAAGCGGGGAGTGTCCGACACGCTCAGGACCGATTTGACGCCGACCCCGAAACGTCCGATCTTGCCGGTCCGTTTCCGGGACACTGCCATACGCAGGATCGTGTCGGCGCCGGCAGCAGTCATCGGCGTGCCGGTGTTGGCGCAGTAGAGGTGGGTGTCGGTGAGGAGTACGTGGATCGTGCCCACGACTCCGGGCGCGCGTTCCATGTTCTCGTCAGCGCCGTTTTGGACGAGCTCGTAGATCTGTCGCTCGCCGTAGCCCCCCTGCGTGATACGTCGCTCGTTGTTCGCATGCTCCAGAACATGGCCCGGATCCGCCCGATAGACGTTCAGGACACGCCGTGACAGGTCCTCGACCACATCAACGACGTCGTCCGCCTCCCGTACAGAATCGGACATGGAAAATATCCCCCAGACTGCATTGAAATTACAGCCTTCGACATGGACGACGGGTGGTCAGACCACCTCGGACGCCTCGGCATGAGCGAAGACTTCCAGTCGCTGGTACGGCGACATGGAAGCGCAATGCGGCTCTGATCCGCGTGCGCCCCCCAGCTGTACGGGAACCCATAGTAAAGGGATGGATCCCTATCAGTTCGCACTTTAACCACTCCATTCGCAGCCGAGCAAGGACTGTTGACAACGACAGGGGATGCCCGCTCACCTGTACGAGTCCGAGTGGACCTTTTGAATGTTCCGTGATGATTGTGTCGAATCATGGCAATTGTGCCTTTCGTATGGATATTTCCTCAATATTCTATTTGGTTCCAGCGACCTTGACGCCTCGTGGAATTCAGCAATTCACGGCCTAGTTACTACTCGAAGCCGAATCTGAGGCACTCGGGTCTGCGATCTGCTGGGGAGTCCCCGCGATATCGATAAGAGCCAATTGTGCCATGCGAGAGCGGTGGTAAACCGACCGCTCAATTTACTAACCGTTAGCTTTACGGAAGCCCCATCGGCCCACCGTGTTCCATCTGGCCGAGGAAAAGTAGGCGCGCGCAGACAGGTGACCTGATTGTGAATGGTCCGCTTCATCACCTTCACGGAACTTCCTCCATGCGACATCGCGCGCCGCTGTGACGCCCAAGTGTCACGCGGCCCCGGTGTCGAGGTGGGCCAGCGCCCTCTTCACAGGACTGCGTGCGATCCGTCAGACTGCGCCTGTGGATGACCGACCAACGCCCGGTGCCCTTGCGCCCAATCGTCACTCCCTCCTACAAGAGGCTTTGGCGCTGTTTGAGGCAGACCTCAACACGGACGATCCGGTTCGTCGTCAAGCCGCGCAACTCGCGAACCTGTGCGTACAAGTCTTCAGCGAGTACGCCTCCCTCATGCAGGAGGCGGACCAGGAGCTTCCCAGAGCAGCGCGAGACCGAATCATCCCCGTACACATGGAGCGATCCCTCGAAGGGCTCTCCCGCTTCGCAGAAATCTTGGATATCGATCTTGAGTGAGGCCAGAGTCAAGCTAGCCGTGTCTGCTCACCCTGACGGCGCTGGCGCGGCTCTTTGCACGCGCCTCTCCGGAGGCCGGTGTCTGCTCTAGCGTTATGCCTGGCCAGGCGACCAAAGTTGATCGGAAGTCGGCCGCTTGTCCACGGGTGGTCCAGAGGCATCGGAGCGGCACGTTACGGATAACGGACATAAGTTGCAAAACGCCGCTATACGGATATAAGCGCTCTCTGTATGTCGCTTGTGTTGTGGAGAACTATGACTCTGGCCTATCACCTGACGTATCGTGCTCGAACCAGACACGGTGAGAGCAAATGGGAGGGCGAAGCGTGGGTGTTGAGTCGATGCGAGCTACGCCGGAGCAGTTAGACCTGACTCCCTCGCCACGACTATTGGAAGTCCTTGGAGACCTTCCTTACAAGCCGTGGCAGTGCCTCGCAGAGTTGATTGACAACGCCTTCGACGACTTCTTGACCAACCCGGACCCTCACGGTGACAGGCAGCCAACCGTTCGAGTCACCCTTCCCAAACCGAGCACGGCCGACCTCGATGCCGAAGTCTGTGTAGCTGACGGCGGCCGCGGGATGAGCGCGGACCGCTTGCAGAACGCGTTGAAGGCCGGCTACAGCGCCAACGCGCGGTACGGCAACCTGGGGCTCTTCGGCATGGGCTTCAACATTGCAACAGCCCGCTTGGGTCATCTAACCGAGGTTCGAACCACGCGCGCTGGCGATGCTGAATGGTTGGTCGCGGAGATCGACTTTCAAGCTATGCGTAGTAGCAATGACTTCAAGGTGCCACTACGGCGCGAACCGAAAGACGACGTTCTCTTGCACGGCACAGAGATTGTCGTCCGACGACTGAAGCCCGAGATTCGTGATTCGCTAAGAAGATCGAACACCGCGTCAGTAATTCGCGAGAAACTCGGAAATGTCTATTCCTATCTCCTTCGGAGCGAGGCTCCGATTCCGGAGATGCCGGATAGTTCATTAGCTGGGCGAGGATTCCAGCTGTACGTGAACAACCGTCGCGTCAAACCACGGTTGCCGTGCGTCTGGAGTGCTCATAGAAGTGTTGACTACCGGGGTGCTCCGATCCAGGCCATCCAGACTGTAGAGCGTGACCTCCCGGATGCTTACGCCTGCATGGCGTGCGGCCACTGGCATCGATTGGAAACTGACAACTGTGTTGAGTGCCAAAGCGAAGATTTGGAACTCAGGTCTCGAAAGATACGTGGCTGGCTGGGAATCCAGCGATACCTGGACGTATCAGATTTTGGCATCGACTTTTTGCGCAATGGCCGCAAGATTCTGGTAGCGGATAAGTCGCTCTTCACCTGGGAAAATATCGATACCGACGAATCCTTTGTCGAGTACCCGATCGAGCTACCGGCAAACCAAGGGCGAATTGTGGGCGAGGTGCATCTCGACCATGTTCCGGTTTTCTATCAGAAGACGGATTTTGATAGGACCTCCCGGGACTGGAACGATGCAGTAATCGTAATACGTGGTGACGCCCCGCTACAGCCCGAGAAAGCACGCAAGAGGGAATATTCCGAGAACAGTACTCCACTGGCCTTGCTCTTCAAAGGATTCCGCAGGAATGACCCTGGCCCTAAGTGTCTGATCCCAGGAAACGGCGAGAAGGCAACCCACGAGCAAGCCAGGAAGTGGGGAGAGGATTTCCGTAAGGGGCTTCCTGACTACCTCACAGATCAAATTTGGTACCAAGCAGTTCTTGACCACCAGGCAATAAAGGACGACGTCAGGAATCCTGGCGATCAGGCAAGTCAGCAGAATTCGGCAACGCATGAACTGAGCAAGAAGACTGGGCTCGACGACCCGCCGGCACCGGACCAGGAGTCGGATCGAGCGACAGCGACCGCGGTGACGATCCCACCGCAGAGTCGTTCGACCCGTGGCGAAACCGACGAAGAGCGGTATGCCCGGTACAGGGCCGAGTCGCGAATGCTGCTTCGCGGCGATTTTACTCTGAGTAGTATCGGTAAGCGCAACGTATCTATATACGAAACTACCGAGACGCTTCAGGCTACAGACGGGCTACGTGTTCCATGCGTAATCTACACACCGCGTGGACCCAAGATCGAGATATACGTAAACGGTACGCACGAGGTGTTCCGAGAATATGGTCGCGAACCGCGAGACTTTGCTATTGCTGAGTTGGCCGACCACCTAAGAACCGTGTCCAATACAAAAGAAAGAATCACGGTTCTGGCCGCTGAGGTAATTCGCCAACTGCCCGATCAGAGAATCACGGATGCGGCCTTGCGCGAGAGAGCTGAGGCCATCCTCTCTCGTATCCGGGAGCTGCTGTCTCCACTCTCTGCAGCTCATCCAAAGGATCTTTGGGCGAAGCTACCTCAGGAAGGTAAACTGCTCGCCGAAAGAGAGGCGGCGAGTCTTCAATCCAAACTGGACTGGCGTGCTGCCACGGAAAGTGGCGAATTCGCTTCGTACCTGGATGGCGCGTCCATTGCTGAGTTGGTGCGAGCACGTCCAGATTTGCTTCTAGACGGCGGTGTATTCACTTCCACCTACTCAAGCTGGAGTGATGAAGCCACACGCGAACGTCAAGCCAGTAGAGTAGCGCGACTCCTCGACACCGTAGCCGAGTTCATTGCCAGCAAAAGCGTCAAGGGGCGGCTCGAACTCTCTTCCACGCGGCTGACTCTGGAAATGTTGGACGACGAGCTGAGGCAGGCGGAGTGAGAGATGGAAACGTCTTTCGTTAATCCAACTTTTCTGCGCGAGGTTGGCCCGGCTGCCTTTACCCGGCAAGTAGAGCGCTTGCTGCTTCACTTGGGTTTCACCGACGTATTCAATGTCGATGGCGCTAATGACCAAGGTGGCGATATTGTCGCTACCCGTCGAGGTAAGCGTTGGGTCTTCCAAAGTAAATGGAAGAAGCAAGGCGCTGTAGCACCGTCGGCAATTGATGAGGTCGTTAACGCAAAAGCCTTCTATGGTGCAGATAAGATGGCTGTAGTCACAAACTCGAGGTTCGGTCCGTCCAGTTTTGAGCGTAGAGCAGACTTGGACAGGCTCGGCATTCGAGTTGAGCTTTGGTCGGGCCAGGAACTAAGCGATCTATATCACAATAGTTCGCTGGCTCGTGAGAGTCTGCCGCGACGAGAGTTGCGCCCGTATCAAGAGGCTGCGTTTGAGAACGTGCTTGAGTCTCTAGAAGCAACAGATAGGGCGTTGCTGATACTTGCTACCGGTCTCGGGAAGACCGTGGTCGGCGGTGAGGTGATCGCCCAACATGTTCGCCGATTTCCGGAAGCCAAGGTTCTAGTCGTTGCTCCTACCAGGGATCTGGTCGAGCAGCTTGAGCGCGCTCTCTGGCATCACGTCCCGAAGACCGTTCGAACTCAACTTCTCACGGGCCTGGACCGTCCTGACGATCTTCGCGGTATCACGTGTGCGACGGTTGCGAGTGCGCTCAGCTATGTGAGAGCCGGCTATAGGCCCCAGCTGGTGATGGCGGACGAAGCACATCATGTTGCTGAGGATGGACAGTTCGCGGAGCTCCTTCAGAGGCTGAAGGCTTCTGTGCAGTTTGGTGCGACCGCAACTCCGTGGCGTGGTGACCGCTTCGATATTCGAGACAGGTTCGGTGAGCCGAGCTACACCCTCGGCATCTCTGACGGGATGCGGCTTGGGTATCTAGCCGAGGTGAAGTACCGTCTTTTCGCTGATAATGTCAATTGGGATTTTGTCCGCGAGGCCAGCCAACACAGCTATGCGATTCGCGATCTCAACTCGCGTCTATTTCTCCCGCAACGGGATGAGGCTATTCGAGATCAGCTGATTGCTACTTGGTCTAAGGTGAGAGACCCTCGTGCAGTCGTTTTCTGTCGAACAATTGAACATTGTGAGCGCATGGCTGAGCTGCTCAACCAGGTGCCTCAGTGGCGAGGTGCTCAAGCGATGCACGCTGGCCTAGGAAAGAGAGACCGCCAGCTGAGGCTCATGAAGTTCCGCCACGGTGAGGTGCCGATCATTGCCGCAGTAGATATTCTTAACGAGGGCGTGGATGTGCCTGACGTCAACATCCTCTGTTTCGCACGAGTGACTCATAGTCGGAGAATATTCGTTCAGCAACTAGGGCGCGGGCTGCGACTACGTGAGGGCAAGACGCATGTGGAGGTCCTCGATTTTGTCAGTGACATCAGGCGGGTCGCAGCAGTAATGAGCTTGCGCGACAAGGTGGCACCAGGTGAGACGGAAACGCTTTACCTACCGCCCAACGAAACCTCATTTGAATTCGACGACAAGCGGGTTGAGGGACTTATGCGTGAGTGGATCAATGACGCCGCAAGCTTGGAAACGGAACTAGACGAGGCTAAGCTCCAATTTCCCGCTTTGGGTGCTTGAGGGGAGTAAATGAGCGATATTCCCGAATCCATTAGGCAGCAGTTAATCCGTTCAGTGTATAAGAGAGCAGATGAGCTAGACTGGGATGGTCTCACTCAGAGGGATAGAACCAGTTGGTACAATCGCTGGCTTGATGAGCAGGAAATCGGTGGCGTGATTCTTTGCCACATGCCGCGGGAGAGGGCTCGCGGCTGGCTCAAGGACGTTCCAATGAAGCACTACGCGCGTGCCCGGTCTGGGCTAGGGCCGTATGCAACATTGGCGGCGCGTCGTCTTCCAGGGCCAGAGCAGATTGCCCGGCAGGTCTTTGGGGGTGACTGGTCAGTTATCGATGGAAGCTTGCGAGAGAAGCCGAACAGGGGACTCGTGAGTGATGGCGAAAGCAAGCACCTCATGATCTGGGGGCCGGCAGCTAACTTGAGCTCACTTGTATGGTCGGGCATCAACGCGGTCGTTGATAGATTGCCGCTTCCAGTCATTGTCATTACGACCTTGCAAGGGCACAGAGTGGCGCCAGGCGAGAAGGCGCGTCATGTGACCTTGGGGCGGCAGGCTGGTCTGGAAGTTGTGCACGTCGCGTTGCGCGAGCTCAGTGACACGGATCCCCTGTAGGGAGGTAAGAGTGCCGAGAGACCCAGCTGTCACAAGTAGGATCATGGCTGCTGTTAAATCTAAAAACACGCGGCCCGAGGTGACTCTTCGGAAGGCCCTCTGGAATCGTGGTCTGAGGTACCGCTTGCACACCTCGCTTCCGGGCCGTCCCGATATTGTGTTCTCTTCTGCCAGGCTCGTTGTTTTTGTGGATGGTGATTTTTGGCATGGGAATGCTTGGCGTTTGAGAGGAATGGTGTCTTTTGATGACCAGTTCCGCAACATCAACAATGGTGAGAAGTGGCGCGCGAAGATCGCTGCCAATGTTCAGCGCGATGGGGAAGTAACCGTCAAGCTGAAAGAATGTGGCTGGCGCGTGTATCGTGTCTTCGAATCACGGCTTAAGAGCGATCTCGAAACCGTCGTTGATGAGATCGAGTGTGAAGTGCGTAACGCAACGCGCCTATGAATTTGCGCAAAGGTGGGGAAAGTGGTGCATCATCGAGAGCGGAGCCCTAGTGCCCCGATCAATTGAGCTATTCGCCGGCGGTGGCGGAATGGCACTTGGTATGCATAGAGCTGGATTTGCGAACGAGCAACTCGTTGAGTTGATGCCCTCGGCTTGCGAAATTCTGCGGGCTAATGCCGAAAGCCGCCCAGAGCTGTGGAAATCCGAAAACGTTCGCGAGATGGACGTTCGAAGGTGGCTCCGGGAGGTGCCTTCCCTGAACCTCGGGGAAATCGACTTGCTGGCTGGCGGGCCACCCTGTCAGCCGTTTTCGGTGAGCGGTAGTCATGCTGGGCATGAAGATGACCGCAACATGTTCCCGGCCGCGATCGATGCAGTGCGGCAGCTCAAACCCAAACTTTTTGTTTTTGAGAATGTTCCTGGGCTGCTGCGTGAATCTTTTCTGCCTTATTACGAGTATATAGCCGATCAGCTTCGTAGGCCGGAAGTTCGACCTCGGGGTAAATCAGAGCTCTGGGCTGAACATCATGAGCGGATCAAGAGGTCGCGTAAGTCGGGTCTTCGCTACCACGTGTTCCGGGAAGATATAAACGCGGCTGACGTAGGGGTCCCCCAGAGTCGCCGTCGAGTTTTTCTTATCGGAATTCGAACCGATTTGATCCGGCAGGAAGATTGGGTCAGTGTTCCGCGCACGCATAGCTTGGATTCACTTCTTTACTCTCAGTATGTAGATTACAGCTACTGGGAACAATGTAAGGAAGATGTCCCTCAGGCTGTGCCCTTGACTGCTGCAGGGCGTGTAAATCGGCTGAGGTCGCTACTCATGGCTCCATCTGAACACCGGTGGCGCACTGTGCGTGATGCGGTGGCTGACTTGCCTGACCCTGATGAGGCTCATGGAGTGCTCAACCATTGGAGTATTCCCGGTGCCCGGTCCTATAAAGGTCATACCGGTAGCCCTTACGACATGCCCTCTAAGACATTGAAGGCTGGCGTACATGGTGTATGCGGCGGGGAAGGAATGATTCGGTATGCCGATGATTCGCTCCGATATCTCACGATACGCGAGGCGGCTAGAGTGCAGTCTTTCCCTGATTGGTACGACGTAGTTGGCACGCGAACAAAAGCGATGCGGGCGCTGGGTAACGCTGTCGCTGTTGACGTCGCGGCGACCATCGGTCAGCATCTGCGCAAAATGGCTGGTGTCTAGGGCGTGAACTCGTCCCCGGATAAGGGGACTTGTCACGCTCCATAGCCCACCACTTTCTCCTGCTCCCATCCCGTCCGCCGTCGACCCACACACTGTGGAGCGGGCGTGGTTCATGGCGTCCAGGTGGAGCGCGCCACTGTACGAACGACCTGGACGCCATGGGCCGCGTCTGCTCGGCTCTGCCTGGGGCGATGGTGGACGGGATGGGAGCCCACCACACTCGCCACGATGTGCCCGCAGCCGGGAATGGCGCCCCCTCCATCCCGGTGCCGGCCGATCCCCCGCCGGAGGCATCGCCTTTGACCGTGGGCCGGATGCATCGGGTGCTCGACTCATGACCTCCGGGCCTATCCACAGTGGGCGGGCGTCGGCGCAGCCGGGGCGGAGCGGGCCGGAGGCAGGAGCGGCGCCCCGAGCGGAGCCGGGAAGCCCGCCCGGCGGAGCGGAGCGCAGCCGGGTGCTTGAACCCGTAATGAAGGTTGTTACTCAGGTGGTGGCTGGGATGCGCCACAGTGGGGCTGTGTACCGCTCCGGTTGGCTGTTAATGAGCAGTCGGCGCAGGTCATCGCGTTGTGAGCCGTCAAGGTTCAGGACCTCGGTGAGGTGGCGGAACGTCGTGTGCGTGACTCCGCGGCTTCGGGCCTCTGCCTCGAACTGGGCGAGTTGGGGAAGTGCCGACTCGGCGTCGAGCTTCGCCGGCTGTTGCTCCTTGAGCCAGAGGGCCTTGTTGCGCTCGTAGTCGATTTCGGAGAAGCCGCAGATTTCGCGGCTCAGTGCCTCCACCTGGTCCAGGGCGGTTGTCGACATGATGGCGCGGGCCAACTCGTTGCGGCTCAGAGCCTCGTCCAGGTCCACCTCGTGGACTGTCGGGCTCTCGTCGGTGAGGGGGATGGGAAGTCCGGCGTCTCGGACCTCGCATGTGCCGCGTACGCCTCGGGCTGTTGCGGCGAGCATGCCCGTTGCCTCTGAGGGGTGCCACTCCAGGACCGGGCCGATTGGCTCCGTGTCCTTCGCGGTGAAGGTGTGGACGAGTGGCCCGAGCACGTCTCGCAAGTCCTCGTGCGGCAGCTCGCCGTCCAGGCCGGGGCCTGCGATCAACAGGCGTATGGGCGCGTTCACTTGGCCGCACGCTGCCAGTGTCAGGGAGTCGGCGAGGGGGCTTTTCAGCGTCGGTTCGTTGCCTCGGGCCAACACGTCGCCGCCGACGTCCAGGAGATCGATCGAGGTCGGCTTTAAGTGGGTGACGAGTTCTTCGAGTTGGTGCGTGACTCCCTCGGCGCCGTGCCTCGGTTCGATCAGCGCGAACGTGTGCCGGAGCTCTGCGGCGAGTCGTGGGAGCGTGGAACCTGCCGGTGCGACCGGGCGGGCATCCGCCGGCACCTTCCAGACGGCTGGGGTGAGCGGTTCGAGGCCTGTGAAGTCGTCGGCTCCTCGGGGGCCCGGTAGCGGGTCGATGAGCAAGCGGTCCCACGCGTACGTGAGGATTACCGCCTGTTCGCCGGCATCCCCGTACAGGGCGGCGTCAAGCATTGTGGCGGCGACTGCGTCGCCCCCTCCTCCTGCTGCGACGATCAACCGCGTCATGTGCTCAAGACTACGGGGTCGGCTCTTGACCACTCACCCTATAGTGGCTAGAGGCTATAGCCACTTGGAGGAGGAGACATGCCTCAGATTGAGGAGGCGCAGCCGAAGTATCTTCAGATCGCACACTTCATTCGCGATCAGATCCTTCGGGGTGACCTGCGACCGGGGGACGAGGTTCCCTCGGAGCGGCAGTTGGCGGCCGACTGGAAGGTGTCCCGGCCGACGGCGGCGCGGTCGCTGGAGGCGCTGAGCCATCAGGGGCTCGTCGAGAAGCGGCAGGGCTCGGGCACATATGTGCGGAGCCTCGAAGTGAACCGACGGGCGAGGGAGTTGTACGGGCGGGCCCGGCAGACCGGGAAAATCTACACGGCCGGTGAGTACGCGGTGATCACGTCGGCCGGGTGGCTGGACGCGCCGGATCATGTCGCTGAGGCATTGGGTCTGGTGAAGGAGCGTCGGGCTGTGCACCGCCGACGGGTCACCAACAACCAGGACGGGCCCATCAATCTGTCCACTTCGTGGTTCGCGCCGGACGTCGGGCAGCGGGCGCCCAAGCTTCTGGAGCCCGAACGGATCCAGGAGGGCACCCTGATGTACGTCGAGAACATGACGGGGCGGCAGGGGAGTTACGCCGAAGATCGCATGTGTGCCCGGCAGGCGACGGACGAGGAGGCGGCGGACCTCCAGCTTGAGCAGGGATCGGCTGTCCTGATCGTGCATCACGTCGTCTTCGACCTCCAGGATCGGCCGTTGGAGTTCGCTGAAGCCACCTACCCGCCGCAGCGCTGGGCGTTCGAGCAGGGGTATCCGCTCGCCTGATGGTTCATTACTTCGGCGAACGGCTTGCGCGACGCAAGTGGCTAATGCCACCATCCAGTAAGTGGCTAAGGCCACTTGATCGGGAGGAGGCGCGGTGTGACGAGTCGGCGGCCGGACCAGGGAGAGCACTTACCTTGCCGGGGTTGCCGGGGGCGTGGCTGGAAGCGGGTCAGTTCGCGTACGTCCCTGGCGCTCGCCGCTGTCGCCGACCGCACCCGTGCCACATCGAAGCGGCGCTGCCTCGACTGTGACGGCAGCGGCAAGGAGTGAGTGCGGATGGCTTACAGGATCGACCGCTACCCCTCTGAGGGCTCACCGCGGCTCGGAGCAATGACCTTGCATCCGGCCCCGGAATCCGTACCCCGGGCGCGACGCTGGTTCCGGAAGTTCATCGCCCCCTACAACCCCTCCTGCTCGGTCGAGGACTGCGAGCTGATGATCTCGGAGTTGGTCACCAACGCCATCCGCTATGGGCGGGCTGATGATCCCTGGGTAGTGCGGGTGGAATGGTTCCGCGAGGAGACCTCGCTGCGGGTCGAGGTACACAACCCGGGCTTCCCGGCGAACGTCCGGCTGAGGAGTCCGGACGCCAACGACGCGCACGGCCGCGGGCTGCTGCTCGTCGACTCAATCGCCGAATCGTGGCACTCCGGGCCCAGTTGCTTCGGGGGGACGGTGGTCAGTTTTGTGGTCGCCGATGCCTGGCCGTCGTGACGAGGGGAATACCCTCCCTTGGTACTGCGCCGGCGGATTCGTCGCTAGTCTGGTTGACCAGTTGACTTGGCCAATCATGACAGGCGGCGGCGTTCATGGCGTATGAAGTGGAGGCACCGAAGTACGTACGCCTCGCCCAGACGATTCAGCAGCGCATCGAGGACGGCACGTACCCGCCCGGGACCCGCGTGCCCAGTGAGAACCAACTGGTGCAGGCCTTCGGAATGTCCCGTCCGACCGTCGTCCGGGCGCTGGAACTGCTGAAGCGTGATGGCTGGCTGGAGTCCCGCCAGGGGTACGGCACGCTGGTGCGAGGGCTTCCCGCAGTCGTCGAGCAAAAGGGTCGCCGGGGGAGTGAAGCGCTCACGCGTGACGAGGCACAGACCCCAGGGCGGCTGGTCGAAGTCGGTCATGTACCTGTTCCGGCGCGCATCGCCTCCGTGCTTGGGTTGCCGAAGCGTGCCAAGGTCCTCGTGCGCCGGTTCCTGGTCATCGATGACGGCGAACCCTTCGAGCTGGTCTCGTCGTACTTCCCCGCCAGCCTGGTCGAGGGTACCGAGTTGGAGAGTGCCACCCCTTTGAGCGGCGGCACCCGCGCTCACCTTGAGGCGCGGAAGAAGGCTCGCTTCGACCATGTGAAGGAGCGTGTCTCGGCTCGGCTGCCTGAGCGGGGTGAGGCTGAGCTTTTGGAGCTCCCGGACGGTGTGCCCGTCCTTAGCGTCCTGGTCGTCGCGTGCGACGCTTCCGGTCAAGCTCTGCAAGTCTCTGACGTGCTGCTTCCCGCCGATCGGCAGGAACTCGAAGACACTTACAGGCTGAGCTGAACCTGCGGGCCGGCCACTGCTTGGCTGTGATGGCCTTTATCTGGTGCGGCGGGTGGCGAGCCGGTAGACCACGTATGTAAAGCCAAGGATGACGTCGACTGCCGCCCATAGGGCGATGATGAGTCCCACGCCGATGGTGGTTCCGACGTCGCTTGCGTCCTCGCACAGCTTCAGGGCGTCGCCTGTCCGGCCTCGGCACTCCGCGGGTGTGCCGCTTCCGCTCGCGGCGCCCGCGATCACCCAGATCAGAAACGCGATCTGGAGGGCCAGGAAGAGCCACAGGAAGACGCGACGTCGCTTCTTCGGCGGGGGTGTCGTCCCGCCCTGGTAGGAGCTGTTTGGCGGGGGCCCTTGCTGCGGTGCCGACCGGGCGTCCGGCGGTGGTTCGGAGCCTTGCGGGCTGCGTGGGCCCCATGACTGCGGCTCCTGAGCGCGGTGTTGTCTGCCCATGTCGCGCCCTCCTCTGCGCTGATGGCTTCATGGTGCGCTCGTGATGTCGGTGGCGCTCGTTGTGGTCACCGAAGCCACTTGACAAGTCAACTTGGCATCTCTAGCTTCGAACTTGCTAAGTCAACTTGTCAGGAGGCAAGTTGATCGATCTCAGAAGGAGAAATCTCTGTGCGTGTGATCCGTGTTGACGCCTCGTCGGCCACGATCCTGCTGACCGAAGCGCCGACCCCGAAGGTGCGTGACCGGCAGACCGGTGAGATCGCCAAGGACACCGTGAGCGGTGAGGCGCTGATGACCGTCGGCGTTGTCTTCATCGACGAGGGGGACTCGTCGCTCATCCAGGTCACCGTTCCCGAAAGCGGTGTGACGGAGGGCCTGGCCGTTGGTTCTCCGGTATCACTGCCGGGCCTCATCGCCCGGCCGTGGGAGAGCGTGTTCAACGGCCAGCAGCGGCACGGCATCGCGTACCGCGCCACCGCCATCGCGCCGGGCGCCTTCCCGGTCGCTCAGGCGAGCTGATCGCCGTGTCGGACCTGATCACGTTTGCCGAACTGGGCGGCTCGCTCGCTGCGATAGGTGGCGCCGTCTACGTCCGGCACGCCAGCCCGGCGGCGTACTGGTCCACGGTCGGGCTCCCGGTTTCGGTGGCCCGGCTGCTGGCCTCGTACTCCTCGACCATGGACGCCTGCGGCCTGACCGTCGAGCCGTCCCGGTTGCGGGTGTTGGCCATCAAAGCGACCAGTCGCCGGGAGGTCCGCCCCGTCCCGCCTCGTCGGGGCCTGATCCGCCCCACCACGACCGGTCTGCGTGTCCGGCTTCGGCTGGCGCCGGGCCAGGAACCCGCCGACGTCGTCGCCTCTGCGGAACGGCTCCGCCACGCCTGGGGTGTGCACGGCGTCTACGTGAAGGACGTGAAGCCCGGTGTCGTCGAACTGCGGCTCATCGGCTTCGACGTCCTTCGCAAGGTCCGGATGCCTCGGCGGACCGATGGCGAGTTCCTCAAGGTGCCGGTGGCGCTGCGGGAGGACGCTACGGCGTTCTTACGCGACTACCGCGCCGTGCCACATGAACTCGTCCTCGGCGCAACGCTGTCGGGCAAGTCCATGTATCTGCGGAACCTGATCACCGGTCTGGCGCGACAGCCCGTCGCCCTGGTCGGCATCGACTGCAAGCGCGGCGTCGAGCTGGCGCCGTTCGCCTCGCGGTTCGCCGCGCTGGCGACCGACCCGGACGAGGCGCCGAACTGCTGCCCGTCCTGGTCAAGGAAATGGAGGACCGATACGACCTCATCAAAGCACGGCAGGGGATCGCCCCCGGCACCCCCGACGAGGAGATCACCTCGGATATCTGGGGCCTGCCGGAGTGCGAACGGCCCACCCCCATCGTGCTGTTCGTCGACGAGGTGGCCGAACTCTTCCTCATCGCCACACGTAAGGACGAGGAACGCCGCGACGAGATGGTCACTCACCTCATCCGGCTCGCCCAGCTCGGTCGTGCGGCCGGCATCTACCTGGAGGTGTGCGGGCAGCGCTTCGGCGCCGAGCTGGGCAAGGGCGCGACCATGCTGCGGGCCCAACTCACCGGCCGTGTCTGCCACCGCGTCAACGACGAAGCATCCGCCAAGATGGCCCTCGGCGACATCGCGCCCGAAGCGGTCTATGCCTCCTGCGCCATTCCCGCCGAGCTGCCGGGCCTGGCCGTGGCGGGTGACACCTCCGGCGGCTGGTCCCGCATCCGCACTCCCCACCTGTCCCTCGCCGCCGCTGCGGCCACCTGCCGCGACACGGCCCACCTCGCTCCGGACGTTCCGGCGCTCACGCCCTTCCGGCCGTACGCCCCGCCCGTAGTCCTGGACACCCCCGAACCGGCACCCACCGAGCGCCTGGCCTCCGAGACAACGGAGGACTGACCGATGCGCACCCACCGCATTCGACTCGACCCCGTCCTGGTCCAAGCGGCCATCGCCGCAGCGCTCTCCTTCGCGCACCTGCACGACCTCGCCGCGGCGGCCGGACAGGACGGGTGGAAGGCGTGGGCCTACCCGATCAGCGTTGACCTGCTTCTGGTAGCGGCCTGGCGGCGGCTGCGTTCTGGTGCCACGAAAGCCGCTGGCTGGTGCTGGTTCATCGTCGCCCTGGTCGCGTCGCTGGGCGCGAACATCGCCACAGCCGGCCTGCTCGACCTTGGTGACGTCCCGGCCTGGCTGCGCATTCTCGTCGCCGGATGGCCCGCGGTCGCCTTCCTCGGCGGAACCCTCCTCGCCCACGGCACTGCGGACCGCGACGAGGCGCCACCAACAGACGAGGAGGTACCCGCGAAGCCCGACACGTCAACTGCGCCTGTGCTACCCGCCGTCGATCCGCAACCGGCGGTACAACCCACAGCCGCCCCGGTCCCGCCCGCTCTTGTCGCCATGGCCCGCAAGGTCGCCGACGACCACCGGACCCGGACCGGGAGCGACATCGACACATCAACCCTTCGTACCCGGCTCGGCGTCCCGCTCCAGCTCGCCGAAGCCATCGCCGCCCAACTCACCTGACCCCGGAGGACTTTCCACCTTGCGTCCGTCCACGCTCCGCGCGCTCAAGCGTGCCGCCGAGCTGACCCGACAGAACCACCTCACCGAAGCCGTGCTCATCGCCGAACCGGTGATCCTCGCCGCTGACAGCTACGAGGGCGACGAGATCTTGCGCTGGCTTGCCGACCACGTCGCCGACTTCACCGGCGAGAACCACAACGACCCGAAGGAGCTGCCCTGATGCCCGCCAACCGCCGCTTCCGCAACGTCGTGCGCATCGGCCCCGTCCAGGTCGGCACCGCCTACGACGGCCGCGGCCGCGAGAAGCACACCGCCGTCTGCACGGCCCCGCGCTGCGGTTTCTCCCACGACTACGACACCCGAGCCGCCGCAGAACTCGCCGCCCGCACCCACCGCTGCCGCGTCCGCTGAGGAGATCCCGTGACTGTCTCGCTCCCGCTGGTCTTCGTCCTGGGCGCCGTCGCCTGGGCCGCGATCAAGTTCCTGGGCGTCCGCATGTGGGTTGCCGTCGTGATCGCCCTGTTCGGCTTCTGGCTCTCCCACACCTTCCTCGCCCCCGCCATCGAGTCCGGCACCCGCTCCGGGGTCGGCGTCGTCAACGGCGACAACCGCTGAAGGGAGCTCCGCCATGTTCCGCCCCAAGCTGCCCGATGTCCCCGCTCCGCCGTCGGCCCTCATCCCTCAGCAGCACCACCAGCACAGCCCGGCCCCCATGGCCGGCCGCTCGCTCAGCCCCTACGCGGGCCCGGTCGCGGCGGTCCTCGTCGGTGGGGTCGTCCTCACCGCGCTCCTGGCGGCGGTTGCCATAACGGCCGTGTCCGTGGCCATCGCCGCCGTGGTCCTGCGCTCCCTGCTGAACAACGCCAACAGGCGCTGACCGGCCGCCGGGGCGGCAAACGCCGCCAAGCATCCCGCCGCCCCGGGGCCGTCCCTCCCAACCGCAGAAACAGCCGAAAGGAACACCCATCATCACCCGGCAGACTCCGCCCCCACTGGCGGAACTCTCCATGCTGGCCTCCCTGGGCACCATGCCCGAGCTGGCCCGCCAACTCTCCGGCCTGGGCGGCTGCACCCACCCCGTCCGCCTCGACGGCCACCGCACCGAATACGCGGTCGACACGGCGACCGGCGAGATCGGCCGAACCCTGCACCACCTCGACTCGACCGCCCTTCCGGCCGGCCAACTCCTGGTCCGCTGCAACAACCGCCGCGCAACTCGCTGCCCGGCCTGCGCCGAGACCTACCGTCGCGACACGTACCACCTGATCACCGCCGGACTCCGCGGCGGCAAAGGCACCTCGGACCAGGTCGCCACACACCCACGCGTCTTCGCCACCTTCACCGCCCCCGGCTTCGGCCCGGTCCACAACCGGCGCACCGACGGCCGCCCCTGCCGCTGCGGCACCCGCCACGAAGAGGACGACCAGGCCCTGGGCACACCCCTGGACCCGGACCGGTACGACTACGAAGCGGCCGTGCTCTGGAACGCCCACGCCGGGCTTCTTTGGCGGCGCTTTTCCATCTACCTCCGCCGGGAGATCGCCAAGCGCGCCGGCCTTACCCAACGCACCTTCCGCGACCATGCCCGCGTCTCCTTCGCGAAGGTCGCCGAGTACCAGAAACGCGGTGCCGTGCACTTCCATGCGGTCATCCGCATAGACGGCCCGGAAGGTGGCGACACAGCGCCGCCCGCCTGGGCGACGGCAGAGCTCCTGACGGACGCCATCGAAGCCGCAGCAACGGCCGCCCGCATCGACGGCCCGACCGTCGACGGCCGCCCCCATGTCTTCACCTTCGGTCGTCAGCTCGACGTCCGCACGATCCGCTCCGCCGACTTCGACGACGGCCAGGAGCTAACCGAGGGGGCCGTTGCCTCGTACATCGCGAAGTACGCGACCAAGGGCGCCGAGACGGCGACCGGAACCCTCGACCGCCCGCTCAAGTTTCTCGCCGAACTCGCCCAAGCACGCGTCACCGACCACGCCCGGCGCATGATCCGCGTCGCCTGGACCCTCGGCGCCCGCCCCGAGCTTGCCGAGCTCCGGTTACGCGCGTGGGCGCACATGCTCGGCTTCCGCGGCCACTTCTCCACCAAATCCCGCCGCTACTCCACCACCCTCGGCGCACTCCGCGACGCTCGCGCCGAATGGCGACGCGCCCAAGCCGCCCCGACGAACGAGACGACGTCGGAAACCACCCTCGTTCTCTCGCACTGGGTCTTCGCCGGAACTGGCCTGAGCCGTGGGGAAGCCTGGCTTGCTTCATCCCTCGAACCCGCCGTTGGAACGGAAGGAGAACCGACATGGACACCCGTCACGACGAGCTAATGACTGTTCGCCAGGTCCTGGATGAGCTGGGCGGTGTCTCTCGTCGGACGTTCTACCGCTGGCGGGAGCTGGGCTACGGGCCGGCCGCGTTCAAGCTGCCCAACGGAGAGCTCCGGGTGTGGCGGAGCGACTTCACCACGTGGCTGCGACAGCTGGAGGCGGCGGCGTGAAGTCTCTTGACGTGAAGGTCTGGGGCGTCCGAAAGCGGGACACCAAAACGCCCTCGTACGGTGTGCGCTGGTCCGTCGCGGGCAACGTGTTCTCGGAATCCTTCCGCACAAAGGCGCTCGCCGACCACTACCGCACGAAGCTCATGCGTGCGATGCGCGACGGCGAGGAGTTCGACACGGCGTCGGGGCTCCCGGCCTTGATGGAAGAGAAGAAGTCGGCCCTGTCGTGGTACGACTTCGCCCTCAGGTACCTCGCGATGAAGTGGCCGCACGCCGCCCCCAATACGCGGGACGGCATCAACGAATCGCTCACGAGCGTGACAGTGGAGCTCCTCGACGAGCGCGCCGGACGGCCGTCGGATGAGGTGATCCGCAAGGCGCTTCGGAACTGGGCTTTCGTGCTTCCGGGGCCCAACGATCGCGAAGTCCCGGACGACGTGCGGAACGTTCTTCACTGGGTGTCCAAGGCATCCCGGCCCCTCGCCGACCTTGCCGAACCCGCCACGGCCCGTGCGGTACTCGACTCGCTGAAGCTCAAGCTCGACGGCACGGCAGCAGCGGCGGAAACCGTGCGGCGTAAGCGTCGGGCGCTCGTCAATGCCGCGAATTACGCCGTTGACCTGGGGGAGTTGCGCGAAAACCCCATCACGGCTGTCCGCTGGCAGAAGCCGAAGGTGTCCAACCAGGTCGATCCTCGGGTTGTCGCCAACCCGGAGCAGGCGCGGAACCTGTTGGCGGCGGTTTCCTACGTGGGCGGTTACCGGCGCGCTCGTGGTCGTCGCCTGGTGGGTCTGTTCGCCGCCATGTACTTCGGTGGCCTTCGGCCGGCTGAAGCGGTCGGCCTTGTCGAGACAGACCTGATGCTTCCCGGACAGGGGTGGGGCTCGGCATTGCTGCACCGGACTCGCCCGTCGGTCGGCAAGCAGTGGACCGATTCGGGGGAGACCCACGACGACCGCGGGCTGAAGAACCGGCCGACCGAGGATGTCAGGCGAGTACCCATCCCGCCCCACCTCGTCGTCGTGCTCCGCGAGCACCTCGCCACCTTCGGCACGGCTGACGACGGGCGGTTGTTCTTCAGCGAGAAGGGCTCGGTCGTCCCGTCCTCGACCTACTACCGCGTCTGGCAGGAGGCTCGACTCCTCGCGCTCCCGCCGGCCGTCGCCTCCTCGCCGCTCGCGAGTCGGCCGTACGACCTTCGTCACTCGGCGCTGTCCACATGGCTCAACGCCGGCGTCGACCCGACCGAGGTGGCCGAGCGCGCTGGCAACAGCGTCGAGGTCCTGCTGACCCGCTACGCGAAGTGCCTCGACGGACGGCAGGACGTTGCGAACCGGCGTATCGAGGATCTGCTCCGCGAGTACGAGTGAGACAACCTGCGCCGACACCGAGGCCCCAGGCATGCCGCCTGGGGCCTCCCTCGTTCCGGCCCTACCCGCGCCAATGCTTCGTTTCGTAACGGGCCGATAACAGCCCTACTGGGATTCCTCGGAACCGTCCTCGCTCACTCCAGCGACTCTGCCGCCGACGAACGCCACGCTCAGCGCGAGGGCGGCTACACCGGTGGCTGCTACCAGCTTCATCCCCGCCCCCTGGAACTGCTTGCTCTCGCTGTCCTTCTCGAATACTCGCCCCACGTTTCGTTCGAGGCGGTCGTGGAGGGACTCCCGCCGTGCCTCGCTGAGGTCGTCCCGAGCAAGGTCGGCCTGCAGAGCGTCCCGCTGGTCCTGTGCAGCCTTGTAGAAGTGGTTCTGACTGTTCTCGTTGGCTGCGAGAGTGGACCTGTGGGCCTCTGCGACTGCATCGATGTTGGCCTTGCCCAGGTCCTTGAATGCAGGGAACTGCTCGATGAGCTTGAGCCGCGCCTCGGTGGCCATCTCGGGCATCGCTGCCGCGAACTTGAGCACCTTGTCCTTGGACAGGTTCCGCCAGTTCGGGATCCCCAACTTCCGCTTGACCGCTGATTCGTTCACGTCGCCCATCCCCTGACTCCACTCGTCGTCCCGTGAGGCATCCCGGATAGTAGCGGTGCCTATCGACAAGCCCCTCTTCCTCGGCCTGCTCGCCATGACTCTGTGAACGGTATTCGCGGCTCAGGTACACCCAATACGCGTCAGTCGACGGGACGGCCGGACCAACGATTGGATGGGACGGTACGACGCAGGTCAGCCCGTCTCTGACTCCGGCCTCGTCGTTCGTCTAGATCCATAAGAGAACCCCTGGGCGCTGGCAGCACTCATGGGCGCCGTTGGTAGCCCCGGTGGCGCGACGACATGCACCTGGGTCTGGCGTTAGCGTGAGCGTCGGCTTCTCTTAGACCTCACCTGCGGCGATACCCCAAGATCCCGTCCACGCCTCGTCCACAGACCTCGACATGCGGCGGCTTTGGGCTGCATCCGCCTGCACATACGCGAAGACCCCGGCCTCAGCGTTTCCGCTGGTGACGGGGTCTTTGGGCACCTAATCCAAGGTGCCCCCGGCAGGATTCGAACCTGCGCACACGGCTCCGGAGGCCGTTGCTCTATCCCCTGAGCTACGGGGGCGTGTCGGCGGCTGAGCGCTTGCTCGCGGCGACGGGTAGAACACTACCAGCTCCGTCCGGGTGTTCATGAACGGGTTTTGCGGCGTCGGGCGAGGTCGCGTCGTCGGGCGAGGGGAGGGCGGGTGCCGGGGCTGAAGGGGAAGGGCGGGGCAGGCTTGAGGGGTGGACGTGGGGCTGACGTGGAGGAGGGTTGCCCGCGCGGGGTGGAAGTCGGGAAAAGCCGGACGCGGTGGCCGGTGCCGACCTACTCTCGAGTTGTGCCAGGCGCGTCCGGCCGGGTGCTTGTTGTGGACGACAACAAGGTCATCCGGCAGCTGATCAGGGTCAATCTCGAACTGGAGGGTTTCGAGGTGGTGACCGCGGCCGATGGTGCCGAGTGTCTGGATGTCGTTCATCAGGTGCGGCCCGATGTGATCACCCTCGATGTCGTCATGCCCCGCCTCGACGGGCTCCGGACCGCCGCTCGGCTGCGATCCGACCCGCGTACCCGTCATCTGCCCCTCGCCATCGTCAGTGCGTGCACGCAGTCCGAGGTCGAGAACGGGCTTGAGGCCGGTGTCGACGCTTTCCTCGCCAAGCCCTTCGATCCTGCCGAACTCGTGCGCCTCGTAGGGCAGTTGGTGGAGGGGGAGAGGAGTGGGGGGAGTGGGGGGAGTGGGGGTGCCCTCAGCGGGGCTGTGGAAGGGGGTCCGGAGGAGTCCGCGTTCGACGGTGTTCTCGGGACCGCCGCAGAGGCCGAGCGGGCTGGACGGGCCGATCGGGCCGGGCGGTCCGGCGGCTGATTGTTTCCGTAGCCGTCCCCTGGGGGGCGACTGAGGCGGCCGCCCGCGTCCTCGCGCCGTCCACATCCCGGAACCCCGCTCAAACCGGCTCGCCTACCCACCCCCCTCCTCCCCTACGCTGGTCCCGTGATCCCCGTCGAGCTCTCCCGTACCGTGCTGCGCGCGGTGCGTCGGGCTGTGGACCGGGGGGAGCTGAGTGTGACCGTTCCGGAGCGGGCCGTGGTGACGGCGCCGGGGCCCGGGGGCTGTGGGGACTACGCCACCAACATCGCCCTTCAGCTGGCGCGGCCGGCTGAGCGGACACCCCGGTACGTCGCCGAGGTCCTTCGGGACCATCTGCTCAGTGACGACATCGGCACCGACGCCACCGACGGGGGCCTCGGTAGCAGCGGCGGTACCGCCGACACCAGCCGTATCGCCGACGTCGTCATCACCGGCCCCGGCTTCCTGAACATCCGCCTGCGCGGCACCGCTTCCGCCGCTCTCGTCGGCGAGATCCTGCGGACGGGGCAGACGTACGGGCACTCCGACGCGCTCACCGGGCAGCTCCGTCGACTGCATGCCGCCCACGAGGTCCGGGCCCTCGTCGTCGCCGACGCCGGCGTCCGTCTCCTCCGCGCGCAGGGCGCACTCGTCCGCGTCACCTGTGAGGCTCGGCCCGATCTGGATTGGGTGAGGGTCCTCGGCGTCCACGTCGACGCGTACGGCGCCTTCCAGTCCCTGGCAGAGGCCCCGGCGGAGCCCCCGGTTCCTATCGAAATCGCCCCGCACCCCACCCCCACCGACCCCACCCCCCTGGGCCCCGACGCCGCCCGCTGGGCACTCCTGCACCCCGCCGCCCACGACCGCCCCCGGATCGGCGGCGAGCACCTCGTCCAGCGTGCGGGCAACCCGCTCTTCCGTGTCCGCTACGCTCACGCCCGCACCCGGGCCGTCAGCCGTAACGCCGCTGACCTGGGGTTCCGCGCCGAACCCGGCGACGTACCGGAAGAGGAATACCTGACGGGCGTCCTCGCCGACCACCCCCGGATCCTCGCCGCGGCCGCCGCGCACTGTGCGCCGGACCGTCTCGCTCGGCACCTCGTCACCGTCGCCGATGCCGTTCTCCCCTTCCTCCCCACTGTCCTTCCGCGCGGCGGGGAGAAACCCTCGGCCGCCCACCGTGCCCGGCTGGCGCTTGCCGAAGCCGCCGGGACGGTGCTGGCCGGTGGCCTGACCCTGCTCGGCATCGACGCACCTGATCACCTGTGAGACAGCGCGCACAGACGCACACAGACGCACAGAGAGCCCAAGAGAAGCCATGAGCCGTTCCGCACACCCCGCCGGGCCCCGTCACGCCGATGTGTATCCCGAGGGGCACTACTCCGCTCCGCCCGCCGACCTCAACACCCTCGACGCGAAGGTGTGGGCCCAGACCGTCGGCCGGGACCAGGACGGTGTCGTCACCGTCGGCGGCATCGACGTGAAGACCCTCGCCGAGCAGCACGGCACCCCCGCCTACATCGTCGACGAGGCCGACTTCCGCGCCCGGGCGCGGGCGTGGCGCGCCGCCTTCGGGACCGACGCCGACGTCTTCTACGCCGGCAAGGCGTTCCTGTCCCGGGCCGTGGTCCGCTGGCTGCACGAGGAAGGGCTCAACCTCGACGTCTGTTCCGGCGGAGAGCTCGCCACCGCCCTGTCGGCCGGCATGCCCGCCGACCGCATCGCCTTCCACGGCAACAACAAGTCGACGGACGAGATCCACCGGGCCGTCAGCGAGGGCGTCGGCCGGATCGTGCTCGACTCCTTCCAGGAGATCGTCCGCGTCGCCCACATCGCTCAGTCGCTGGGCAGGCGGCAGCGGGTGCAGATCCGAGTCACCGTCGGGGTGGAGGCGCACACCCACGAGTTCATCGCGACCGCCCACGAGGACCAGAAGTTCGGCATCCCGCTGGCCGGCGGGCAGGCCGCCGAGGCCGTACGGCGTGCGCTGCAGCTGGACGGGATCGAGGTGATCGGGATCCACAGCCACATCGGTTCCCAGATCTTCGACATGTCCGGCTTCGAGGTCGCCGCCCACCGGGTCGTCGGGCTGCTCAAGGACATCCGCGACGAGCACGGCGTCGAACTGCCGGAGATCGACCTCGGTGGCGGTCTCGGTATCGCCTACACCAGCGACGACGACCCCAGCGAGCCGCACGAGATCGCCAAGGCGCTCCACGAGATCGTCACCCGTGAGTGCGAGGCCGCCAAGCTGCGCACTCCCCGTATCTCCGTCGAGCCCGGGCGGGCCATCGTCGGCCCCACCGCCTTCACGCTGTACGAGGTCGGCACCATCAAGCCCCTCGACGGACTGCGGACGTACGTCTCCGTCGACGGGGGCATGTCCGACAACATCCGTACCGCGCTCTACGACGCCGAGTACAGCGTCGCCCTGGTCTCCCGCACCTCGGACGCGGAGCCGATGCTGGCCCGCGTCGTCGGCAAGCACTGCGAGAGCGGCGACATCGTCGTGAAGGACACGTTCCTGCCGGCCGACCTGGCACCGGGTGACCTGATCGCCGTACCGGCGACGGGCGCGTACTGCCGGTCGATGGCCAGCAACTACAACCACGTACTGCGGCCGCCCGTCGTCGCGGTCAACGACGGTGAGTCCCGCGTCATCGTCCGCCGGGAGACGGAGGAGGACCTGCTGCGCCTCGACGTCGGGTGAATCCGCCCGGAGAACGTCGGTGAATCCGCCCGGAAAGAGGAGGCGGAAGATCTCCTGTCTTCCGCCTCCGTACAAATGAAATAGATGTCTCACGATCCGGACATGGGATAGAAAGTCCCGTCCGGTGAGTGAGACTGGACCAACCGTAGACGGTATGAGGAAACGAGGTCGGATGATGCGTACGCGTCCGCTGAAGGTGGCGCTGCTGGGCTGTGGAGTGGTCGGCTCAGAGGTGGCGCGCATCATGACGACGCACGCCGACGACCTCGCCGCCCGGATCGGCGCCCCCGTGGAACTCGCCGGAGTGGCCGTCCGGCGGCCCGCCCGAGTTCGTGCGGGCATCGACCAGAGCCTCGTCACCACCGACGCGACCGCCCTCGTCAAACGCGGCGACATCGACGTGGTGGTGGAGGTCATCGGAGGGATCGAGCCCGCCCGGACGCTCATCACCACCGCCTTCGAGCACGGCGCCTCCGTCGTCTCCGCCAACAAGGCGCTGCTCGCCCAGGACGGCGCCGCCCTGCACGCCGCCGCCGAAGACCATGACGCGGACCTCTACTACGAGGCCGCCGTCGCCGGCGCCATCCCGCTGATCCGGCCGCTGCGCGAGTCGCTCGCCGGTGACAAGGTCAACCGGGTGCTCGGCATCGTCAACGGCACCACCAACTTCATCCTCGACAAGATGGACACCACGGGCGCGGGCTACCAGGAGGCCCTCGACGAGGCCACCGCGCTCGGGTACGCCGAGGCCGACCCCACCGCCGACGTCGAGGGCTTCGACGCCGCCGCCAAGGCCGCCATCCTCGCCGGGATCGCCTTCCACACGCGGGTGCGCCTCGACGACGTCTACCGCGAGGGCATGGCCGAGGTCACCGCCGCCGACTTCGCCTCCGCGAAGGAGATGGGCTGCACCATCAAGCTGCTCGCGATCTGCGAGCGGGCCGCCGACGGCGCGTCCGTCACCGCGCGCGTGCACCCCGCGATGATTCCGCTGACCCACCCGCTGGCCTCCGTGCGCGGCGCGTACAACGCCGTGTTCGTCGAGTCCGACGCCTCCGGTCAGCTGATGTTCTACGGCCCCGGTGCGGGCGGCGCCCCCACCGCCTCCGCCGTCCTGGGCGACCTGGTGGCCGTCTGCCGCAACCGGCTCAACGGCGCCACCGGCCCCGGCGAGTCCGCGTACGCCGCGCTGCCCGTGTCGGGCATGGGCGAGGTCGTCACGCGTTACCACATCAGCCTCGACGTGGCGGACAAACCCGGAGTTCTCGCCCAGGTTGCCACCGTGTTCGCCGAGCACGGCGTGTCGATCGATACGGTTCGCCAGCAGGGGAAGGACGGCGAGGCCTCCCTCGTCGTCGTCACGCACCGCGCGTCCGACGCCGCCCTGGGCGGGACCGTCGAGGCGTTGCGCAAGCTCGACACCGTGCGTGGTGTCGCCAGCATCATGCGGGTTGAAGGAGAGTAACCAGCAATGACCCACCAGTGGCGCGGAATCATCGAGGAGTACCGGGAGCGGCTGCCGGTGTCCGACACCACGCCGGTCGTGTCGCTCCGCGAGGGCGGTACGCCCCTCGTCCCCGCGCAGGTGCTCTCCGAGCGCACCGGCTGCGAGGTCCACCTCAAGGTGGAGGGCGCCAACCCCACCGGGTCCTTCAAGGACCGCGGAATGACGATGGCGATCACGCGGGCGAAGGAAGAGGGCGCGAAGGCGGTCATCTGCGCCTCCACCGGCAACACGTCCGCCTCGGCCGCCGCGTACGCGGTGCGCGCGGGCATGGTGTGCGCCGTGCTCGTCCCGCGGGGCAAGATCGCGCTCGGCAAGATGGGCCAGGCCCTCGTGCACGGCGCGAAGATCCTCCAGGTCGACGGAAACTTCGACGACTGCCTCACCCTGGCCCGCGCGCTGAGCGACAACTACCCCGTGGCGCTGGTGAATTCAGTCAACCCGGTGCGTATCGAGGGCCAGAAGACGGCCGCCTTCGAGATCGTGGACATGCTCGGTGACGCGCCGGACATCCACGTCCTGCCGGTCGGCAACGCGGGCAACATCACCGCGTACTGGAAGGGGTACCAGGAGTACGCCGCCGACAAGGTCGCCGCGAGGACTCCCCGGATGTGGGGTTTCCAGGCGTCCGGCAGCGCCCCGATCGTGCGCGGCGAGGTCGTCAAGGACCCGTCGACCATCGCCACCGCCATCCGGATCGGCAACCCTGCGTCCTGGCAGTTCGCCCTGGCGGCGCGGGACGAGTCGGGCGGCTTCATCGACGAGGTGACGGACCGTGAGATCCTGCGTGCCTACCGGCTGTTGGCCTCTCAGGAGGGTGTCTTCGTCGAGCCGGCGTCCGCCGCTTCCGTCGCCGGTCTGCTGAAGGCCGCCGAGCAGGGCAAGGTCGACCCGGGGCAGAAGATCGTGTGCACCGTCACCGGCAACGGCCTCAAGGACCCCGATTGGGCGGTCGCGGGCGCACCGCAGCCGGTCACCGTCCCGGTCGACGCGGCGACCGCCGCCGAGCGCCTGGGCCTCGTCTGACCTGAGCGTTGACCTCTGGGAACGGGTGACCGCCAGAGGGGGTGCACAGGGGGCTTACGACACGCATCGTGCGCCTCCTGTGCGCCCTATGTCGCCACAGAACCTTCCTTCGATAGGCTGTAGGCGAACCCGCCCGCCGCATATGCCTCGCATACGGCCGGGTGCCGCGCCGTCTCCGCGGCCCGGAAGCGGTCCCACGGTTCCTCAGAGGTCCCCAGGACCTCATGCACGTATCGAACGTCTTCGACAGTTCCGCAGCTCAAGGAGAGTCATCGAGCGATGGCCGGTCCAGCCTTCCGCGCCGCCGCCGTCCGGGTGCGCGTCCCCGCCACCAGCGCCAACATCGGTCCGGGCTTCGACGCCCTCGGCCTGTCGCTGGGGCTCTACGACGACGTGGTCGTCCGGGTCGCCGACTCCGGGCTGCACGTCGACATCGCGGGAGAGGGCAGCGAGACGCTCCCCCGTGACGAAAACCACCTTCTCGTACGGTCCCTGCGCACCGCCTTCGATCTGCTGGGCGGACAGCCGCGCGGCCTGGAGATCGTCTGCGCGAACCGCATCCCCCACGGCCGTGGCCTGGGCTCCTCCTCCGCCGCCATCTGCGCCGGCATCGTCGCCGCGCGTGCCGTGACCATAGGCGGCGACTCCCGGCTCGACGACGCGGCGCTGCTGGAGCTCGCCACCGAGATCGAGGGCCACCCCGACAACGTGGCCGCTTGTCTGCTCGGCGGTTTCACCCTCTCCTGGATGGAGTCCGGAGCCGCCCGGGCGATCAGGATGGAGCCCTCCGATTCCATCGTTCCGGTGGTTTTCGTGCCCGGTAACCCGGTCCTGACCCAGACCGCGCGCGGACTGCTGCCGCGCACCGTGCCGCACGTCGACGCCGCCACCAACGCGGGCCGCGCGGCCCTGCTCGTCGAGGCCCTGACCAGGCGTCCCGAGCTGCTGCTGCCCGCCACCGAGGACCGGCTCCACCAGGAGTACCGCGCGCCGGCCATGCCGGAGAGCACGGCGCTGGTGGAGCGGCTGCGGGCCGACGGGGTCCCGGCAGTGATCTCCGGCGCGGGACCGACGGTGCTGGCCCTCGTCGACGAGGCCAGCGCCGACAAGGTCGCCCATCTGGCGGGCGAGGGCTGGGCCGCCAACCGGCTGAAGCTCGACGCACGGGGCGCGAGCGTGATGCCGCTCGCCAGCACCAGCGACATCTGACGTTGACAGGTGAAATCCGGCGGCGCTCGCCGGATTTCGAGAGGGGGAATGTTTGTTGGATCCGGTAGTGTTAACCTCAAGTCTGCACCCGACCCCACCATGGCGAGGTGCTTCGTGTCCCCGTCCGGGACAGACATCCTTCCGGGAGCCTCCCAAGCCGCACTGTGTTCAGTACGCCGTACGCGAGCAGTACGTCGTACCCGAGCGCTGAGCGACCTGCCGGGCACGCTCCGGAACCGGTGCGACCAAGCAATGTGACACAGACACTCAGTGCCACGGCTTTGGGAAGCGCCGTCACCACATTCCTCCGCCGTTCAGGCGGACCACCGCCCCGGCAGGGTCCACACAGCAAGGACCACTGTCGGACAGCACAACCGGTCGCCGAGCCAGACAGGCCGACGTCCGCTCCAGGGAAGGACCCTTCGTGAGCGACACCACCGATCTGATGGGCGCACGTGTCGAGGAGACCGCTGCCGCGCCCGCCACGGACGCCTCCGCGCCTGCCAGCGGTGCCGGCTCCCGGCGGCGCCGCGGTACCGGCCTCGAGGGCATGGTGCTGGCCGAGCTGCAGCAGGTCGCATCCGGCCTCGGCATCAGGGGCACCGCGCGTATGCGCAAGAGCCAGCTGATCGAGGTCATCAAGGAGGCGCAGGCAGGTGGGGGCGCCCCGGCCGCGAAGGCCGACGCCGCCGAGACCAAGCCGAAGCGCCGGGCCACCTCCAAGGCCCGTACCGGCGAGGACACCGCGTCCGTCGCCGAGAAGAAGGCGGCCGCGAAGGCTGAGGCGCCCGCCGAGAAGGCCGTGGCCCAGCAGCAGATCGAGATTCCCGGCCAGCCGGCCGGGGGCGCCTCCCGCGATGGGGGCAGCTCCCGCGCGAACGCGGCCGAGCGCGGGGGAGACGACGCTCCCGCGGAGCGCCGCCGCCGTCGTGCCACCGCCGAGGCCGGCAGCCCCGACACGGTCGTCGCCGAGGCCAAGAGCGAGCCGAAGACCGAGACGCCCGCCCAGACGCAGCCGCAGGGCGACTCCAAGGGCGGCGACGCCGATGGTGGCGACGGCCGCCGCCGCGACCGCCGTGAGCGCGGCCGGGACCGTGACCGCGACCGCCGTGGCGGCAAGGGCGACGAGCAGCAGGGCGGCGGTCAGGGTGGCGGCCAGCAGCGCCAGGACCGTCAGGACCGTCAGGACCGCCAGCAGCAGGGCGGCGGTGGCCGTCAGGACCGTCAGCGTGACAACGGCCCGCAGGACGACGACGACTTCGAGGGCGGGCGCCGTGGCCGCCGCGGCCGCTACCGGGACCGTCGTGGCCGTCGTGGCCGCGACGACATGGCCCCGGAGCCGCAGGTCAACGAGGACGACGTCCTGATCCCCGTCGCGGGCATCCTGGACATCCTCGACAACTACGCCTTCATCCGTACGTCGGGCTACCTTCCGGGCCCCAACGACGTGTACGTCTCCCTCGCCCAGGTCCGCAAGAACGGCCTGCGCAAGGGTGACCACGTCACCGGTGCCGTGCGTCAGCCCAAGGAGGGCGAGCGCCGCGAGAAGTTCAACGCGTTGGTCCGCCTGGACTCGCAGAACGGCATGGCGCCCGAATCCGGTCGCGGGCGGCCGGAGTTCAACAAGCTGACGCCGCTGTACCCGCAGGACCGCCTCCGTCTGGAGACGGACCCGGGCATCCTCACCACCCGCATCATCGACCTCGTCGCGCCGATCGGTAAGGGCCAGCGCGGTCTGATCGTGGCCCCGCCGAAGACCGGCAAGACCATGATCATGCAGGCGATCGCCAACGCGATCACGCACAACAACCCCGAGTGCCACCTGATGGTCGTCCTGGTCGACGAGCGTCCGGAAGAGGTCACCGACATGCAGCGGTCGGTCAAGGGCGAGGTCATCTCCTCGACCTTCGACCGCCCGGCCGAGGACCACACCACGGTCGCCGAGCTCGCCATCGAGCGCGCCAAGCGTCTGGTGGAGCTGGGCCACGACGTCGTCGTGCTGCTCGACTCGATCACGCGTCTGGGCCGTGCGTACAACCTCGCCGCGCCCGCCTCCGGCCGCATCCTGTCCGGTGGTGTCGACTCGACCGCTCTGTACCCGCCGAAGCGCTTCTTCGGTGCGGCCCGCAACATCGAGGACGGCGGCTCGCTGACCATCCTCGCCACCGCGCTGGTGGACACCGGGTCCCGCATGGACGAGGTCATCTTCGAGGAGTTCAAGGGCACCGGCAACGCCGAGCTCAAGCTCGACCGCAAGCTCGCCGACAAGCGCATCTTCCCGGCGGTGGACGTGGACGCGTCCGGCACCCGTAAGGAAGAGATCCTGCTCGGCAGCGACGAGCTCGCCATCGTCTGGAAGCTGCGCCGGGTGCTGCACGCGCTCGACCAGCAGCAGGCGATCGAGCTGCTGCTCGACAAGATGAGGCAGACGAAGTCGAACGCCGAGTTCCTGCTGCAGATCCAGAAGACGACGCCGACGCCGGGCAACGGTGACTAGTCGTCCAAGGATGTGACAGAGGGCCGTCCCCGGCGCGGGGGCGGCCCTTTGTGCTGGGCGGGACCGCACCCGCCGAACTGCCCGGGAACACGGCGCCGCGCGAGACCTTGGCCACAAGGATCTTCGCGGGCGGCGATTTCCCGCCGTACCGCATATGTGGCTGAAACCGCAGGTGAACGGTGTTTGGCCGGAAGAATCCGTTACGTGTTGTGGCTGCCTGCCCACAGGGCGGTCACGGTGCGTTGTGCAACCCTTTCCCGAGTTCCGCCGTCTGACCAGGCGGAGCGACGATGGTGCGGTAGGGGCCCACCCGGACCGCATCTGACCCTGAACGCAGGGGGTAACCGACCGGACCAGATTCGAGGAGCGCATGTCCGCCGAGAGCACACCGGAGCCCGGCATACCCGGAGAGCCCGGAAGCACAGGCCGCCACCGAGCCAAGGGCAGCCGCCGTAAACCCCGTGCGAAACGCAAGGGTGTCCTGATCATGGCCTGGATGGCGGCGGGCGTCGTCGTCCTGGGCGGCACCGGAGCCGGCTATCTGTACTTCAAGCTCAACGGCAACATCAAGAGCGTCGACATCGACTCCGTCCTCGGCACCGACCGGCCCACCAAGGTCGACAACGGCTCCGAGAACATCCTGGTCCTCGGCTCGGACACCCGTTCTGGGAGCAACAAGAAGCTCGGCGGCGGCACCGACGACGGCAGCGCACGCTCCGACACCGCGATGGTCGTGCACGTCTACCAGGGCCACAAGAAGGCCAGCGTGGTGTCCATACCGCGCGACACCATCATCAA
This sequence comes from Streptomyces sp. NPDC006332, assembly GCF_040612855.1. Classification (NCBI taxonomy): domain Bacteria; kingdom Bacillati; phylum Actinomycetota; class Actinomycetes; order Kitasatosporales; family Streptomycetaceae; genus Streptomyces; species Streptomyces sp. NPDC006332. The sequence goes on from NZ_JBEXRA010000002.1 coordinate 207,519, forward strand.
GCGCCCCGAGTGCACCGACGCCAAGGGCATCGAGCACGACGCCGCGTCCGGCGTGATGTTCAACTCCGCGTACACCACCGGCGGAGCGGCCTGCGCGGTCAAGACCGTCGAGTCCCTCAGCGGCATCCGCATGGACCACTACCTGGAGGTCGACTTCAGCGGCTTCCAGAAGCTCATCGACGAGCTCGGCGGTGTCGAGGTCACCACCACCAAGGCCATCAAGGACCCCGACAGCCACCTCGACCTGAAGGCCGGCACGCACCAGCTCGACGGCGAGCAGGCCCTCGGCCTGGTCCGCACCCGGCACGGCGTCGGCGACGGCTCCGACCTCGGCCGCATCCAGCTCCAGCAGGCCTTCATCAAGGCGCTGATCAACCAGGTCAAGCACGTCGACCTGTTCGGCAACCCCAAGAACCTGTACAACCTCGCCAACACCGCGACCAAGGCCGTGACGACCGACTCCGACCTCGGCTCCGTCAACTCGCTCATGTCGTTCGCCGACGGCCTCAAGGGCATCAGCTCCTCGGACATGAAGATGGTCACGATGCCGGTCCAGTACGACCCGGCGAACATGAACCGCGTGATCGTCCAGAAGAGCAAGGCCAAGCAGGTGTGGACCGCCCTGGAGAACGACCGGGCGATCCCCAAGTCGGCCACCGAGGGCAACGCCAAGGGCGACGCCGCCGGTGTCGTGACCTCGCCGTAGTCGGCGGCAACCGACCGTGACCGTCGGCAGTCGGCGACGGCCGGTCGTACGGCCCCCACGGAGCCCGGGGAATAGAACGACGCGTCCCCCGGTTTTGGGGGATGCGCCCAGTCCTGGCAGACTGGTACGTCGGTCCCGGTTCACGCTTCCGCATCGTGCGGCTGCGACCCGGAACCCTCCCGAAACTAGGAGACACCTTGAAGCGCGACATCCACCCCGAGTACGTCGAGACGCAGGTCAGCTGCACCTGTGGCGCGTCGTTCACCACCCGTAGCACGATCCAGAGCGGCACCATCCGCGCCGAAGTCTGCTCCGAGTGCCACCCGTTCTACACGGGCAAGCAGAAGATCCTCGACACCGGTGGCCGCGTGGCCCGCTTCGAGGCCCGCTTCGGCAAGGCCGCCGGCTCCAAGAAGTAGCGAGCCCCAATCCGCCGGTCCACGGTCGCGCCCCTTCTCCGGGCGCACCGGGACCGGCGTTTTTGGTCGCCCGCCTTCCCCCTCATCGCCGTATCAGGAGCCCAAGATGTTCGAGGCCGTCGAGGAACTCGTCGCCGAGCACGCCGACCTGGAGACGAAGCTCGCCGACCCGTCGGTCCACTCCGACCAGGCCAACGCGCGCAAGCTGAACAAGCGTTACGCCGAGCTCACCCCGATCGTCGCCACGTACCGCTCCTGGAAGCAGGCCGGCGACGACATGGAGACCGCGCGCGAGTTCGCCGCCGACGACCCCGACTTCGCCGCCGAGGTCAAGGAGCTGGAGAAGCAGCGCGAGGAGCTGACCGAGAAGCTGCGCCTTCTCCTCGTCCCGCGTGACCCCAGCGACGACAAGGACGTCATCCTCGAGATCAAGGCGGGCGCGGGCGGCGACGAGTCCGCCCTGTTCGCCGGTGACCTGCTGCGGATGTACCTGCGCTACGCCGAGCGGATCGGCTGGAAGACCGAGATCATCGACGCCACCGAGTCCGAGCTGGGCGGCTACAAGGACGTCCAGGTCGCCGTGAAGACCAAGGGCGGCCAGGGTGCCACCGAGCCCGGCCAGGGCGTCTGGGCCCGCCTGAAGTACGAGGGCGGGGTGCACCGCGTGCAGCGCGTGCCCGCGACCGAGTCCCAGGGCCGTATCCACACCTCCGCGGCCGGTGTCCTCGTCACGCCCGAGGCGGAGGAGGTCGATGTCGAGATCAACGCGAACGACCTCCGCATCGACGTCTACCGCTCCTCCGGACCCGGCGGCCAGTCGGTCAACACCACCGACTCCGCGGTGCGCATCACGCACCTTCCCACCGGAGTCGTCGCCTCCTGCCAGAACGAGAAGAGCCAGCTGCAGAACAAGGAGCAGGCGATGCGTATCCTGCGCTCCAGGCTGCTGGCGGCGGCGCAGGAGGAGGCGGAGAGGGAGGCCGCCGACGCCCGCCGCAGCCAGGTCCGCACCGTCGACCGCTCCGAGAAGATCCGCACGTACAACTTCCCGGAGAACCGCATCTCGGACCACCGCGTGGGCTTCAAGTCGTACAACCTGGACCAGGTCCTGGACGGCGACCTCGACGCGGTGATCCAGGCCTGCGTCGACGCGGACTCGGCGGCGAAGCTGGCGGCCGCGTGAGCGCGTAAGGACGTATAAACGCGTAAGGACGTACCCACGCACGAGTACGACACGGAGGACCTGCGTGCAGCAATCATTTGGGGGGCGGCCCCCCAACCCCCGAGGCGTGCTGCTCGCTGAGGTAGCCCAGGCCACCCAGCGGCTGGCCGACGCCGGCGTGCCCTCGCCGCGCAACGACGCGGAGGAGCTCGCCGCGTTCGTGCACGGCGTGAAGCGGGGCGAGCTGCACACCGTGAAGGACCCCGACTTCGACGCCCGCTACTGGGAGGTCATCGCCCGGCGTGAACAGCGCGAGCCGCTGCAGCACATCACCGGACGGGCCTTCTTCCGCTACCTGGAACTCCAGGTCGGGCCCGGGGTGTTCGTCCCGCGTCCGGAGACCGAGTCGGTCGTCGGGTGGGCCATAGACGCCGTCCGCGCGATGGACGTCGTCGAGCCGCTGATCGTCGACCTGTGCACCGGCTCCGGCGCCATCGCGCTGGCCCTCGCCCAGGAGGTCCCGCGCTCCCGGGTGCACGCCGTGGAGCTGTCCGAGGACGCCCTGCGGTGGACGCGCAAGAACGTGGAGGGGTCCAGGGTGGACCTGCGTCAGGGCAACGCCCTGGACGCCTTCCCGGACCTCGACGGCCAGGTCGACCTGGTCATCTCCAACCCGCCGTACATCCCGCTCACCGAATGGGAGTACGTCGCTCCCGAGGCGCGGGACTACGACCCCGAACTCGCTCTGTTCTCGGGGGAGGACGGCCTCGAACTGATCCGCGGCATCGAGCGCACCGCGCACCGGCTGCTGCGTCCCGGCGGGGTCGTCGTCATCGAGCACGCCGACACCCAGGGCGGCCAGGTGCCGTGGATCTTCACCGAGGAACGGGGCTGGGCCGACGCGGCCGACCACCCCGACCTCAACAACCGCCCGCGCTTCGCGACCGCCCGCCGGGCGATGCCGTGAGCACCCCGCAGACTCTCGACCCGCAGCTGAACGTGTACTTCGTGTACGAGGAGGCCCGCTAGACATGGCTCGGCGATACGACACCAACGACGCGACCGACCGCACGACCGGTCTGCGCGAAGCCGCGTCCGCCGTCCGCCGTGGCGAGCTCGTGGTGCTGCCGACCGACACGGTGTACGGCATCGGCGCCGACGCGTTCTCCTCGGAAGCGGTGCACGACCTGCTGGAGGCCAAGGGCCGCGGCCGCAACATGCCCACCCCTGTCCTCATCGGCTCCCCGAACACCCTGCACGGCCTGGTCACCGACTTCTCCGAGCTGGCCTGGGAGCTGGTCGACGCGTTCTGGCCGGGCGCGCTCACGCTGGTCGCCAGGCACCAGCCGTCCCTCCAGTGGGACCTCGGGGACACCCGCGGCACGGTCGCCGTACGCATGCCGCTGCACCCGGTCGCCATCGAGCTGCTGACCGAGTTCGGCCCCATGGCGGTCTCCTCGGCGAACCTGACGGGCCACCCCGCGCCGGAGGACTGCGACGCGGCCCAGGAGATGCTCGGCGACTCGGTCTCCGTGTACCTGGACGGCGGCCCGACCCCGGGCAACGTGCCGTCCTCGATCGTCGACGTCACCCGCGAGGTGCCCCTGCTGCTGCGCGCGGGCGCGATCTCCGCGGACGAGCTCAGGAAGGTCGTACCCGACCTCGAGGTGGCGAATTGACGGCCCCTGACGCGGGGCGTGGCATATGGGACGGGGAAGAGACGCGGACCTTCACAGGGCTACCGCGTGACAGCTTCCGCATCCTCCACGTCAGCACCGGCAACGTGTGCCGCTCGCCGATCACCGAGCGGTTGACCCGTCATGCCCTGGCGGACCGGCTCGGCGACCCCCTGTGGGGCGGGCTGATCGTGGAGAGCGCGGGCACCTGGGGCCATGAGGGCGCGCCCATGGAGGCCAACGCGGAGGCGGTCCTCGCCGACTTCGGCGCCGACGCCTCCGGCTTCACCGGCCGGGAACTGCTCGACGAGCACGTCATCATGGCCGACCTGGTCCTGACCGCGACCCGCGACCACCGCGCCCAGGTCATCTCCATGGGCCACTCGGCGGGCCTGCGCACCTTCACCCTGAAGGAGTTCACCCGCCTGGTGAAGGCGATAGACCCGGCGACCCTGCCGCCCCTGGAGCACGGCATGGTGGCCCGCGCCCGCGCCCTGGTCCGCGCGGCCGCGGCGCTCCGCGGGTGGCTGCTGGCCCCGACGGCGGAGGCGGACGAGGTCTACGACCCGTACGGAGCCCCGCTGCCCTTCTTCCGCTCGATCGGGGACGAGATACACCAGGCGCTGGATCCGGTGGTGACGGCGCTGACCGGGCTGCCCGCGCGCATGTGACGTGCCGGCCGGTGGTCACCGTCCCCACCGGCGTCCCCGCGAAGGCGTAACAGCCGAGCACCCCACCCGCCCCGGGCCTACATTGGACGTACGCCATCGTCGACGCCCGGAGTCCACCATGCCGGTCACCCATGCCCCAGAGACCGTCGAAGTCCTGCGGCGGCAGGACCCCGAGCTGGCCGAGATCCTGCTCGGGGAGGCGGACCGGCAGGCGACGACGTTGCAGCTCGTCGCCGCCGAGAACTTCACCTCGCCGGCAGTGCTGGCGGCCCTCGGCTCACCTCTGGCGAACAAGTACGCGGAGGGGTATCCGGGGTCCCGGCACCATGGCGGCTGCGAGATCGTGGACGTCGCCGAGCGGATCGCCGTGGAGCGGGCGAAGGCACTGTTCGGGGCCGAGCACGCCAACGTGCAGTCGCATTCGGGGTCGTCGGCCGTGCTGGCCGCGTACGCCGCGCTGCTGCGACCCGGGGACACCGTCCTCGCCCTCGGGCTGCCCTACGGCGGTCACCTCACGCACGGTTCGCCCGCCAACTTCTCCGGCCGCTGGTTCGACTTCGTCGGGTACGGGGTGGACGCGGAGAGCGGGCTGATCGATCACGAGCAGGTACGCACGCTGGCCCGCCTGCACCGGCCCAAGGCGATCGTGTGCGGGTCCATCGCCTATCCCCGGCACCTCGACTACCCCTTCTTCCGTGAGGTCGCCGACGAGGTGGGCGCCTATCTGATCGCCGACGCCGCCCACCCCATCGGGCTCGTCGCCGGGGGAGCGGCGCCCAGTCCGGTGCCGTACGCCGACGTGGTGTGCGCCACCACCCACAAGGTGCTGCGCGGTCCGCGCGGCGGCATGATCCTGTGCGGGGCCGAACTGGCGGAGCGAGTGGACCGGGCGGTCTTCCCCTTCACCCAGGGCGGCGCCCAGATGCACACCATCGCCGCCAAGGCCGTCGCGTTCGGCGAGGCGGCGACGCCGGCCTTCTCGGCGTACGCCCACCAGGTGGTCGCCAACGCGCGGGTACTGGCCGCCGGGCTGGCCGCCGAGGGTCTCGTGGTCACCACCGGCGGGACCGACACCCATCTGGTGACGGCCGACCCGGCGCCGCTGGGCGTCGACGGACGCACCGCCCGCGGCCGTCTCGCCGCCGCCGGCGTGGTGCTCGACTGCTGTGCGCTGCCGCACGGCGACGCCCGTGGACTGCGCCTGGGCACGGCCGCCGTGACCACGCAGGGCATGGGGGAGCTGGAGATGGCACGGATCGCGTTGCTGTTCGGGCAGGTGCTCAGAGGCGTGACCGAGGCCCAGCGGGCTCGTGAAGAAGTACGGGAGCTGGTCGGCGGATTTCCCCCCTATCCCGGCTGAGCGTGGGTAGGCGCACATCCGTACACAGCCACACGTGCAACCATCGTCGCTACCCGAAAGTCCCCAACGGTATGCGCGCATCGCTAGTGTGTGGGGCTGAGATGGCCAGCGAGACCTGTGGGGAAGCCCGTGCGTGAATACCTGCTGACGCTCTGCGTGACGGCCGCGGTGACGTATCTGCTGACAGGGCCGGTACGGAAGTTCGCGATCGTCGCCGGAGCGATGCCGGAGATCCGGGCACGTGACGTGCACCGGGAGCCAACTCCGCGGCTCGGCGGGATCGCCATGTTCTTCGGTCTGTGCGCGGGGCTGCTGGTCGCCGACCACCTCGCCAACCTCAACGAGGTCTTCTCCAAGTCCAACGAGCCCCGGGCCCTGCTCTCCGGGGCGGCCCTGATCTGGCTGATCGGTGTCCTGGACGACAAGTTCGAGATCGACGCCCTGATCAAGCTGGGCGGCCAGATGATCGCCGCCGGCGTGATGGTCATGCAGGGTCTGACCATCCTGTGGCTGCCCGTCCCGGGTGTCGGTTCGGTGGCGCTGACCCAGTGGCAGGGCACCCTGCTGACGGTCGCGCTCGTCGTCATCACCATCAACGCGGTGAACTTCGTGGACGGCCTCGACGGCCTCGCCGCCGGCATGGTGTGCATCGCGTCGGCCGCGTTCTTCCTGTACGCCTACCGCGTCTGGGTGTCGTACGGCATCGAGGCCGCCGCCCCGGCCACGCTGTTCTCGGCGGTCCTGATGGGCATGTGCCTGGGCTTCCTGCCGCACAACATGCACCCCGCGCGGATCTTCATGGGCGACTCCGGTTCGATGCTCATCGGCCTGGTGCTGGCCGCCGGCGCCATCTCCATCACCGGGCAGGTCGACCCGGACGCGCTGAAGCTGTTCGCCGGTTCCGAGCAGGCGGCCGTGCACCAGACGGTCCCGGTGTACATCCCGCTGCTGCTGCCGCTCACGATCATCGCGATCCCGGCCGCCGACCTGATCCTGGCCATCGTGCGCCGCACCTGGCGCGGCCAGTCGCCGTTCGCGGCGGACCGCGGGCACCTGCACCACCGCCTGCTGGAGGTCGGCCACTCGCACAGCCGCGCGGTGCTGATCATGTACTTCTGGTCGGCGCTGATCGCCTTCGGCGCGCTGGCCTACTCGGTGAACTCCGCGTCCATGTGGATCGTGCTCGGCGTCGTGTTCCTCAGCGCGATCGGACTCCTCCTGCTCCTTCTGCCGCGCTTCACGCCACGCGCCCCGCGCTGGGCCGAGCACCTCCTGCCGCCGCGCTACCGCCGTCGGCGGCAGGCCGTGGAGGATCTGGTGCCCGCGGCCCTGCTGGAGGACGAGAAGAGCCGTACCCCCGTGGTCGCGGGAGTGGCGGGTGTCAACGGGGCGACCGCCCTCGGCGCTCGTTCACACGTCCTGGACGGGCGAAGGCCAGCACCTCGCGCTGACGTCACAAGGTAAGAATCTGACTAGAGCATTGCCAACTCGTGGGGAAGCAAAGCCGCCCAATACCAGACAAGACACCCCGGATCTTGCACAGACGCGCACTGTCACTCTCATGTGTGACAGCGAGCACACCCACTTGGTAAAGACCGCATCAAATAGTTTGTGATACGGTTCACGAGAACCCGGATAGAACCAAAGGACCGCAGTGCGACGGTTCATTGGTGCGAGATCTCGACACTCGACCCGGGGACTACGCTCGTCCATGACGACACCCCTGCCCCCCTGCGAAAGCGGAGTTGCCGCCATGCCGTCCAACGACGTCCGGATCCTCCTCCAGGCCGCTGTGCCCACAGCTGTCGCCGGCGCGCTCGCCGCCGTCGTCAGTGGTGTGGTCGCCGGTGGCAAGGGAGCGGTCGGAGCCGTCGTCGCGACGCTGGTCGTGATCCTCTTCATGGGGCTGGGCCTTTACATTCTGCAGCGCACTGCCAAATCGCTTCCGCACCTCTTCCAGGCGATGGGCCTCATGCTGTACGCGACCCAGATCCTGCTGCTGTTCGTCTTCCTGGCCGCGTTCAAGAACACCACGCTCTTCCACCCCAGGGCCTTCGCGTTCACGCTGGTCGCCGGCACCCTCGCCTGGATCGCCGCGCAGACCCGTGCGCACATGAAGTCCAAGATTCTCTACGTCGAACCCGAAAAATCGGGGCACTCGTCGTGAGGGGTAGGGCCGGAATAAAGGCGCACGAGATCTCCTGCTATCGTCCGGTGCCAACTGCGGCATCGCGGGCGCGGGCATCTGAGCTGACGCCTGTTCAATCGCGAGGCGAGATGCCCAAGAGCCGCCCCCACATCCGAAACACCAGTCCCGTGCCGAACCGCGGCTGCATGCCGCGCCGACACAACGAGGTTGCCGTACCTATGCGTCACGCTGAAGGAGCCCGCGGTGAGTGCTGACCCGACGCAGGTGCTCGCCTTCGAGACCGATTGCCACATCTTCGAAGGTTGTGGCTTCCCCTCTCCCGGCCTGCACTCGTTCCTGTTCGAGCCCCTCGTGGGCGACGCGGACAGCAACGTGTACTTCAACAAGACGATGCTGCTGGCGCTCCTCGGGTCGATCATCATCGTCGGCTTCTTCTGGGCCGCCTTCCGTAAGCCGCAGGTCGTCCCCGGCAAGCTCCAGATGGTGGCCGAGGCGGGCTACGACTTCGTCCGCCGCGGAGTCGTCTACGAGACCATCGGCAAGAAGGAGGGTGAGAAGTACGTACCGTTCATCGTCTCCCTCTTCTTCTTCGTCTGGATGCTGAACCTGTGGGCGATCGTCCCGCTCGCTCAGTTCCCGGTCACATCGATCATCGCCTACCCGGCGGGACTCGCGGCCATCGTCTACATCCTGTGGGTGTCGCTGACTTTCAAGCGGCACGGCTTCGTCGGCTTCTTCAAGAACGTGACGGGCTACGACAAGTCGCTGGGCCCGGTGCTTCCGCTGGCGATGTTGATCGAGTTCTTCTCGAACATCCTGGTCCGCCCGTTCACCCACGCCGTGCGACTCTTCGCGAACATGTTCGCCGGTCACACCCTGCTGCTGCTCTTCACGCTCGCCAGCTGGTACCTGCTGAACGGCATCGGTATCGCCTACGCGGGTGTCTCGTTCATCATGACCATCGTGATGACTGCCTTCGAGCTGTTCATCCAGGCGCTGCAGGCGTACGTGTTCGTGCTGCTGACCTGCACCTACATCCAGGGCGCGCTGGCCGAGCACCACTGAGCCGCCGCCCCTGAGGACCCCCTACAAGTCGTCCGGTGGCCAACCCCACCGGGTCCGTAAAGAAAAGGAAGAACTGGCATGTCTAACCTTGCCGCTGTCACCGGCTCGCTCGGCTCCATCGGTTACGGCCTTGCTGCCATCGGCCCCGGCGTCGGCGTCGGCATCATCTTCGGTAACGGCACCCAGGCTCTGGCCCGTCAGCCCGAGGCCGCCGGCCTGATCCGTGCCAACCAGATCCTCGGCTTCGCCTTCTGTGAGGCGCTGGCCCTGATCGGTCTGGTCATGCCCTTCGTCTACGGCTACAAGTAAACCGCTGCCGGACCAGCCGACTAGACGAAAGGCATACACATGAGCCCGCTGCTCACGATCGCGGCCGAGGAGATGGAGAATCCCCTCGTCCCGCCGATCCCCGAGCTCGTCATCGGCCTGATCGCCTTCGTCATCGTCTTCGGCTTCCTCGCCAAGAAGCTCCTCCCGAACATCAACAAGGTTCTGGAAGAGCGTCGCGAGGCCATCGAGGGCGGTATCGAGAAGGCCGAGGCCGCGCAGACCGAGGCCCAGAGCGTCCTCGAGCAGTACAAGGCCCAGCTCGCTGAGGCCCGTCACGAGGCCGCGCGGCTGCGCCAGGAGGCGCAGGAGCAGGGCGCCACGCTCATCGCGGAGATGCGCGCGGAAGGCCAGCGGCAGCGTGAGGAGATCGTCGCCGCCGGTCACGCCCAGATCGAGGCCGACCGCAAGGCCGCCTCGTCCGCGCTGCGCCAGGACGTCGGCAAGCTCGCCACCGACCTGGCCGGCAAGCTCGTCGGCGAGTCCCTCGACGACCACGCCCGGCAGAGCCGCGTCATCGACCGCTTCCTCGGCGAGCTCGAGGAGAAGGCCGAGGCCGCGCGATGAACGGAGCGAGCCGCGACGCCCTGGCAGCCGCACGTGAGCGACTCGACGCGCTGACGGACTCCACGTCCGTGGACGCCGGCTCGCTCGCCGACGAGCTGGCCGCCGTCACCGCGCTGCTCGACCGCGAGGTGTCGTTGCGTCGGGTCCTGACCGACCCGGCGCAGTCCGGTGAGGCCAAGGCCGAGCTGGCCCAGCGACTGCTCGGATCCCAGGTCAGCGGCTCGACCGTCGACCTGGTGTCCGGCCTGGTGCGTTCCCGCTGGTCGCAGTCGCGCGACCTGGTGGACGCCCTGGAGGAGCTGGCGAACCTCGCCGACCTCACCGCGGCCCAGAAGGCGGGCACGCTCGACAGCGTCGAGGACGAGCTGTTCCGGTTCGGCCGGATCGTCACCTCGAACACCGAGCTGCGTGCCGCGCTGACCAACCGCAAGGCCACCACCTCGGCCAAGAGCGAGCTGCTGCGCAGCCTCCTCGGCGGCAGGGCGGCCCCGGCCACCGAGCGTCTGGTGACGCGCCTTGTCGCCGCGCCGCGGGGACGTAGCCTGGAAGCGGGACTGGAGTCCCTGTCCAAGCTGGCAGCCGACCGCCGGGACCGCATGGTGGCCGTCGTCACCTCGGCGGTTCCGCTGAGCGACCCGCAGAAGCAGCGCCTCGGTGCTGCCCTCGCGAAGCTCTACGGCCGCACGATGCACCTCAACCTGGACGTGGACCCCGAGGTCCTCGGCGGAATCCGGGTGCAGGTCGGCGACGAGGTCATCAACGGTTCCATCGCGGACCGCATCGAGGACGCCGCCCGCCGGCTGGCGAGCTGACCGCAACTTAATAGCAGTACGTACGTGATGACGGCCCAGTTGGGTCGTGCAGAAGAATCCTGGGGGTCGCCCCCAGACCCCCAAAGTGAAACTTCGGGCCCAACAAGGAGAGCAGGGAACCCAGATGGCGGAGCTCACGATCCGGCCGGAGGAGATCCGGGACGCGCTGGAGAACTTCGTCCAGTCGTACAAGCCGGACGCGGCCTCGCGCGATGAGGTCGGTACGGTCACGCTTGCCGGCGACGGCATCGCGAAGGTGGAGGGTCTGCCCTCGGCCATGGCCAACGAACTGCTGAAGTTCGAGGACGGCACCCTCGGCCTCGCGCTCAACCTGGAAGAGCGCGAGATCGGTTGCGTCGTCCTCGGAGAGTTCAACGGCATCGAGGAGGGCCAGCCGGTCACCCGTACCGGTGAGGTGCTCTCCGTGGCTGTCGGCGAGGGCTACCTCGGCCGCGTCGTCGACCCGCTCGGCAACCCGATCGACGGCCTCGGCGAGATCGAGACGTCCGGCCGCCGTGCCCTGGAGCTGCAGGCTCCCGGCGTCATGGCCCGTAAGTCGGTGCACGAGCCGATGGAGACCGGCTACAAGGCCGTCGACGCGATGACCCCGGTCGGCCGCGGTCAGCGTCAGCTGATCATCGGTGACCGCCAGACCGGCAAGACCGCCCTGGCCGTCGACACGATCATCAACCAGCGCGACAACTGGCGCTCGGGCGACCCGAAGAAGCAGGTCCGCTGCGTCTACGTCGCCATCGGCCAGAAGGGCTCGACCATCGCCTCCGTGCGTGGCGCCCTCGAAGAGGCCGGCGCGCTGGAGTACACGACCATCGTCGCCGCCCCGGCGTCCGACCCGGCCGGCTTCAAGTACCTGGCGCCGTACACCGGTTCGGCCATCGGTCAGCAGTGGATGTACGAGGGCAAGCACGTCCTCATCATCTTCGACGACCTCTCCAAGCAGGCCGACGCCTACCGCGCCGTGTCGCTGCTGCTGCGCCGCCCGCCGGGCCGCGAGGCCTACCCGGGCGACGTCTTCTACCTGCACTCCCGTCTGCTGGAGCGCTGCGCGAAGCTCTCCGACGACCTGGGCGCCGGCTCGATGACCGGTCTGCCGATCGTCGAGACCAAGGCGAACGACGTGTCGGCGTTCATCCCGACCAACGTCATCTCCATCACCGACGGCCAGTGCTTCCTGGAGTCGGACCTGTTCAACGCCGGTCAGCGCCCCGCGCTGAACGTCGGTATCTCCGTCTCCCGAGTCGGTGGTTCCGCGCAGCACAAGGCGATGAAGCAGGTCTCCGGCCGGCTCCGCCTCGACCTCGCCCAGTACCGTGAGCTGGAGGCGTTCGCCGCCTTCGGTTCCGACCTGGACGCCGCGTCGAAGTCGCAGCTGGAGCGAGGTCAGCGCCTGGTCGAGCTGCTCAAGCAGCCTCAGTACCAGCCGATGCCGACCGAGGACCAGGTCGTCTCCGTGTGGGCCGGTACCACCGGCAAGATGGACGACGTTCCGGTCTCCGACGTCCGCCGCTTCGAGAAGGAGCTCCTGGAGTTCCTGCACCGCAAGGAGCAGGGCCTCATGACCTCCATCAAGGAGGGCGGCAAGATGTCGGACGACACCCTCACCGCCATCGCGGACGCCATCGCCGAGTTCAAGAAGCAGTTCGAGACCTCGGACGGCAAGCTGCTCGGCGAGGACGCCCCGGCGGCTGTCAACGTCTCCAAGTGACGTAAGGAAGGGACCTGACTCATGGGAGCCCAGCTCCGGGTCTACAAGCGTCGCATCCGATCCGTCACCGCGACCAAGAAGATCACCAAGGCGATGGAGATGATCGCCGCCTCGCGCGTCGTCAAGGCGCAGCGCAAGGTGACGGCCTCCACGCCGTACGCGACCGAGCTCACCCGCGCGGTCACGGCGGTCGGTACCGGGTCGAACACGAAGCACCCGCTGACCACGCAGGCCGAGACGGTCGTGCGGTCCGCGGTACTGCTCCTGACCAGCGACCGCGGTCTGGCCGGCGCCTTCAACTCCAACGCCATCAAGGCGGCGGAGCAGCTGACCGAGCGCCTGGAGCGTGAGGGCAAGCAGGTCGACACGTACATCGTCGGCCGTCGTGGCCTCGCCCACTACAACTTCCGCGAGCGCAAGGTCGCGGAGTCGTGGTCCGGGTTCACCGACGAGCCGACGTACGCGGACGCCAAGAAGGTCGCGGCCCCGCTGATCGAGGCCATCGAGACGGACACGGCGGACGGCGGGGTGGACGAGATCCACATCGTGTTCACCGAGTTCGTGTCGATGATGACGCAGACGGCGCTCGACGACCGGTTGCTGCCGCTCAGCCTCGACGAGGTGGCTAAGGAGTCCACGACGAAGGACGAGATCCTTCCGCTGTTCGACTTCGAGCCGTCGGCGGAGGACGTCCTCGACGCCCTGCTGCCGCGCTATGTGGAGAGCCGGATCTACAACGCGCTGCTCCAGTCGGCCGCCTCCAAGCACGCCGCGACGCGGCGCGCGATGAAGTCGGCGACCGACAACGCCGGAGAGCTCATCGAGACCCTCTCCCGCCTTGCCAACGCGGCCCGCCAGGCCGAAATCACCCAGGAAATCAGCGAGATCGTCGGTGGCTCCGCAGCCTTGGCCGACGCGAACGCGGGGAGTGACAGGTAATGACGACGACAGTTGAGACGGCCGTTGCCACGGGCCGCGTCGCCCGGGTCATCGGCCCGGTCGTCGACGTGGAGTTCCCCGTCGACGCCATGCCGGAGATCTACAACGCCCTTCACGTCGAGATCTCCGACCCGGCCGAGGCCGGTGCGAAGAAGACGCTGACCCTGGAGGTCGCCCAGCACCTGGGTGACGGCCTGGTCCGCACGATCTCGATGCAGCCCACCGACGGTCTGGTCCGCCAGGCCCCCGTCACCGACACCGGCACGGGCATCACCGTCCCGGTCGGCGACTTCACCAAGGGCAAGGTGTTCAACACCCTCGGTGAGGTGCTGAACGTCGACGAGACCTACGACGGTGAGCGCTGGTCCATCCACCGCAAGGCCCCGAACTTCGACGAGCTCGAGTCGAAGACCGAGATGTTCGAGACCGGCGTCAAGGTCATCGACCTGCTGACCCCGTACGTCAAGGGCGGCAAGATCGGTCTGTTCGGTGGTGCCGGCGTCGGCAAGACGGTGCTCATCCAGGAGATGATCTACCGCGTCGCCAACAACCACGACGGTGTCTCCGTGTTCGCCGGTGTCGGCGAGCGCACCCGTGAGGGCAACGACCTCATCGAGGAGATGGCGGAGTCGGGCGTCATCGACAAGACCGCCCTGGTCTTCGGTCAGATGGACGAGCCCCCGGGCACCCGTCTGCGCGTGGCCCTGGCCGGTCTGACCATGGCGGAGTACTTCCGCGATGTGCAGAAGCAGGACGTGCTGTTCTTCATCGACAACATCTTCCGCTTCACGCAGGCCGGTTCCGAGGTCTCGACCCTGCTCGGCCGTATGCCCTCCGCGGTGGGCTACCAGCCGAACCTGGCCGACGAGATGGGTCTCCTCCAGGAGCGCATCACCTCGACCCGTGGTCACTCGATCACCTCGATGCAGGCGATCTACGTCCCCGCGGACGACCTGACCGACCCGGCCCCGGCCACCACGTTCGCCCACCTCGACGCGACGACGGTTCTGTCCCGTCCGATCTCCGAGAAGGGCATCTACCCGGCCGTGGACCCGCTGGACTCCACGTCCCGCATCCTGGACCCCCGCTACATCGCGGCGGACCACTACAACACCGCGATGCGCGTCAAGACGGTCCTGCAGAAGTACAAGGACCTCCAGGACATCATCGCGATCCTCGGTATCGACGAGCTCGGCGAGGAGGACAAGCTCACCGTCCACCGTGCCCGTCGCGTGGAGCGCTTCCTGTCGCAGAACACCCACGTCGCCAAGCAGTTCACCGGCGTCGACGGGTCGGACGTCCCGCTGGACGAGTCGATCACCGCGTTCAACGCGATCATCGACGGTGAGTACGACCACTTCCCGGAGCAGGCGTTCTTCCTGTGCGGTGGCATTGAGGACCTCAAGGCCAACGCCAAGGAGCTGGGCGTCTCCTGAACGCCGGGCTCAGTGAATCTGAGCTCTGAGCTCGTGTGAGGGGGGCGGGCGCGTCCCGCCCCCTCTTGCACGCCCACTAGACTTGTAACCAACACCCGGCACAACCGCCGGGTGGTGACCCGAGGAGCCACCTTGGCTGCTGAGCTGCACGTCGCGCTGGTCGCGGCCGACCGAGAGGTCTGGTCCGGCGAGGCCACCCTGGTCGTCGCGCGCACCACGTCCGGCGACATCGGCGTCATGCCCGGTCACCAGCCGCTGCTCGGTGTGCTGGAGTCGGGCCCGGTGACCATCCGTACGAGTGACGGTGGAACGGTCGTCGCCGCCGTGCACGGCGGTTTCGTCTCGTTCGCCGACAACAAGCTGTCGCTGCTGGCCGAGATCGCCGAGCTGTCGGACGAGATCGACGTCCAGCGCGTCGAGCGCGAGCTGGAACGCGCGAAGGCGGAGGGCGACGCGTCCGCCGAGCGTCGCGCCGACGTACGACTGCGCGCGGCGACAGCGCGCTGACCCGCCACGTCACGCGATGACGTCACTCAGCCGCGGCTGGAACCGGAGCGATCCGGTACCGGTCGCGGCTGAGGCGAATGTGGGTGTTTTTTCCATTCCGTTACCGAGAAATCCGTAACCGAGGAGACGAGGAGGGTCGGTGTCGATGGTCCTCGCTCTGACTGTGTGCGGATTGGTCGTGGCCCTGGTGGTCATCGGGCTGTTCGTCTTCGGCCTGCGCCGCAGGCTCATCCAGCGTTCCGGCGGCACCTTCGACTGCAGTCTGCGCTGGGACGTACCGGAGAAGTCCGACACCAGTGGCAAGGGCTGGAGCTACGGCGTCGCCCGCTACAACGGCGACCGCGTCGAGTGGTACCGCGTCTTCTCCTACGCCTACCGCCCCCGCCGTGTCCTGGAGCGTGCCGCCATCGAGGTGGCCGGCCGCCGTCTGCCCGAGGGCGAGGAGGAGTTGGCGCTGCTCTCCGACGCCATCATCCTCACCTGTCTGCACCGCGGCACGCGTCTCGAACTCGCGATGAGCGAGGACGCGTTGACCGGTTTCCTCGCCTGGCTCGAGGCGGCCCCGCCCGGACAGCGAGTGAACGTCGCGTAACCACGTCCGCGCGCTGTCCGGGGGAGCGTCGAAGGCGCATGTTCCTTACGACAGCCCGTTGTTGATGGCGCTCACCAGTTCACCGCCCGCGGTGTCCCCGCTGAACTCCCAGAAGAACGCGCCGCCCAGGCCCTGGTTCTTGGCCCAGGTCATCTTCCCGGCGATCGTCGAGGGAGTGTCGTACGACCACCAGTTGTTGCCGCAGTAGGCGTACGCCGTGCCCGCGATGGTGCCGGTGGCCGGGCAGGACGTCTTGAGCACCTTGTAGTCCTCGATGCCCGCCTCGTACGTGCCGGGTGCCGCGCCGGTCGCCGTGCCGCCCGGGGTGGACTGGGTGACGCCGGTCCAGCCGCGGCCGTAGAACCCGATGCCGAGCAGCAGCTTGGATGACGGGACACCCTTCGACTTCAGCTTCGCGATCGCGTCGGCGGAGTTGAAGCCGGCGGCCGGGATGCCGGAGTACGAGGTCAGCGGCGAGTGCGGGGCGGTCGGGCCGTCCGCGTCGAAGGCGCCGAAGTAGTCGTACGTCATCACGTTGTACCAGTTGAGATGGGCCGAGGCGCCGCCGTAGTCGGCCGCGTCGAGCTTGCCGCCCGAGGAGCCGTCGGCGGTGATCGCCGCGGTGACCAGGTAGTTGGAGCCGAACTCCGAACGCAGCGCCCCCATCAGGTTCTTGAAGGCGGCCGCCCCGCTGGTGTCACAGGTCAGACCGCAGGCGTTCGGGTACTCCCAGTCGATGTCGATGCCGTCGAAGACGTCGGCCCAGCGCGGGTCCTCCACGACGGACTTGCAGGACGCGGCGAAGGCGGCGGGATTGGCCGCGGCCTGGGTGAAGCCGCCGGAGTAGGTCCAGCCGCCGAACGAGTACAGCACCTTGATGTGCGGGTACTTGGCCTTCAGCTGGCGCAGCTGGTTGAAGTTGCCGCGCAGCGGCTGGTCCCAGGTGTCGGCGGTGCCGCTGACGGACTGGTCGGCGGTGTACGCCTTGTCGTAGGCGGCGTAGGTGTCGTCGACGACGCACTTGCCGTTCTTGACGTTGCCGAAGGCGTAGTTGATGTGCGTGATCTTGGAGGCCGACCCCGAGGTCACCAGGTTCTTGACGTGGTAGTTGCGGCCGTAGACGCCCCACTCGGTGAAGTAGCCGAGCTTGACCTTGTCACCGGTCGGCGGCGGGTCCGTGGGGCCGCCGGTGGTGCGCACGGCGACCGCGGCGCTGGCCGGGCCGGTCTGGTCGGCGGTGTCGCGGGCCTGGACGGTGTAGGAGTAGTCGGTGCCTGCGGTCAGACCGGTGTCGGTGTACGAGGTGGTCGTCACGGTGGCGATCTTCGCACCGTCGCGCAGCACGTCGTAGTTCTTGACGCCCTTGTCGTCGGTGGCCGCGCTCCAGGCCAGCTTCACCGAGGTGTTGGTGACGTTGGACGCGGTCGGCTTGCCGGGGGCGGAGGGAGCCGCGTCACCGGGGACCGTGCCGCCGTCGCAACTGCCGCCGTTGAGTTTGCAGTTGGCGGGGGAGCCGGAGCCGGTGCCGTTGAAGCCGAAGGAGACGGAGGCGCCGGGGGCGAGGGAGCCGTTCCAGGACTTGTTCCTGGCGGTCCAGTGGGTGCCGGAGGAGGTGACGTCGGCGTCCCAGGCGGAGGTGACGGATGTGCCGGAGGGGAAGTCCCACTCGACGGTCCAGGAGCTGAGGGCGGTGGTGCCGGTGTTCTTCACCGTCCACTTGCCCTCGAAGCCGGAGCCCCAGTCCTGGGTCTTGGCGTAGGTGGCGGTGGCTGTCGTCGCCGCTTGAGCGGGGCTTGCCAGGCCGACCAGGCCGGCGAGGGGGAGGAGCAGGGTGGCGAACCCTGCCGCGGCTCTGTGTCTGAAGCGCATGCGGCGCCTCCTCGGGGATTGGGGGCGTGGCTGAGCCTTCACGCCCACGGTGCCGCGAGAATAGAAAGGTCTGGACCACGGGTCAATAGGTCTGGACCAGTTCTGTTACGGGGCGTCAGATCCCCAACTCCTGCGCCAGTACCGCCGCTTGTACCCGGCTGCGCAGCTCGAGCTTCCCGAGCAGACGGCTGACGTGTGTCTTCACGGTCGCCTCGGCCATCGTGAGACGGGTGGCGATGTCCGCGTTGGACAGCCCCTCACCCAGACAGGACAGCACCTCGCGTTCGCGACGGGTGAGGCTCTCCAGGACGGCGGGGTCGGCGCCCGGCTGCCGTACCGGCTTCGCCGCGAACTCGGCGATCAGACGCCGGGTGACGGCCGGGGCGATCAGGCCCTCCCCGCGTCCCACCGCGCGCACCGCCTCCAGCAGGTCCTTCGCCTCCGTGTTCTTGAGCAGGAACCCGGCCGCACCGGCGCGCAGCGCTCCGAAGACGTACTCGTCGAGGTCGAAGGTGGTCAGGACGAGCACGTCGGCCAGTTCCTCGGCGACGACCTGCCGGGTCGCCGACACCCCGTCGAGGCGCGGCATCTGAATGTCCATCAGCACCAGGTCGGGACGCAGCTTTCGGGCCAGCGCCACCGCCTGCTCGCCGTCTCCCGCCTCGCCCACCACCTCGATGTCGGGGGCGCTGCGCAGGATGAGGACGAGTCCGGCGCGGACGGCGGACTGGTCCTCGGCGACGAGGACACGGATCATGCGGGTTCACCTTTCACGCGGGGCCTCGGGCGACTCGTTCCGGGCCTTGGTCGGCGCTCGCGCGCGGGGTCTGTCGGTGACGGTGTCACGCGGGGTCCGCGTCCCCGACGGGCAGGGTGGCGCGTACGGCCCAGATCTTGCCGTCCGCCGAGTCCTCCGGTCCGGCCTCGAAGGTGCCGTGCAGCAGGGCGGCCCGCTCCCGCATGCCGACGAGTCCGGCGCCCGAGCCGGGTGCGCTCGGCCCGTCCCGGTCACCGTACGGGCTGGTCACCTGGACCGTGAGCGATCCGTTCGGCCGGTCCAGGCTCACCGTGACGCGGCCGGCGGAGGCGTGCTTGAGGGCATTGGTGAGGGACTCCTGCACGATGCGGTAGGCGGCGAGTTCGACCGGGGCGGGGACCTGGCCGTGCGTGGTGTCGGGGAGGGGGTTGTCGAGGGTGACGTCGAGGCCGTTGCCGCGGGCGCCGGCGACGAGCGCGGGCAGTCCGTCGAGTGTCGGGATCGCGGTGGGCTCGCCGTCGCCGTCGCGCAGGATCCCGATCAGGCGCCGCATCTCGGCGAGGCCCTCGACGCTGTTCTCCCGGATGACCGCGAGCGCCTCCCGGGAGGTCTTCGCGTCGTCCAGGGAGAGCGCGGCCGTGGAGTGAATGGCGATCGCGGAGAGGTGGTTGGCGACCATGTCGTGCAACTCCCGGGCCATCCGGGCCCGTTCGGCGACCACCGCCTGGGTGCGGTCCATCTCGGCGAGCAGGGCCGTCTGCTCGGCACGCAGTTGGGCCGCTTCGGCGACGTCGCGGTGGTTGCGGACGATCAGCCCGGTGGAGGCGGGCGCGAACGACACGAGGCCGATGGTCACCCCGATCAGCAGGGCTTCGGGCACCCGCCACACCGCGAACGGCACCAGCGCCCCGGCCACCGTGAGCAGCCCGGTGATCCGGGGGATGCGGCGGGCCGACCCGGGCGTGCCGTACAGGACGGCCGCGTACATCAGGTCGGTGTACATCAGGAGCGTGAACAGGCTCCCCTGGGTGACGAGGTCCACGACCACCGCGGCCGTGCCGACCAGCAGGGCCGTACGGGGGGCGGCCCGGCGCAGCACCTCGCAGCCGGCGGTGACGGCGAGCGGCAGCAGGATCGCCCAGCGCCCGTCGAGGAGCACGATCGGATCGTCGGCCGGCCGGACGCCCAGGCCGATACCCCACAGGAACAGCCCGCCGAGCAGCCCGGACACCGCCACGTACACATCGAAGCGGTGTGGCCGGTGCAAGCGGGGTGGGCGGGATGGTCGGAAGGCCATGTCTCCATCCAACACGGCCCGCACGGCGGACGCCTGGCCCCCGGGAACGGTCCCGGACTGCATCTTTCGATGTACCGGAGGTTCGTCACCGGCGACGACGACCCGGTCCGTCCGCGGCGGGAGCCTGAAGGGGACCGAGAGGAGCGAACCGTGATCGTCGCCTTGATCGTCGCCTGCGAGATCGGCTTCTGGGTGCTGTTGGCCGCCGGTCTGGCCGTCCGGTACCTGCTGCGGATGGAGCGCACCGGCATGGCGCTGCTGCTGTGCGAGCCCCTGCTGGAGGTCGTGCTGTTGGTGGCCACCGCGGTCGACCTGAAGAACGGGGCGGACCCGAGCTGGAAGCACGGTCTGGCCGCGCTGTACATCGGCTACACGGTCGGTCACGGCCACCGCACGGTGAAGTGGCTCGACGGTCACGCCGCGCACCGCCTGGCCGGAGCGCCGAAGCCCGTCGGACCGCCGCGCTACGGGATGCCGCGGGCCCGGCACGAGGGCAGGGTGTGGCTGGGCACGGTGGGGGCCGCCGTCGTCGCGACGGTCCTGCTCCAGATCGCCGTCTGGTACGTCGACGACTCCTCCCGCACCGGCTCCCTGGAGAGCTGGCGCGCCACCGCCTGGCGGGCCGCCGGCATCCACGGCCTCATCGCACTGACCTACCTGATCTGGCCGAAGAAGGCCCCGGACGTCCCCGAGCCGGACCACCGCCCGTCGGCGCCGGGCCGATAGCGTCGGCGCGCACCGCCCGGCGCGTTCGGCTCAGCGCTCCCCGCCCGGGACCCACAGGACATCGCCCGCGGCCTTGTTCGCCGTCCGGGCCAGGATGAACAGCAGGTCGGACAGCCGGTTGAGGTAGGTCGCGGTGAGCGGGTTCATCGTGTCGCCGTGAACCTCCAGCGCGGCCCAGGTGGAGCGCTCGGCGCGGCGTACGACCGTGCAGGCCTGGTGGAGCAGGGCCGCGCCGGGGGTGCCGCCCGGGAGGATGAAGGAGCGGAGCTTCTCCAGCTGTTCCAGGAAGCGGTCGCAGTCCGCCTCCAGCTTGTCCACGTAGAACTGCTCGACCCGCAGGGGCGGGAACTTCGGGTCCTCCACGACCGGCGTCGACAGGTCCGCGCCCACGTCGAACAGGTCGTTCTGGACGCGGGTGAGGACCTTGACGATCTCCTCGTCCAGGTCGCCCAGCGCGATCGCCGTGCCGAGGGCCGCGTTCGCCTCGTTGGCGTCCGCGTACGCGGAGATCCGCAGATCGGTCTTGGCGACCCGGCTCATGTCGCCGAGGGCGGTGCTGCCCTGGTCGCCGGTCCTGGTGTAGATGCGCGTCAGATTGACCATGGGGTCAGAGTAGTTATGTACCGTACGTCCGGCGCGCTGGTGTGCCCACTGTCACGGACCGCGCGGCACGGCGGACGGCCATCGGGACGCCGTACGGCAGGGGGCGGCGCAATCCGGACGAAGGGGAGCGAGTGGTCCTCGCGCTTCTCGGCGGCAAGGAGGAGCTGTTGGGCCGGCGGGTGCCCAACTACGCCGTCCGTGGCGTCGAATGACCCGTGGCGGTGTGATGTCCGTCAGATGAGACGTGACGCGCATTACTTACCGGTCACACCGCCCTTCACGGGCGCTAGGGTCCGCCGGAGAGGCAAACATGAACAGCGTGTGAGCGCACGTGTGCAGTCATGTGAGCGCTCGTGTGCAGTCATTCGAAGGGGAGTCGCACAGTGGCACGGAAGCTTGCCGTCATCGGCGCCGGCCTGATGGGTTCCGGTATCGCCCAGGTCTCCGCGCAGGCGGGCTGGGACGTCGTACTGCGCGACGTCACCGACGAGGCGCTCAGGCGCGGCACCGACGGCATCAAGGCCTCGTACGACAAGTTCGTCGGCAAGGGCAAGCTGGAGGCGCACGACGCCGACGCGGCCCTCGCCCGGATCACCGCGACCACCGACCTGGACGCGGTCGCCGACGCGGACATCGTCGTCGAGGCCGTCTTCGAGAAGCTCGAAGTCAAGCACGAGATCTTCCGTGCGCTCGACAAGATCGTCCGCGACGACACGGTCCTCGCCTCCAACACCTCCGCGATCCCGATCACCAAGATCGCGGCCGTGACGGAGCACCCGGAGCGGGTCGTCGGCGCGCACTTCTTCTCGCCGGTCCCGATGATGCAGTTGTGCGAGCTGGTGCGCGGCTACAAGACGAGCGACGAAACCCTCGCCACCACGCGGGAGTTCGCCGAATCCGTCGGCAAGACCTGCATCGTCGTCAACCGGGACGTGGCCGGCTTCGTCACCACCCGTCTCATCTCGGCGCTCGTCGTCGAGGCGGCCAAGCTCTACGAGTCGGGCGTGGCCACCGCCGAGGACATCGACCTCGCCTGCAAACTGGGCTTCGGCCACACGATGGGCCCGCTGGCCACGGCGGACCTCACCGGCGTCGACATCCTGCTGCACGCCACCAGCAACATCTACACCGAGTCCCAGGACGAGAAGTTCGCCCCGCCGGAGCTGATGCGCCGGATGGTGGACGCCGGTGACATCGGACGTAAGAGCGGGCAGGGCTTCTACAAGCACTGAGAGCTCTCACCTCGCACAGGCCCCTGGCGCATCACACGCCAGGGTGAATTCGATATCGGTTCGCTTACAGACGGCAACCTCTGACCGCTCACCGCCGTCAGAGGTTGCATCACCTGGCACACGGCAAGGCAACTCATTCGCGGAGCACGGCACGCACGCACAGGGGAGCGAGTATGTACATCAGGGGCGACCACGCCGAGCTGGTCGTCGGGGGCCGCCTCGACGTACGCAGCGCGGCGGACGCCCGTACGGTCCTGCACTCGGCCGTCGATGACGGCGTCGGCGATCTGGTCCTGGACCTGTCCGAGCTGGACTCCTGGGACGCCACCGGCCTCGGGGTGATCATGGGGGCACACCGGCGGGCCGGCCGCTGCGGCCGACGGCTGGTCCTGCGCGACGTACCGCCGCAGATGCAGCGCCTGCTGGTCGCCACCAGACTGCACCGCATCCTGGCGATCGAGGGCGGCATCGGGGTGGAGTCGCTGCCCCGGGTGTGACCCGCGAAGCGAGTGCGGTCCGGCGGGCGGAAGCGTCCGACCGGTGTGTCACGAAACGTACGACGCACGCAATCCTCACGAGACCGTGACGTCTCGGACGGCGCGGTACCCCGGTATGTCGGAGATACTGTGCGAAGGTTTAGGGTTCGGTCGCCCGCAGCGTGACAACCCTCAAGCGGGCCCGGACCAGAGGCGACAGCGCGGTGTGCAAAAGGTCGGGAGGGGCCGGAACTGTGCACACGACGCTTTTGGGGGCTTGGACCTGATGGACCCTGACAACCGGGAACCCGAGGAGTACGGCCACGACGACGGCGGTACCTCCCGGTCGAATGAGTTCGAGACCGGGGGCGGCCACGCGTCGCGCCAGCGTCCGTTCAGGGACGCCCTCACCTCCGACTTCGTTCCGCAGGGGCCCGCACTCGCCCGCACGGTGCGGCTCGTCGCGGGCGACTTCCTGCTCACCGTCAATCCCGTCGACGGCAGCGAGATCGAGGTCTGCCCGCCGGGAGAACGCCCCGGACGGCCCGAGAAGCTCACCGCGGCCGAGCGCGCCGAGTCCGCCCGCGCGGCCGGACCACCCACCCCGCCCGGCCCGGCCTGGCCCGAGCTGCCGCTGCCGGCCCGCCGGGACGAACGCGAACGCCTGGTGCGGCTGCTCGCCCGGGGCCGCTCCGTCCGCCTGACCGGCCCCGCCGGCTCCGGCCGCACCAGCCTCCTCGACCTCGTCGCCGAGGACTGCGCGGACCTCGCCCCCGACGGCGTCATCCGCCTCAGCGGCGTCCACCGCACCGCGAATGAGCTGCTGCACGACCTCTTCCACGCCGTCCACGACGCGCCCCTGCACCGCCCGGACCGGGACGCGTTGCTCGCTCACGTCCGGGAGATCGGCGCGGTCGTCGTCCTGGACGACATCGAGTTCGGCGGCGCCGCCCTCGACGAACTGCTGGACGCCACACCCGAGTGCGCCTTCCTGATCGCGGCCACCCCCGACGTGCCCGCCCCGTCCGCCGACTCCGCGCTCGAAGAGGTCTTCCTGGGCGGCCTGGAGCGCGCCGACGGGCTGGAACTCCTGGAGCGTGCCGTCGGCCGCGTCCTCACCGAGGAGGAGTCCAACTGGGCCGGCGACCTCTATTTCGAGTCCGAGGGCCTGCCGTTGCGCTTCGTCCAGGCCGGGGCCCTGCTGCGGCAGCGCGACCGGCAGCGGGCCGGGGCCACCGACGAGTTCGGCGTCTTCACGGACCTGACCGAGGTCGGCGCGCCCTTCGCCCCGTCCCTCGACCCGGACGACGCCGACAACGTTCCCCTGCCCTCGCTCGGCGAGGCCGCCGCGCCCGCCCCGCTGCTCGCCGCCCACCTCAGCGACTCGGCCCGCGCCACCCTGCGGTTCGCCGTCGCACTCGGCGGCGAGGTGCCCCACCAGGCGCACCTGCCCGCTCTGGTCGGCCACACCCACGCGGACGCCGCGCTGGGCGAGCTGACCGCGTGCGGACTGGTCTCCCCGGCAGGCTCCGGCTACCGCCTCGCCGCCGGCGTCCAGATCCAGCTGGAGGCCGCCGGATACGGCGACGACACGGAGTCCCAGGCGCTCGCCGCCGCCCAGCACTACGCGTGGTGGGCCGGGCACCCCTCGGTCACCCCGGAGCGCGTGTGCGCCGAGGCGGGCGCCCTGCTCGCCGCCCTCAGCGTCCTCGCGCCGACGGCCACCGCGCCCGCCGAGGGCGAGGAGAGCGTCGCCGTGCAGCTGGCCCGGGCGGCGGCGCCCGCCTTCGCGGCCGGGCTGCACTGGGGTGCCTGGGAGCGGGCGCTGCGTGCCGGCGCGGAGGCCTCCCGGCTCGCCGGTGAGGTCGCCGAACAGGCCTACTTCCACCACGAGCTCGGCGTCCTCGCCCTCTGCGGCGGACAGCTCGACCGGGCCCGGGCCGAGCTGGAGGCCTCCATCGGCCTGCGCGGCGCCCTCTCCGACAAGCGCGGCACCGTCGCGGGCCGCCGCGCCCTCGCGCTGGTCGCGGACCGCTCCGGTACGGTGCCCGGCCTCCCCGCGACGGCGGGGGAGGAGGTACCGGACGCGCGGTACGAGGAGTCGCAGTCGCCCTCGGCCGGTGTCCCGGCGGCCTTCCCGCCGCTCCAGCCGCCCACCGACAGTGGCACGCTGGTCACCTACGGCTCGCCCTCCGGCCCTCTGGGGCCGTCCGGGTCCACCAGGGTCTCCGGCCTGTCCCCGTCGACGCACAAGGCGCGCGGCGGCCTGCGGGGAATGGCCAGGCGCAACCTCGTGGCGGCGGGCGCGGGCGCCCTGCTGGTGGCCGTGCTCGGCACGGTGGTGACACTCGGCGCCACCTCCGACAACGACGCCAAACCACCGGCCGACCACGTGGGGGTCGACCCCTCCGCCAGCCAGGGCCCGGACGACGGCGGCCTGGGCGCGGACGTCCCGAAGAGCGACGACGGCGACAGCGACACCGGCACCGCGACCAGCAGGCCGGCCGACCCCGGCCCCGACGGCACCCTCGGCACCGCCGACGACCCGACGCCGACCGACCCGGTGCAGCCGTCCGACGACCCGAGCGGGACGAAGAAGCCGAGCGGCAGTCCGTCGACCTCGTCGAAGCCGCCGACCTCGCCCAGGCCGCCCAGCTCGCCGTCGAAGCCGCCGACGGACACCCCGACCGACTCGCCCACGGACACGCCCACCGACACCCCGACGGACACTCCCACGGACCCGCCGACGGAACCGCCCACGGACACCCCGACGACGCCGCCGGAGACCTCAAACACTGCCAGCGGCCCCGCGACCGCCAGCGCCCCCGTGGAGACCAGCAGCTCCGCGAGCGCCCCGGCGAGCGCCGACGCAGCTTCACCGAGCGACTCCGCGCCGGTGATCTGACGCCCGTACAGCCTGAAGGGCCCGGTCCACCAGCGGACCGGGCCCTTCACGTCGTCGTGACGGAGTGACCGTCAGAACAGGCGCAGCTTGTCGTCCTCGATGCCGCGCAGGGCGTTGTAGTCGAGGACCGCGCAGCCGATGCCGCGGTCCGTGGCCAGGACGCGGGCCTGCGGCTTGATCTCCTGGGCGGCGAAGACACCGCGGACCGGGGCGAGATGCGGATCGCGGTTCAACAGCTCGAGATAGCGCGTGAGTTGCTCGACCCCGTCGATCTCGCCACGCCGCTTGATCTCCACCGCGACGGTCTTGCCCTCCGCGTCCCGGCACAGGATGTCGACGGGCCCGATCGCCGTCATGTACTCGCGGCGGATGAGCGTGTAGCCCTCGCCGAGGGTCTCGATGCGGTCGGCGAGGAGTTCCTGGAGGTGCGCTTCCACGCCGTCCTTGATCAGGCCGGGGTCCACGCCCAGTTCGTGCGAGGAATCGTGGAGGACTTCCTCCATCGTGATGATGAGCTTCTCGCCCGCCTTGTTGATGACGGTCCAGACGCCGTCCTCGTCACCGGAACCCTCCTTCAGCGTGCAGGGCGGCGACATCCAGTTCAGAGGCTTGTAGGCCCGGTCGTCCGCGTGGATCGAGACGCTGCCGTCCGCCTTCACCAGGATCAGCCGGGGGGCCGAGGGGAGGTGGGCGGTGAGCCGGCCCGCGTAGTCGACGGAGCATCGGGCAATGACGAGACGCATGGTCGGCAACGCTACTCGACGGGCACAGGTGCACGCGATTCGGCCCGGTAAACCGTTCCTAGAGTCTGAGCGGGAGTGAGTCCTGGTGCCAGGACTCCTGCTCAGACGAACGCCCCGAACGGTGTTGGGTGTTCTGGTCGCCCGCTTTCGCTCCGCTGTCCGGGGGCACGCATCTGGTGCGTGGTCCGGGGATGCGGGGGCGGGGTCCCTCACGTCCTTGGCCTCCGGTGGGGCCTGGGCGGTCCGATGCCCCGCACGATCGCTCTGGTCGTGCGGGGGCGGTGCCGTCCGTCGCCGGATCGGGTGTCCAAGGGCGCGTCGCCCGATCGCGATGCACGCCGCATCGTGCCGGGAAACCTGTCGGGTACTGCTGGTGAGGGGCTGCTGCCAGTGCTGGGCACCCCACCGGGAGGTGTACGCCGGATCCACCGCCACGACCGCGACGTCCTGCTCGGCGGCCATCGACACCAGCCGCGCCTTCAGCTTCGCGGTGGGGAAACGGGAGATGAGACGCCGGAAACGCTTGTTGCGGCCGTGCTTCTCACGGCTTGTGCCGTCGGTGAAGTCGAGGTCCTCGACCGCGATGGCAGCGGCGCCGCATGCGCGGGTGTGGTGCAGCAGCCGGGTCAGCGCGTGCCGGAGCTGCGCGTCCCGGTGCTGGGCGCTGCCCGACAGGTGGTAGAAGAAGCGGCGGGGCTCACCCACCGGATTGCCGTGCACGTCCAGTCGCCAGGCGGCCAGGTGGTCGTCATTCATGTCCACGCCCACCACGCCCCGGGCGAGGGCCGCGTGCAGGGGCAGGACGGGGGCCGGGGTGCGCTGCCAGGAGGCGGTCACATACCAACGGCCCCGCACCACATCGTGGTGGATGCGGTAGGCCACCGCCCGACTGTTCGTGATCCGGTCCAGCCACTCCTCGCCCCGGTGCGCGAACTGCACGCGCGCCTCCAGCACGTACCTGCCGTGCGGGGCGTTCGCCAGATGCGCCAGGGCGGCTGGGAGCTTGAGGAAGAGCTGTCCGGTGTCGGTGACACGGATCGTCTCGTTGCCGAAGCGTTTACCGGACTCCCCGTCCGCCGCCAGGAACATCCGCGCTGCCCGCCACCGCTCCCGCCACGCCTGCTCATCAAGCCCGGCCGCATCCAGGTGGTGGCGCAGGTGTGCGAGTTTCTTCCCGCCGCGCACCACCCGCACCCGGCCCGCCGCCCAGTCCGCCTCCACCCCAGCCAGCCGGGACTGGAGCGCGTGTAAGCGGCGGGACTTGGCATGCCATTCTGAGCGCGAGCCGTAGCCGCGTGCCAGGCCAGCCCGCTTGTCCGCCTTCGCGCCCAGCGGACGCGCCAGCCGCGCCTCAATCGAGGCGATCTGCCTGCGCAGCCAGGCCAGTTCGGCCGCCTGTCCGCGCCGGGCCAGTGCCCACTGGTCATGCGTGGCCTTGGTGATACTGCCCGCCCACCTGGCCGACGAGACCCCCGTCAGTTCCCGCTTGCGCACCGCCCACGCGGCGGCATCGTGCTCCAGCCCGCGTTGGGAACGCACCGCGAGATCCCTCGCGGCCAGCGAGCCCAGGAACGCGCCCACCTCGGCCAGCACCGCCGCATTCGCCTGCGACACCCGCAGCCGGGCCCGGATCGCCACCCCAGCGGGACCGGGCACCACGAACGACTCCGCCGCCTCACGCAACCCGCCCAACCCCACCACCCCCGCCGACCAAGACCACCCGAAGAACTGGTCACCGCATCCAACGAGCACCCCGCAGCAGAGGTCACGCATTCGATGCAGGAACTTCCGTTCCACCGCAGGGCCCTCTGGGCCGCTCAGCACAGGGCATAACCAGGACTCACTGGCGCTCACTCAAACGCACTCGATCGTGTTCCAGTGGCAGCAGCTGCAACCCTCGTTCGGTTGTGGCCGATTGTGAGCCCAATGAGGCCTCTGCATGTACGCATTCTGCTGGTGCCGTCACCATCCGCTGCTTACCGTAGTAAACGGGAGGTCGCGAGTTGTGTACACAGCGTGTTCGGTATCACGAACTCCCTTTATCTGTCCGGCAACCCCTGGTGATCGGGGGTGCGAGAGGAGAACCCATGTCGCTCGACGTCTCACCGGCCCTACTCGAACAGGCCGAGCGAGGCGAGGTCGACGAAGCTGCCTTCGTCGACTGCGTCCGGACCTCCCTGCCCTACGCATGGGAGATGATCAGCTCCCTGGTGGCCCAGCTGAAGGTCGACGGCGGTCAGTTCGCCGACAACCAGACGCCCCCGCCGGACGAGCAGGCACGCGGTCAGCTGCTGCGTGCGCTCGCGAGTGACGCGATACGCGGCGCGCTGCAGCGGCACTTCGGTGTTCGGCTGGCCTTCCAGAACTGCCACCGGGTGGCGGTCTTCCCGTTGGACTCCTCCGTCGACGAGACGCTCGCCCGCTTCACCTCGGTGCGCAACCAGCTGTTGAACCAGTCCCCGGAGTTGCGGGACTGCTGACCAGCAGTGAGCTGCCGGCTTGCCGCTCCGTACGTGGGAGGTGCCTCAATACCGGGGCGGCAAGTTCCCCGCAGGACAGACCAGTTGACGGGGGTCGTCAGCCGAGGTGCGGAATGACCTCGGCACCCAGCCGCCGTACGTTCTCCTCGGTGGCCGCGAGGTCTCCCGAGCCCTCGACGAGCAGGGCGAAACGGGAGATGCCGGTCCGCTCGCTGGTCGCGGCGAGACGGTCGGCGCACAGGCGAGCGGTGCCCACCGGGTGCAGTTCGCAGAGCAGTTCGGTGTACGCCAGCGGGTCGCGCATCCGGCGTTCGCTGCCGTCCACCGTGACATGGGCGCCGAGCCCCTGCTTCAGCCAGCCCGGCATCGCCTTCGTCAACGCCTCCACCGCGTCCTGGCGCCGGTCCGCGATCTGGCAGACGCCGGCCGAGACATGGGCCGCGCCGAGGACCTCCGCCGGCGGATGTCCGCTCGCGCGCGCGTGCCTGCGCCACAGGGCGACCATCTCGGCCTTTTCCTCGTCCCCGGCGTGCATCCCGAGCAGCATCGGCAACCCGCGCTCCGCGGCCAGCCGCACACTCGCCGGGGAGGTGCACGCGACGACCACTTCGGGGCCGACGGTGTCGGTCAGCGCCTCCGACGGCCGGGGCACGACCGGCACCTCACGGAACCTGAACCGCTCGCCCGCCGCGCCGACCGCCGGTTCACGCAGCCAGCGCACCAGCAGATCGAGTGATTCCGGGAACCCCGACTCGTACGCCTGAAGACCCGCGCCGAACACCTCCAGGTCGACCCACGGGCCGCCGCGCCCGACGCCCAGCGAGAAACGGCCGCCGCTCGTCAGGTGCAGCAGCGCGGCCTGTTCGCCGAGGGCCACGGGGTGGGCGGTGGGCAGCACGCTGACGGCCGTGCCGACCTGGATCCGGCGGGTGCGGCCGAGCAGAAACGCGGCCAGGGTGATCGCCGACGGACAGGTGCCGTACGGCACGAAGTGGTGCTCGGCCAGCCAGACCGCGTCAAGCCCGGCTTCCTCGGCCACCTCGGCCGAGCGGACCGCGCGGTACAGCGCCTCCCCCTGGCCCTGCCCCGGGAACTGGGCCGCCAACACGAAACTGCCTACGTGCATCGCTCTTCCTGCTTCCTTGGCTCCGACAGGGAGCTCCCCCACCCGGCATAACCGTCTGACACGTGCCGAGGACACGGTCTGGCGAAGGGATTTGCGGATTGTCTGCAGAATGAGTCGACGGAGGGGGACGTGCGGGGGTCCGTTCCCTGCCTGTACCCCGGCCTCTGCCGCGTACGCTGGGCACGAGCCCTGCATCCTGTATAGCCCCGTGAGGTGTCCTGTGTCCCCGCGTCGCAACCGACCCAAGGGAACCGACTCGTCGAGCCACAGCGCCGAGGACGACCGGCCCGGCCGTTACGGCGGCTGGCAGAGCGCGGAGGACTGGCGGGGCGAGCAGTGGAGCGTGCGGCACGTGGCCGGGGCGAGCGCCCAGGGCAAGACGTACCGCTGCCCGGGCTGCGAGCAGTTGATCCCGGACGGCGTCGCGCACGTGGTGGCCTGGCCGGAGCACTCGGGCGTCGACGAGCGCCGTCACTGGCACAAGGCCTGCTGGAACGCGAAGGACCGCCGCACCACGCGGGTGCAGCGGTCCCGTAGCGCGCCGAGGTTCTGAGACCCCGGCTCTGAGACGTCACACGTCGCGCTTCTCCAGCAGGGCGTAGGCAGCGGCGAACGCGGCGGCCGTCACGCCGAGGGCGATCCACAGCGGGTCCCAGCCGGACGGGCCGGACTCGGTCAGGGAGTTGGAGTAGAAGACGCTGAGCTGGTTCGGGATGGAGTACTCGAACAGGGCCTCGCGCAGCTTCTCCAGCGACTGCGAGAACATGAACAGCGCGATGACCAGCGGGGCCAGCACCAGGCCGATCATGATGGTGATCGCGCCCGCCGAGTGCCGGATGATCGAGCCCATGACCAGGGAGATCAGCCCGAGCAGCGCGATGTACAGCGAGATGCCGACCGTGCCCTTGAGCCACTCCTGGGCGGTCGGCTCCCTGGCGCCCTCCAGCATGGCGACGTCCGCGAGCGCGACGACGAGTGCCGAGACCAGGGTCACCACGAACGCGACCACGAAGAACACGATCGACTTCGCCGCCAGGACCCGGCCACGGGACGGGCACGCCACCATCGTGGTGCGGATCATGCCGGTGCCGTACTCGGAGGCCGTGGTCAGCACGCCGAGCGTGATGACGCACATGCTGCCGAGCAACAGGCCGAAGAACCCCAACGACAGCGGGTTCTCGTCCCCTACGTCCCCCGCGTCGGTGTTGCCGGCCACCACCGCGCCGGCCGCCAGTCCGATGCCGATGACGAGCAGCACGAACACACCGAGCGTCCACATCGTGGAGCGCACCGACTTGATCTTCGTCCACTCGGAGGCGATCGCGTGCCCGAGGTGCGTGCGCACGACCGGGATCGGCGAGGTGTAGCTGGGGTACGACGGTCCGGGCGCCGCCTGCCAGGCGGGGGCGGCCTGCGGCATCGGGGGCTGCGGGGTGCTCATCGGGCGTCCTCGGGCTTGGTCAGGTCGGAGGCGGAAGCGGAGGCGGAGGGTCGCGCGGTCGGCGCGGCGGGAGCGTCGGCCGGGGCCGGGGCCTGCGGCGCCGCCTGCGGTTGCGCGTAGGGGTTGGGCGAGGCGCCGGGGGCGGGAGCGGCACCGGGCGCGCCGGGAGCCCCGTAGGGGCCCGCGGGCGGCTGCGCCGGAGCCATCGGCTGCCCGTGCTGCCCAGGCTGTCCCTGGGCGCCGGGGTGCCCCTGCGGCACCGGCTGAGGCTGACCCGGCGCAGCGGGCTGCCCCGGTGCCCCCGCGAACGGCTGCCCGCCCTGCTGGGGCGCCGGCGGGGCGTACCAGCCCGGCTGGCCCTGTCCCGGCACCGGCATCGGCGGCTGCGCACCGGGCGGCAGCGGCTGCTGGAGCCCGGCCTTCTGGTCGATGGTCGAGCGGTAGTCGACGGCGCCCTGGGTCATCCGCATGTACGCCTCCTCCAACGAGGCCTGGTGCGGCGACAGTTCCCACAGGCGTACGTCCGTGCCGTGCGCGATGTCGCTGATGCGCGGCAGCGGCAGTCCCGTCACGCGCAGCGCGCCGTCCTGCTCCGGCATCACGTGCCCGCCCGCCTCGGAGAGCGCGGACGACAGCTTCTCGCGCAGCTGCGGCTCGGTGTCGGGCGTCCGCACGCGTGCGAAGTCGGCCGAGTTCGCCGAGATGAAGTCCGTGATGCTCATGTCGGCGAGCAGCTGACCGCGTCCGATGACGATCAGGTGGTCGGCGGTCAGCGCCATCTCGCTCATCAGGTGCGAGGAGACGAAGACCGTACGGCCCTCCGCCGCCAGCGCCTTCATCAGGTTGCGCACCCAGAGGATGCCCTCGGGGTCGAGGCCGTTGACCGGCTCGTCGAACAGCAGCACCTGCGGGTCGCCGAGCAGCGCGGCGGCGATGCCGAGCCGCTGGCCCATACCGAGGGAGAAGCCCTTGGAACGTTTCTTCGCCACGTCCTGGAGGCCGACCACGCCCAGCACCTCGTCGACCCGGCGGGCCGGGATGCCGGACAACTGGGCCAGGCTCAGCAGGTGGTTGCGGGCGGTACGGCCGCCGTGCACGGCCTTGGCGTCGATCAACGCACCGACCTGGCGAGGGGCGTTGGGAAGCCTGCGGTAGGGATAGCCCCCGATCGTCACCTGCCCCGACGTGGGGTTGTCCAGCCCGAGGATCATCCGCATCGTCGTCGACTTGCCCGAGCCGTTGGGCCCGAGGAAGCCGGTGACGGTGCCGGGCCGTACCTGGAAGGAAAGGTTGTACACAGCGGTCTTGTCGCCGTAGCGCTTGGTCAGGCCGACTGCCTCGATCATGCTCCGCACCCATCGCAAGGTTCAGGACAGCGGGGCACACGCCCCCCGTAAGGGTTAGGAGCTTATCGGGACGCTGACGGTTCCGCTCACTTCAAAACAAGCCCCACCAAAGCCCCCGGTGTCCCGCCGGCGGCTCAGGCATCCCTCCGCTTGAGCAGCACGTACCCTCCGGCGAGCGCGACGAGCACCCACAGCGCCATGATGCCGAGGCCGCCCCAGGGACCGTACGGAGTGTCGTCGTTGGCCGGGGTGACCACCTGCATGATCTTGCTGCCGGCCTGGTCGGGCAGGAACCGGCCGATCTTCTTCGTCGCGGAGACGTTCCCCAGGATGGTGGAGATCAGGAAGAAGAACGGCATCAGGATGCCCAGCGACAGCATGGGGGAGCGCAGCATCGCGGCGACGCCCATCGAGAACATCGCGATCAGGGTCATGTAGAGCCCGCCGCCGATGACCGCGCGCAGCACCCCGGCGTCACCGATCGACGCCTTGTGCTCGCCGAGCATCGCCTGCCCGAGGAAGAAGGTGACGAAGCTGGTGGCGAGGCCCACCACGAGCACCAGCCCGCTGGCCACCGCGATCTTGCTGGCCAGGAAGGCGCCGCGCCGCGGTACGGCGGCCAGCGAGGTGCGGATCATGCCGGTGCTGTACTCGTTCGACACCACCAGCACCCCGAACACGATCATCGCGAGCTGCCCGAGGCTCATGCCGGCGAAGCTGGTGTAGGTCGGGTCGAAGGACAGCCTGTCCTGCGCGTTCCTGGTGTTGAACTCATTCTCCGACAACGCCGAGATCAGCATGCCGAGCGCGATGGTGACGACCACGGCCAGCGACAGCGTCCACACCGTGGAGGCCACCGACCGGATCTTGGTCCATTCGGACCGGACGACCTGGATCGCAGCCATCTCAGTTCCCCTTCCAGCCGTCGCCCCACGGCTGCTGCTCGGCGGGCGCGTCGGAGTGTGCGTGGTACTCGACCGCCCCCGCGGTCAGTTGCATGAACGCCTCCTCCAGGGAGGCCTGCTGGGGGCTCAACTCGTGCAGGACGAGCTGGTTCTGGGCGGCCAGCTCGCCGATGTACTCGGCTTTGCTGCCGTCGACCTCCAGCGAGCCGTTGCCGGTCTCCACCACGGTGACCCCGGCGCGGTGCAGCACGTCGAGCAGACGCTCACGCTGCGGGCTGCGGACCCGGACGTACGAGCGCGAGTTCTGCGCGATGAAGTCGGCCATGGAGGTGTCGGCGAGCAGCCGCCCCTGGCCGATGACGACGAGGTGGTCGGCGGTCAGCGCCATCTCGCTCATCAGGTGTGAGGAGACGAAGACCGTACGGCCCTGCGCGGCCAGCGTCTTCATCAGGTTGCGGATCCAGTGGATGCCCTCGGGGTCGAGCCCGTTGACCGGCTCGTCGAACATCAGGATCCGCGGGTCGCCGAGCAGCGCGCCCGCGATGCCGAGGCGCTGGCCCATGCCGAGCGAGAACCCCTTGGCCTTCTTCTTCGCGACCGCGGTGAGACCCACCGTGTCCAGCACCTCGTGCACCCGCTTCTTCGGGATGCCGTTGCTCTGCGCGAGGCACAGCAGGTGGTTGTGGGCGCTCCGGCCGCCGTGCATGGCCTTGGCGTCCAGCAGGGCGCCGATGTACGTCAGCGGGTCCTTGAGCTGGTCGTAGTGCTTGCCGTCGATACGGACGTCCCCGGCGGTGGGGCGGTCGAGGCCGAGCATCATGCGCATGGTGGTCGACTTCCCGGCGCCGTTCGGCCCGAGGAAGCCCGTCACGATGCCGGGTCTGACGGTGAAGGTCAGGTTGTTGACCGCCGTCTTCTCGCCGTACCGCTTGGTGAGGCCCTCCAGCTCGATCATGCGGACCACGCTAGGACCCGTGTTCCGCGAATGCCAACCGGCTGGGCAAACGGGGGCCGACGAGTGTGACAAGAAACGTGAAAGACGGCAGGGATCCGGCCACGGACAGCACGCAGGCAATGGTCGTGGACGGCTTGTTCTCGCCGTCGGCCGGGCGAGCTCGGGCACGAGGAAGGCCCGCACCCCCTGCGCAGAGGATGCGGGCCCGGCCGTACTACGTCACCCGCTGGCGGTCACCGGGACTGCTGAGCCGGGACACCCCGGGAGACCGGCTCGTCGTCGGCCGGCGTGCCGGCGGCGGCCACCGCGGCGCCCGTGAGCGTGGCGAGCATCTCGCGCACGTTGGTCAGCTGGGCGTTGATGGAGTCGCGGCGGTTGGTGAGAGCCGCCAGCTCCCGCTCGGACTCCGAACGGATGCGGTCCGCCTTGGCGTTGGCGTCGGCCACGATGTCCTCGGCCTGGCGCTGAGCCGTCTCGACGGTCTGACGGGCGCGACGCTCGGCGTCCGTGCGCAGCTTCTCCGCCTCCAGGCGCAGCTGCTCCGCGCGGTGCTCGATCTCCGCGAGACGCTTCTCCGCCTTCTGCTGACGGGACGCCAGGTCGCGCTCCGACTGCTCGCGGCGCTTGGCGAGGTTCGTCTCGAAGTCGGCGGCGGCCTGCGCGGCCTTGGCGCGGGTCTCCTCGAAGAGGGCGTCGGCCTCCTCACGCTTCGACTGCGCGTCCTTCTGCGCCTCGGAACGCAGCTGCGAAGCCTCGCTCTTGGCCTTCTCGACGATCCGGGCGCCCTCGTCCTCGGACTTGGCCTTGCGCTCCGCAGCGAACGATTCTGCGTCGTTGCGGACCTGCTGGGCGGCCGACTCGGCCAGCTCACGGTGCTGCTCGGCGGCGCGACGCGCCTCCTCGCGCAGGTCCTTGGCCTCTTCCTCGGCGAGACGGAGGATCTTCTCGACACGCGCGCCCAGACCGGCGTACGACGGCTCGGCGTCGTTCACCTGGGCCTGGGCGTTCTGCGTCTCGAGGTGGAGCTCCTCGATGCGCTTTTCCAGAGCGGTGATGCGGGCGAGAGCGCTGTCACGATCGGAGACGAGCTTCGAGATCCGTTCGTCCACCTGCGCGCGGTCGTACCCACGCCGCACAAGCTCGAA
Organism: Streptomyces sp. NPDC006332; assembly: GCF_040612855.1. NCBI lineage: Bacteria > Bacillati > Actinomycetota > Actinomycetes > Kitasatosporales > Streptomycetaceae > Streptomyces > Streptomyces sp. NPDC006332. The sequence continues at coordinate 243,636 of NZ_JBEXRA010000002.1, forward strand.
GCCGTAGGGGGAAGTGTCGCTCATGGGGTTCCTGTCAAATGAGACCGGTGAGGTGATAGGGGGAATCCTAGGGGCCGAAGCGGTCTGTCATCGAGCGGATGCGCGTTTGATCTGGAGAATGACACCCCTTTTGGGTGGCTAACCGCGGGACGACTTGCCAAAGACTTGGTCAAAGGCCCCAGAAGGTACCGGAATCCGCCGTCTGTTCTAACCCTCTGACGCCTTGCCACCCGAACGAGGGGCACCGACCACGGCCCCCGCCTTGACGCCGTCCTTGCCCGCTCCGGGCGCCTCGAAGGATTCCAACGCCTCCAGGACGTCCTGGACACGGGAGATCTCGGCGTTGATGTCCTCCCGGCGGCGAACCAGGATCTCCAGCTCGCGCTTGCCCTCCTCGACCGTGCGCTTCGCCTCGCGGATCGCCTCCGCCCTGAGCTCTTCGGCTTCCCTGATCAACGCCGCCTTCTTCTGCTCGGCCTCCTTCAGGAGCCCCTCGGCCTTCTTCACGGCGGCGATCCGGACCTTGCCCGCCTCGGAGTTGGCCTCCGAGACCAGTTCCTTGGCCTTCGCCTCGGCCTTGGCGAGCTGCTCCTCGGCCGCCTTGATGAGGGCGTCGCAGCGGTCGCCGGTCGTCTTCATCGTCTCGGCGGCCTCGCGGCGGGCCCGCTCGTGCAGGCTCTCGATCTCGCCCGTGATGCGTTCGCGCAGCTCCTCGGCGCGCTCCCTGATCGCGGTGGCGTCCCGGCGGGCACCGACGAGCAGCTCGTCCGCGTCCGTGCGGGCCCGCTCCACCAGCGCGTTGCCCTCGACCGTCGACTCGGACACCAGCCGGTCCGCCTCGGTGCGGGCGGCGCCGACCATGCTGTCGGCCCGGGACTCCGCCTCCGCGGTGGTCTTCTGCGCCTGCTGCTGCGCCTCGGTGAGCAGCTTGTCGGCCTCGGCGGTGGTCTCCGTGATGAGCTTGTCGACCTGCTCGGCAGCCTCGGAACGGCGCTTGTGGGCGTTCTGCCGGGCCTCGTCGAGGGTGTGCTCGGCCTCCTCGCGCGCGGAGTTGACCAGCCGCTCGGCCGCCGTCTCCGCCTCCGTCCGGACCCGCTCCGCCTCGGCGCGGACCCGCTCGGAGTGCTGCTGGGCCGCCCCGACGGTGTCCGCGGCCTCCGCGCGCAGCCGCTCCGCGTCGCCCCTGGCCTCGCCGACCAACTGCTCGGCCTGGGCGAGCGCCTCGGACCGTACGCGCTCGGCCTCCGCGATCGTCTCCAACCGCAGCCGCTCGGCCTCGGCCACCGTCTCCCGGCGCAGCCGGTCGGTGTCCGTGATCGTCTCGGTGGTGAGCCGCTCGGCCTCGTTGCGTGCCTCGGTGATCAGGGCGTCGGCCTGCGTGGCCGCGTCCGACCGGATGCGGTTGGCGTCCTCGCGGGCGTCCGCCCGGGTACGCCCCGCCGCCTGGTCGGCCTCGGCGATGGTCTCCGACGCCTGCGTACGCAGCCGCTGGGCGTGCTCGGACGCCTCCGACCTGAGCCGCTCCGCCTCCGCGATCGCCTCCGAGACCGTGCGCTCCGCGAGCGACTTGGCGGCCTCGGACTCCTCGTTCGCCTGCTGCCGGACCCGGCTCGCGTCCTCGGTGGCGCGCTCCCGCTCGGAGTAGGCGTCGGAGCGGACCCGGTCCGCCTCCTCCTGGGCTTCTCGGCGGGTACGGTCCGCCGCGTGCTCGGCGGCGCTGCGCAGCCCGGTGATCTCCTCCTGCGCCTGCTCGTGCAGCCCGGCGACCGAGTCCCGCACCTGCTGGGCGTGCTGCTCGGCGGCGGACACCATCTCGGTGGCCCGCCGCTCGGCCTCCTCGACCAGTCGTACGGCCTCGGCCTGCGCCTCCTCCACGCGCTTGCGCGCCGAGGCCAGCAGCTCCTCGCTCTGCTCGCGGGCCCGCTCACGCTCCTGGTCGGCCTCCTGCCGGGCGGAACCGAGGTACTCCTCGGCCTCGCGCCGACGCCGGTCGGCCTCCTCCCGCGCGGCGGCCAGCGTCTCCGACGCCTCCGTCGACAGCCGCTCGGCGGCGGCCTGCGCCTCCGCCCGTACCCGGTCGGCGGTGTCCTTCGCCTCCGACTTCAGCCGCTCGGCCTCGGACGCGGCCTCCGACCGCAGGCGCACGGCGACGGCCTCGCCCTCCGCGCGGGACGCGGACGCGTCCGACGCGGCCTCGGTGCGCAGCCGCTCCGCCTCCGCCTCGGCCTGCTGCTGGAGCGAACGGATCCGCTCGGCGGCCTCGCCGCGCAGCCGGTCGCTCTCCTCGCCGGCCTCGCGGCGGATCCGGGAGGCCTCCTCGCGGGCCTCGGTCAGAGCCCGCTCGGCGGAGGCGAGCCGTTCCTCGGCCTCGGTGTGCAGCCGGGTCAGTTCCTCGGCGGCCTCCGCGCGACGGGCCTCCGCGGCCCGCTCGCTCTCCTCGCGCAGCTCGTCCGCGGCCCGCTCGGCGGCGGCCTTGATCTCCTCGGACAGCTCGACGGCCTCGGCGCGCTGCTGCTCGGCCTCGTTGCGGGTGCGCTCCAGCGTCTCCTCGGCCTGCCGGCGCAGGGTGGTCGCCCGCTCGATGGCCTCGGTACGGACCTTCTCGCTGTCCGCGGTGGCCTTCTGGCGCAGCTCGTCCGCGTCCTGCCGGGTCTTGGCCAGCAGTTCCTCGGCGGTCCTGGCCGCCTCCTCGATCTGCTGGACGGCCTCCTTGCGGGCCTCGGAGCGGATCTTCTCGCCCTCGGCGACCGCGTCGGCGCGCAGCTGCTCGGCCTCGCCGCGCAGCCGACGGGCCTCCTCCTGCAGCTCGACCGTCTTGGCGCGGTACTCCTTGGTGTCGTCCTTCGCCGTGCCCTTGAGCTGCTCGGCGATGTCGTGCGCCTCGGCCCGCAGCCGGTCCGCCTCGGTCTCCGCCTCGGTGCGGATCCGCTCGGCCTCCTCGGCGGCGGCCTTGGTGGTGTTCTGCGCGTCCTCCTGGGCCCTGGTCAGGACCTCCTCGGCGGTCTTGGCGGCCTTGGACAGCTGCGTCGCGCTCTCTTCGGCGGTGAGGTTGCGGGCCTTCTCGGCTGCCTCGTCCAGCAGCTTCTCGGCCTCGGCGCGGGCGTCCGCGACGATCTGCTCGGCGGACTCCCGGGTGGCTTCGGCCTCCTTGGTGGCCTCGGTGACCAGCCGGGCGACCTGCTCCTTCGCCGTGCGGGTGCGCTGCTCGTTGGTCGACTCGGCACTCGACAGCGCCTTCTCGGCGGCCGCCTTGGCCTCGGCGACCAGCTTCTCCGCCTCGGAGCGTGCCTCCCGCAGGGCCGTGTCGGCCTCCGCCATGCGCTGCTCGGCGGTCCGGCTGAGCTCCTGCGCCTCACGACGGGCCGTGTCCGACTCGGTCGCGGTGGACGTCCGCAGCTGCTCGGCGTGGTCGGTGGCCTCCTGGGCCTGGGTGGAGGCGGCGTTCAGCAGGCGTTCGGCGTCCGCGCGGGCCCGCCGCAGCAGCTGCTCGGCCTCCGCGCGGGCCGCTTCGGCCTCGCTCTGCAACCGCTGCCGGGCCTCCGAGGTCACCCGTTCGGCCTCCGCGCGGGCGGCGGCCATGGCCTGCTCGGTCTCCGCGCGGGTCTCGTCGAGAAGCCGGCGGGCCTGCTGCTCCGTCCGGGCGCGCAGCTGCTCGGCCCACGCCACGTTCTCGTTGACGTGCGACTCGACGGTCTGCCGGCGCTCGGACAGCTCCTGGTCCAGCTGCTGGCGGCGGGTGACCGCCTCCTGGTGCAGCTCCGCCTGGAGCCGGGCGGCCTGCTCGGCGTGCTCCTGGAGGATGCGCTGGGTCTGCGACCGGGCCTGGCTCAGCTCACGCTCGGCCTCCTGGCGCAGCTGGTCGGCCTGGACCTGCGCGTTGCGCAGCAACTGCTCGGCCTGGTAGCCGAGGTCACCGCCGTCGAAGCTGGGCCGGGACATGATGGTGCGCCGCGCCTCGTGCAACTTGGCGCGCAGCACCTCGACCTGGTAGCCGAGGTCCTCGGCGTGCTGGATCGCCTTTTCCCGCTCGGTCTTCAGCCGCTTCATCTCGGCTTCGAAACGAGTGAGGTGGTCGACGTCAGCCGCCGGTTCCCGCTCCTGGCTCTCGTAGCCCCGCACTGCGCGGTCCCATCCGTCCCCTGGTCGCAAGTCTCTCCGTACGAGCTCCGTCCGTACGCCGAACGGGGCTCCCGGGGAATGGTGTCAGATCAACGGCGGAGCACGGGCTGCTGCCCCGACGCTCGTCCCCCGAAACCCGGACCCCGGTCAGGTCCCGCCGCAAGGACAGGACCCCGGTCGCCCTCGTTGCGAGCGGCGACCGCCCCAACCCTACCGGCCCATATGTACGAGGGTCAGTGCTCAGGTGACTCAACAGGCGCCGAAGTGACCAGTTCTGTCAGTACGCCATGGCAATCCTTCGGGTGCAGGAAGGTGATTCGTGACCCCATGGAACCGCGTCGCGGCTCTTCGTACAGGACGCGTACGCCCTTGCCCTGGATGTCGGCGGCCTCCCCGTCGACATCCGCCGTACCGAAGGCGATGTGGTGGACGCCCTCGCCGTTCTTCGCCAGCCACTTCGCGACGGTGGAGTCCTCCCGCGTCGGCTCCAGGAGCTGCAGGTAGGAGGCCCCGCCGTCGGACGTTTCGTTGATCTTGAGCATGGCCTCACGCACGCCCTGCTCCTCGTTGACCTCGGAGTGGAAAACCTCGAAGCCGTAGGTGGCCCGGTAGAACTCGACGGTCTTGTCGAGGTCGAAACAGGCGATCCCGATGTGGTCGATTCGCGTCAGCATGAATTCAGTGCAGCGCGACAAGGGTGGTTACGCAACGTGCGCGCGATCACACCGACAGCCGGATGACGGAGTGTGCTACCGCTCAGTACATTCGAAGTAAACCCTCGTTCACTCCTCGGCCTGTGCGGGCCGGTAAGGGGATCGCAGCTCATGACTGGATCGAACAGCACGACCTCGGTGATCGTCGCCGGCGCCCGGACGCCCATGGGGCGGTTGCTGGGCTCGCTGAAGTCCTTCTCAGGAGCCGACCTCGGCGGCTTCGCGATCAAGGCCGCTCTGGACCGCGCCGGGATCGGCGGCGACCAGGTGCAGTACGTCATCATGGGCCAGGTGCTGCAGGCCGGGGCGGGACAGATCCCGGCACGTCAGGCCGCCGTCAAGGCCGGCATTCCGATGAACGTCCCGGCGCTCACCGTCAACAAGGTGTGTCTGTCCGGCCTCGACGCCATCGCGCTGGCCGACCAGCTGATCCGCGCCGGCGAGTTCGAGGTGATCGTCGCGGGCGGCCAGGAGTCCATGACCAACGCCCCCCACCTGCTGCCGAAGTCCCGGGAGGGCTTCAAGTACGGCGCGATCGAGATGCTCGACGCGATGGCGTACGACGGTCTCACCGACGCCTTCGAGAACATCGCCATGGGCGAGTCCACGGAGAAGCACAACACCCGTCTGGGCATCGCCCGTCCGGAGCAGGACGAGTTCTCGGCCCTGTCCCACCAGCGCGCGGCCGCCGCCCAGAAGAACGGCCTGTTCGAGGCCGAGATCACTCCGGTCGAGATCCCGCAGCGCAAGGGCGAGCCGGTCGTGTTCAGCAAGGACGAGGGCATTCGCGGGGAGACCACCGCGGAGTCGCTCGGCAAGCTGCGCCCCGCGTTCACCCGGGACGGCACCATCACCGCGGGGTCGGCCTCGCAGATCTCCGACGGCGCCGCCGCGGTGGTCGTGATGAGCAAGGCGAAGGCGCAGGAGCTGGGCCTGGAGTGGATCGCGGAGATCGGCGCCCACGGCAATGTGGCGGGCCCCGACAACTCCCTGCAGTCGCAGCCGTCCAACGCCATCCTGCACGCCCTCAAGAAGGAGGGCCTGGAGGTCGCCGACCTCGACCTGATCGAGATCAACGAGGCCTTCGCGGCCGTCGCGGTGCAGTCAATGAAGGACCTCGGGGTGTCCACAGAAAGGGTGAATGTCAACGGCGGTGCCATCGCCCTCGGTCACCCGATCGGCATGTCCGGCGCCCGTCTCGTGCTGCACCTGGCCCTGGAGCTGAAGCGGCGCGGCGGTGGTGTGGGCGCGGCCGCGCTGTGCGGCGGCGGCGGTCAGGGTGACGCGCTGGTGGTGCGGGTACCGAAGGCCTGAGCGCGCCGTACGTCGCCCGGCAGAACGGAGCTGTGATGCAGGACGTCTCCTCGCTGGTCGCCCAGGCCAGGGAAGGCCGGCCGCGGGCCGTGGCCCGGCTGATCTCCCTGGTGGAGGGGGCGTCCCCACAGCTCAGGGAGGTCATGGCGACGCTGGCCCCGTTGACGGGAGGGGCGTACGTGGTGGGGCTGACGGGCTCGCCGGGCGTGGGCAAGTCCACGTCGACCTCCGCGCTGGTGACGGCGTACCGCAAGCAGGGCAGGCGGGTCGGTGTCCTGGCCGTCGACCCGTCCTCACCGTTCTCCGGCGGGGCGCTGCTCGGCGACCGCGTCCGCATGTCCGACCACGCGTCCGACCCCGGCGTCTACATCCGCTCGATGGCGACCCGCGGCCACCTCGGCGGCCTCGCCTGGGCGGCCCCGCAGGCGATCCGGGTCCTGGACGCGGCGGGCTGCGATGTGATCCTGGTCGAGACGGTCGGCGTGGGCCAGTCGGAGGTCGAGATCGCCTCCCAGGCGGACACCTCGGTGGTGCTGCTGGCCCCCGGGATGGGCGACGGCATCCAGGCGGCCAAGGCCGGAATCCTGGAGATCGGCGATGTGTACGTCGTCAACAAGGCCGACCGGGACGGGGCCGACGCGACCGCGCGCGAACTGAACCACATGCTCGGCCTGGGCGAGTCCCGGGGCCCCGGCGACTGGCGCCCGCCCATCGTCAAGACGGTCGCCGCCCGCGGTGAGGGCATCGACGAGGTCGTCGAGGCGCTGGACAAGCACCGGGCCTGGATGGAGGAACGGGGCGTCCTGGCGGACCGCCGGCGGGCCCGCGCGGCTCGCGAGGTGGAGACCATCGCGGTCACCGCGCTGCGGGAGCGCATCGCGGACCTGCACGGGGACCGGCGACTGGGCGCGCTGGCCGAGAAGATCGTCGCCGGCGGCCTGGACCCGTACCGGGCGGCGGACGAGCTGGTGGCCGGGCTGACGGAGGGCTGAGCGCACGAACGCCGGACGGGCCGGTTCCGTGGCCCGTCCGGCGTGTTCGTGAACCGTGACGTCAGTCGTCGTCACCGGCGTCGGTGTCGTCGTCGCCGTGATCGTCCGGCCGGTCAGCGGTGATCTTGCCGCTCTTCAGGTCGACGTTCCACTCCTGCTCGGCCTTGCCGGCGCTCTGCGTCTCCACGTCCCAGGACTTGGCCGTGCCGTCCTCGTCCAGCTCCACCGACGTCACCGTGCCCTTGCCGGCCGCGGCCTTCGCGGCCTCGGCCGCCGTCACGGACGAGCCCTTCAGCGCGGCCCGCACCTGGCCGGTGTCGTCCTCGCGCTCGCCGTGGGAGCCGAGGACCTTGCCGTCTGCGGGGTCGATCCGCACGCTGTGCCAGGTGTTGTCGGCGGCGAGCACATCGACCTCCCACGCGGCCGGCCCCTGGTCGTCACCGTCCTGATCGTCCAGCTCGGCGGAGACGGCGGTGCCCGGGGACTGACGCAGCGCGGAGGCGATGGCGTCCGCTGCGGTCACCTTCGCGGAGGCGGCCGACGCGGAGTCGTCGTCCGTCGAGGCGGCGCCGGCGCCCTGCGCGTCGTCGCCCGCCCCCCGTACGTCCGCCGCCTGTCGCGCCGTGCCGTCGCCGTCGCCGCTCACCGCGAGGGCTGTGGCGGTGCCGCCACCGACCAGGGCGGCGGCCGTGACGGCGGCGATCACGATGTTGCGCTTCATGGGGCTTCCTCCAGTTTCTTGCGGCTTCACGCCGATTGCGTGCGCTTTTCGACGTTCACCACCATCGCCGAGGGACGCTGAGAGGAACCTGAAACCCCCTGAAGAGATCTTCAGCTTCGCTTTGCGAACCTTTACGCATGCGCCCACCCGACGCCCATCACCCTGATCGAGACCCTTCGCGCGCCCCCTTCCGACTCCTGATCGTGGAGGACGAGAAACGGCTGGCCCTGTCGCTCGCCAGGGGACTGACCGCCGAGGGGTACGCCGTGGACGTCGTCCACGACGGCCGGGAGGGCCTGCACCGGGCCACCGAGGGGGCGTACGACCTGCTGATCCTCGACATCATGCTGCCGGGCCTCAACGGCTACCGCGTCTGCGCCGCCCTGCGCGCCGCCGGCCACGAGGTGCCGATCCTGATGCTCACCGCCAAGGACGGCGAGTACGACGAGGCGGAGGGGCTGGACACGGGCGCCGACGACTACCTGACCAAACCGTTCTCGTACGTCGTCCTCGTCGCCCGCATCAAGGCGTTGCTGCGGCGACGCGGCCAGGGCGCCGGCGGCTCGCCCGTGCACGTCCACGGCGACCTCAAGGTGGACACCGCCGCCCACCGCGTCTTCCTCGGCGAGGACGAGATCACCCTGACGGCGAAGGAGTTCTCCGTCCTGGAGCAACTGGTGCTGCGGGCCGGCGAGGTGGTGTCCAAGTCGCAGATGCTGGAGCACGTCTGGGACTTCGCGTACGAGGGCGACCCGAACATCGTCGAGGTCTACGTCAGCACCCTGCGGCGCAAGCTGCGCCCCGAGCTCATCCGCACGGTCCGCGGCGCCGGGTACCGGCTGGAGGCGGAGCGGCGATGAGCCGTCTGTTCGGCTCCGTCCGGTCCCGGGCGACCCTCGCCGCGACGCTCGTGGTGGCCGTGGCGCTGGTCGCCGCCGGGGCCGCCGTCCTGCTGTCCCTGCGCTCCAACCTGATGGGCCAGGCCGGCACCCAGGCGGAGCACACCGCGCGGTCGGTGGCCACCGACCTGTCCCTGGGGAAGACCCCGGGGCAACTGGACCTGGACGAGGGCGAGGAGCCGGTCCAGGTCGTCGACGAGCACGGGACGCTGCTGGCGGTCACCAAGGACCTGGAACGGATCAGCGGCACGGCCACCGACGCCGTGCAGCGGCAGACGACCAAGCCCGCCGCGAACAGCGACCAGAGCGACGAGGACGAGCGCGAGGACGACGACGACCACTCCGACGCCGCCGATCTCCTCGAACCGGGCGACATCGACGACAAGACCACCTTCAGCAACGGTTCGGTGACCGTGGACCACGAGAGCGCCGACTACCGCTTCGCCGCCGTCCAGGTGGAGACCGAGAAGGCGGGCACGCTCACCGTCTACGCCGGCGCGCCCCTGTCCGCCGAGCAGGGCGCCGTGCGCACCGCGCTGACCGTCATGCTGGTCGGCTTCCCGCTGCTGCTCGCGGTCGTCGCGGCGGTGACCTGGCTGGTCACCCGGCGCGCCCTGCGCCCGGTCGAGGGCATCCGCGGCGAGATGGCCGCGATCACCGCCTCCGAGGACCTCGCGCGCCGCGTACCGGTGCCGGACACGCACGACGAGGTGGCCCGCCTAGCCCGCACCACCAACGAGACGCTCACCGCCCTGGAGAGCTCCGTGGAGCGCCAGCGCCGGTTCGTCGCCGACGCCTCGCACGAGCTGCGCAGCCCGATCGCGTCCCTGCGCACCCAGCTCGAAGTGGGCGCCGCCCACCCCGAGCTGCTGGACGTGGGGGGAGCGGTCGAGGACACCGTACGACTGCAACGCCTCGCCGCCGACCTGTTGCTGCTGGCCCGGCTGGACGCCGGGGAGCGGCCCACGGCCGACGCGCGGCTCGACCTCGCCGCGCTGGCCCGGGAGGAGGCCGACGGGCGCACGGGCGTGACGGTCGAGGCGCCTGAGGGCGTGACGGTGGTGGGGTCCCGGGGGCAGGTGGGGCGGCTGCTCACCAACCTGCTGGACAACGCGGGGCGGCACGCCCGTTCGGCCGTCCGGGTGACCGTGCGGCGCGCGGGGGACTGGGCGGTGGTCGAGGTCGCCGACGACGGCGACGGGGTGCCGGAGGGCGACCGGGAGCGGATCTTCGAGCGGTTCGTACGGCTGGACGCGGCCCGCAGCCGCGACGACGGCGGCGCTGGGCTCGGCCTCGCGATCGCCCGGGATGTCGCCGTCCGGCACGGTGGCACCCTCACCGTCCGTGACGCACCGGCAGGCGGAGCCCAGTTCGAACTCCGCCTGCCGGTGATCGTCTAGGGCGTGTTTCGAAGGCCCTAGGAGTGCCCTGTGTCAGGGGCGTCCCCGCTGCCCGCGGAGGTGTTCCGCGATGGGCTTCAGGCCCTTGTCGAGTTCCGTCAGGGCCTCGGGGGGCAGCAGATCGATGAAGTGCCTCCGCACGGACGCCACATGGTGGGGCGCGACCTTCTTCATCGTCTCCATGCCCGTCTCGGTGAGCACCGCGTACAGACCCCGGCGGTCCGACTCGCAGTTCTCGCGCCGCACCAGATCCGCGTTCTCCATGCGGGTGATCTGGTGGGAGAGGCGGCTCTTGGACTGGAGGGTGGCGGAGGCGAGGTCACTCATCCGCATCCGTACGCCCTCCGACTCGGAGAGATTGACGAGGATCTCGTAGTCGTTCATTGTCAGGCCGAACGGCTGCAGGTCCTTTTCGAGCTGGTACGTCAACAGTCTGTTGACCTCCAGGTGGGTGCGCCAGGCGCACTGCTCCGCATCCGTCAGCCAGCGTGTGGCCGTCTCGGTCTCCATGAATGAAGTCTACCTAAAAGGTTGAAAGGCGAACTAGTGAGGGTGGCGGTGACATCGGCGCGCACACGTTCGACGTCACCCTCCGCAGACTACCGCTCACAGCCCGAAGCGACGCTGGAGGTCCCCCAGCTGTCCGGGAAGGCGCGGTGCGCCCGCCTGCCCTCCGTGGCCCATCGGCCCCCCGCCCCCACCGGGTACTCCGTCCTGCTGCGGAACCGCCCCCGTGGCCTGCTCGGCCATGAGCGCCTCGGACGACTGGAGGAGGACCGTACCGGCCCCGACGAACTCGAACTGGTGCTCTTCCCCGGAGGCCCCGCCGAGGCCCGTCATCGCACGTAGACCGCCCATCAGGCCGGTCATGTAGCCGTGGTCGTAGTGGTGGCACGGAGAGGGGCAGTCCGCCCAGCCGACGAGCGCCTGCGGGTCCACCCGGATCGGGGGTTCCATGAACACCACGGGACCGTTGGAGGCCGCCACGAACTTTCCGGTTCCGATGAGTGTCAGAAAACCCGGCACGATCGACTGTTTGAGCGCGAGACTTGGCTGAAAAGCGAGCAAGTTGCCTGAGCGAATGGTCAGGTTGCCGTTGTCCAGGTCGTAGGAGTTCACGTCGAAGGCCCGGTCGGCGAGGAGCATCTTGCCCGAGCCCTCCGCCACCACCCAGTCGCTGGCGTGCAGAGGCGAATGGAAGGACGTACGGACGAGGCGGTCGAGCCGGCCGTGCCCGATGCCGTTGAAGTCCATCGAGCCGTAGTAGGCGATCATCTTCCCCTTCTGCAGGAACCACTGGCTCCCCTTGAGCTCCACGCAGAAGGTGTAGTTGTTCACGTTGTCGTCGGACGGCAGCGTCATCGGGTCGTAGACGGTCGGGCCGCCGCCCGGGGCCCCGTACATGCTCACAGCTTCTCCTCCGAGGCCTGGACGTACACCGCGCCGTTGCCGCTCAGCTCCAGCTGGAACGCCTCGCCGGAGCCGCGTCCCACCATGTCCCGCCAGCCCAGCGCGGTGGACAGCTTGTTGCGTACGTCGCCGTGGTGGGCGACGTACGCCTGCGGGTCGACATGGACCGGGCGCTGCGGGGTGATCGGGACCTCGATGACACCGCCGTGCGCCATCACCGCCACCGCGCCGTGCCCGCGCAGCGTGGTGGTGAACAGTCCCTGGCCGGTGACCTGGCCGCGGACCATGCCCATGACGCCGCCCTGGGAGCCCATGAACATCGTGCCCTGCTCCAGGGTGCCCTCGAAGGCGAGCAGCCGGTCCGCCTCCACGTAGAGGGTGTCGCCGGTCATGTTGATCACCTGGACGTGGTGGCCGCCGTGACCGAACAGCACGGTGCCGCTGCCCTCGACGGACATCAGCGGAGTCGCCTCGTTCGCCACCCGGCGGCCGATCATCGACATCACCCCGCCCTGGCCGCCCTGGATGTTCGGGGTGAAGGACACCTCGCCCCGGTAGGCGAGCATCGCCCCGCGCTGACTGAACAGCCGCTGCCCGGGCAGGACGGTCGCCTCGACCATCTTGGAGTTGATCTCACGCAGGGCCATGTCACACATCCCCCGCGATCGTGTTCCGCTCACTCGGCTGGACGTACACCAGACCGTCCCCCTCGAAGCGGACCTGGAAGGCCTCGCCGCCGCCCTCGCCCATGAACGTACGGAACGTCACCCCGGACTGGAACGACTGCCGCAGGTTCCCCTGGTGCGCGACGTACGCCCCCGGGTCGACGGTCAGCGGATACTGCCCGCTCACCCGGAGCACGACCGCCGGCCCGTCCGACATGATCGCGGCCTGACCGTGCCCCTCGATCGTCGTCGTGAACAGGCCGTTGCCCTGGGTGGCCCCGCGCATCCCCGTGAACGACGTGCCGGTCCGCAGGCCCGAGTCGGTCGCGAGCAGATTGCTCGACTCCACGTACAGCTTGTCGCCCTGGAGGGCGACGAGGTTGATCTCCGAGGCCCGGTCGGCGAACCAGCACGTCCCGTGCCCCTTCACCTCCATCAGTGTCATCTGCTCGCCGGTGATCCGCCGGGTCACCATCCCCCGCAGGCCCTCACCGCCGCCGCTGAGTTTCTTGAAGTCCATCTGCCCGTCGTACGCGACCATCGAGCCGTTCTTCGCCTTCACGGCGTCCCCGGTCATGTCGACGGCGAGCACCTTGCTGCCTTGAAGTCGGAACATCGCCACGCAGCGAAGGTAGCGGCAGCACGCCTGCGCCGACAGGGCTTGCGGGAGGACTGACACCCTGATCGCAACCCTGACGCACGTCTCCGGTCGCCCGAACGGGCCCTCCCACCCCCGGCACGGGGCCCCGGCGGACGTTTGCCACAATGGGCGGACGTTTGTGCCCGTATTCACAAGCCGTCCGACATCACTCCCACCGAAGGTGACCTGTGGACATCAAGACCGCCACCGCCCTCCGCCGTCTCCGGCTGGTCTCGGCCCCCGAGGCGATCTCCTTCCTGCTCCTGCTCGTCTGCTCGGTGCTGAAGCGGACCACGGACTTCAACGCGGTCCCCGTGATGGGGATGATCCACGGCGTCCTGTTCATCCTGTACGTGATCTTCTGGGCGGACGCCTGGAACCGCGCCAAGTGGTCCCTGAAGACCGGCCTCCTCTACTTCGTCCTCTCCGTGCTGCCCACCGGCGGCTTCTTCGCCGAGCGCAAGCTGCGCCGCGAGGCCGAGGACGCGGTCATCGCCTCCCGCGCCCGCCAGGAGAAGGAAGGGGTCGTCGGCGCATGATCGTCGCCTTCTCCGTGACGCCGCTGGGGGTCGGTGAGGACGTGGGGGAGTACGTCGCCGACGCCGTCCGGGTGGTCCGCGAATCCGGCCTGCCGAACCGGACCGACGCCATGTTCACCTCCGTCGAGGGGGAGTGGGACGAGGTCATGGACGTCGTCAAGCGTGCCGTCGCGGCGGTCGAGCGGCGCGCGCCGCGCGTCTCGCTGGTCCTCAAGGCCGACATCCGGCCCGGGGTGACGGACGGGCTGACGTCCAAGGTCGAGACGGTCGAACAGCATCTCGCGGGGCGGCCGGAGCAGGGGTAGGTGGCTCGCCCCGGAAGGACGATCGCCGCCGGATGCCCGGTCGGCGCCGTGGACCGAAGGGCGAGACGGGGCTGACCACCATGTGACCGGCCGGTAAGGTCTGGGTCGTGCCGAAGCCGCTCAGCCTTCCCTTCGACCCCATCGCCCGTGCCGACGAACTCTGGAAGCAGCGCTGGGGAAACGTGCCGTCCATGGCCGCGATCACCTCGATCATGCGGGCGCAGCAGATCCTGCTCGCCGAGGTCGACGCGGTCGTCAAGCCGTACGGACTGACGTTCGCGCGGTACGAGGCGCTGGTGCTGCTCACCTTCTCCAAGGCCGGCGAGCTGCCGATGTCGAAGATCGGTGAGCGGCTCATGGTGCACCCCACGTCGGTGACGAACACCGTCGACCGCCTGGTGCGGTCCGGCCTGGTGGCCAGGCGTCCCAACCCCAACGACGGGCGCGGCACGCTCGCCACCATCACCGACAAGGGCCGCGAGGTGGTGGACGCGGCCACCCGCGACCTGATGGCGATGGACTTCGGGCTCGGGGTGTACGACGCCGAGGAGTGCGGCGAGATCTTCGCGCTGCTGAGGCCGCTGCGGGTGTCCGCGAGCGACTTCGACGAGGACTGACCCGGCGACCGACCCGGGCCAAGATCTACCGGAGTGCGTGGTTACGCTCGTACGCATGAAAAAGAGCGTGCTGACCCGCTACCGCGTCATGGCCTACGTCACCGGTGTGCTGCTGGTCCTGCTGACCCTCGGCGTGATCGCCAAGTACCTGCTCGACCTGGACGGCGCCGACGGTTTCACCCGTGTCGTGGGCATCGCGCACGGCTGGCTGTACGTCGTCTACCTGGTCTTCGCCTTCGACCTGGGCTCGAAGGCGAAGTGGCCGGTGGCCAAGCAGCTGTGGGTGCTGCTGGCCGGGACCATTCCCACCGCCGCCTTCTTCGTGGAGCGCAAGGTCACCCGCGAGCTGGAGGCGAAGACCGCCGACAACACTCCGGTGACCGCCAAGGCCTAACCCGCGCCGCCGTACGACACGCGTGCGGCGGTCAGCGATCGACAGGTACTAGGACGTCCTAGTAAATTCGGTGGTATGGACGCTGACGCCATCGAGGAGGGCCGCCGACGCTGGCAGGCCCGGTACGACGCCGCGCGCAGGCGTGAGGCCGACTTCTCCACGCTCTCGGGGGATCCGGTGGAGCCGGTGTACGGGCCACGGCCCGGGGACGCGTACGACGGCTTCGAACGGATCGGCTGGCCGGGGGAGTACCCCTTCACCCGCGGCCTGTACCCGACGGGCTACCGCGGGCGCACGTGGACCATCCGGCAGTTCGCCGGGTTCGGCAACGCCGAGCAGACCAACGAGCGCTACAAGATGATCCTGGCCAACGGCGGCGGCGGGCTGTCCGTGGCCTTCGACATGCCCACCCTCATGGGGCGGGACTCCGACGATCCGCGCTCGCTGGGCGAGGTCGGGCACTGCGGCGTCGCCGTCGACTCGGCGGCCGACATGGAGGTCCTGTTCAAGGACATCCCGCTGGGTGACGTCACGACCTCCATGACCATCAGCGGCCCGGCCGTGCCGGTCTTCTGCATGTACCTCGTCGCCGCCGAACGCCAGGGCGTCGACCCGGGCGTCCTCAACGGCACCCTGCAGACCGACATCTTCAAGGAGTACATCGCCCAGAAGGAGTGGCTCTTCGAGCCCGAGCCGCACCTGCGCCTGATCGGCGACCTGATGGAGTACTGCGCGGCCGGCATCCCCGCCTACAAGCCGCTGTCCGTCTCCGGCTACCACATCCGCGAGGCCGGATCGACGGCCGCGCAGGAGCTGGCCTACACGCTCGCCGACGGCTTCGGATACGTGGAGCTCGGGCTGAGCCGCGGACTCGACGTCGATCTCTTCGCACCCGGGCTGTCCTTCTTCTTCGACGCGCACCTGGACTTCTTCGAGGAGATCGCCAAGTTCCGTGCGGCGCGCCGTATCTGGGCGCGATGGATGCGGGGCGTGTACGGGGCCCGGACCGACAAGGCGCAGTGGCTGCGCTTCCACACCCAGACCGCCGGTGTCTCGCTGACCGCGCAGCAGCCGTACAACAACGTGGTGCGGACGGCAGTGGAGGCGCTGGCCGCCGTGCTGGGCGGCACCAACTCGCTGCACACCAACGCCCTCGACGAGACCCTCGCGCTGCCCTCCCAGCAGGCCGCGGAGATCGCGCTGCGCACCCAGCAGGTGCTGATGGAGGAGACCGGGGTCGCCAACGTGGCCGATCCGCTGGGCGGTTCGTGGTTCGTCGAGCAGCTGACCGACCGGATCGAGGCGGACGCCGAGAAAATCTTCGAGCAGATCAAGGAGCGGGGGCTGCGCGCCCACCCGGACGGACAGCACCCGATCGGGCCGGTCACCTCCGGGATCCTGCGCGGGATCGAGGACGGCTGGTTCACGGGCGAGATCGCCGAGTCCGCCTTCCGCTACCAGCGGGCCCTGGAGAAGGGCGAGAAGAAGGTCGTCGGTGTCAATGTGCACACCGGGTCGGTCACCGGCGACCTGGAGATCCTGCGGGTCAGTCACGAGGTGGAGCGGGAGCAGGTGCGTGCGCTGGCCGCCCGCAGGGCCGCGCGGGACGAGGCCGGTGTGCGGGCCGCGCTGGACGCGATGGTCGCCGCCGCGCGCGACGGATCCAACATGATCGAGCCGATGCTGGACGCGGTAAGGGCGGAAGCGACCCTCGGCGAGGTGTGCGGGGCGCTGCGGGACGAGTGGGGGGTGTACACGGAGCCGGCCGGGTTCTGAGACGTTCACGAGCCCGGTGCGGGGACCGCCCTAGCCCGCCGCCGTCAGCCCCAGCAGCAGTACCCGGGTGAAGTCGCGTGCCCACTCCTCGTCCGCCGGTTCGGCGCTGACCAGGGTGCGGTGGACGACCGCGCCGGCGACCATGTCGAAGATCAGGTCGATCTTGCGGGCGGTTTCCTCCGGGGTTGCCTCCGGGGGGAGTTCACCGCGCCGCTGGGCGCGCGAGCGGCCCGTCAGGACCAGGCGCTTCTGGCGGTCCACGATCGAGGCACGGACGCGTTCGCGCAGGGCGTCGTCGCGGGTCGCCTCGGCGACCACCGCCATCAGGCCGTTCCTCGCCTCCGGTCGGTCCAGGATCGCGGCCAACTGCAGGACCACACCCTCGATGTCGGCGCCGAGGCTGCCCCGGTCGGGGAGTTCCAGTTCGTCGAAGAGTTCCGCCACCGCGTCCACGACCAGTTCGTTCTTGCCGGCCCAGCGGCGGTAGAGCGTGGTCTTCGCGACGCCGGCCCGCCGCGCCACGTCGCCCAGGGTGAGCTTGGACCAGCCGAGTTCCGTCAGGGCCTGCCGGGTGGCCGCGAGGATCGCGGTGTCCGCGGTCGCGCTGCGGGGGCGTCCGGTGGCGCGCGGGGTGGCAGGGCGGCTCTGCATCCCTCGACCATAGCCCTGGGTTCGGGCGGGGTCGTGAGGGAGATCACCGGTGCCGGTTGTCCCGCAAGGACCCTGTGCCATTACGCTACGACTCGTAGCGAAACCACGGGCGTGGGGTGGGGATCCCGCGCCGGACAGCACGTGCCACGACCGGCTTTCAGAACGCTTTTCGCGCAGGCGGGAGAACGGGGGAGGATAGACGCATGCAGCCACGGAACATGTCCATGAGCGGAGTCGTCGACCTCGCCGCGGTGAAGGCGGCCCAGGAGGCCAAGGCGAAGGCGGAGCAGGCGCGCGCCGAAGCGGCCCGACAGGGCGGCGGGGCGGGCGGGCTCTCCCCGGCCGATCTCGTCATCGACGTCGATGAAGCAGGGTTCGAGCGGGATGTCCTGCAACGGTCGGCCGAGGTGCCCGTCGTCATCGACTTCTGGGCCGAGTGGTGTCAGCCCTGCAAGCAGTTGAGCCCCGTCCTGGAACGACTCGCCGTCGAGTACAACGGGCGTTTTCTGCTTGCCAAGATCGATGTCGACGCCAACCAGATGCTGATGCAGCAGTTCGGGGTCCAGGGGATCCCGGCGGTCTTCGCGGTCGTCGCCGGGCAGGCCCTGCCGCTCTTCCAGGGGGCCGCCGCCGAGGCGCAGATCCGGCAGACCCTGGACCAGTTGGTGGAGGTCGCCGAGCAGCGCTTCGGCCTGACCGGCCTGGTCGTCGACCCGGACGCCGAGCCGGGCGGCGACGCCCAGCCGGCCCAAGAGGTGCCGGCCGGCCCGTACGACTCGCTCCTCGAAGCCGCCGTACGGGCCCTGGACGCCGGGGACTTCGGCGGTGCCGTCCAGGCCTACCGGAACGTCCTGAGTGACGACCCGGCCAACAGCGAGGCGAAACTGGGTCTCGCCCAGGCCGAGTTGCTCCAGCGGGTGCAGGGCCTGGACCCGCAGCAGGTGCGCAAGGAGGCGGCCGACAGGCAGGACGACGCGCAGGCGCAGATCGCCGCCGCCGACCTGGATCTGGTGGGCGGTCACGTCGAGGACGCCTTCGGGCGGCTTATCGACACCGTGCGCCGCACGGCGGGCGACGACCGGGACACCGTACGCCGTCGGCTGCTTGAGCTGTTCGAGGTGGTGGGCGGTGACGATCCGCGGGTCGCGGCGGCGCGCAGGGCGCTCGCGCGGGCGCTGTTCTGAGCGGGGCGGCGGCCCGGTTCTGACCAGTCGCTAAACGTCACAGCTTGTGATGCCCAGGTGAAAAATTGGCCGATGGATGGCCAGGGCGGCCGCGCTTTACCAAATCTTGGTAAACGCGGCCGCTGTTACTGGCAGTAAGACGGCGCCGAGGATCTGTCGGTTTCTGTCCACCGATCAATGACTTTGTCCAGGCCTCTGGTGACACCCTGCGTCGCCGACCGAGACCAGTGGGTCGTTGTTCGGTTATACGGCCGTTACTAGCGAGTAACGAACCCCCTTGCCTCAGCGCCGAGAATGCACCACGATCGGCGACGCTCGGTCCATTCCCGTACCCCGGCAGCCGGTTGGGTCAACGGGATTCCCTGGATCCCCACCGAGCGGAGTCGGCGGCAGTGACGTCGGCTCCAGGACAGGGGGGTCTTCGCCCACTGGGTGAAGCCTGTCCAGCAGGGTTGTGCGTGATGCGTGTTCAGGCGCGACCAGTGGTTGTCGCTCGGGGGTGATCGCCGGTGATTCGGGCGCGGTAAGAGCCTCCGAGTGCGGGCGCTCCCCTTCCCGAGGACGTAGCACTTCTCCCATCCCTGCCCGGCTGAGCCGTCGAGTCGAAGGGGCAGCCAGGGTCAGGAGATGTACGTCCGAGAAGGAGGAAATATGGAGTCCCAGGTGCGTGGCGGGACGAGATGGAAGCGGTTCGCTGTGGTGATGGTGCCCAGCGTCGCCGCCACGGCGTGTATAGGTCTCGCCCTCGCGAACAACGCCCTCGCGGCGTCGTTCAGCGTGTCGGGGCAGTCGTTCAAGGTCACGGCCGACAAGCTGGTCGGTACGGGCTTCTCGCAGTACGGGGCCATTGACTCGGGGTACACCCTCGACGGCAAGAAGACGGCTCACCCCGTCGCGGTCTCGGCCTTCAAGCAGGCCTCGATCACGAACATGTGCCAGTCCGTGGTCACGCCCGACATCCCGCTGCTCGGATCGGTCAGCCTGATCCTGAAGGCGGGCGGCGGCAGCACGCCGGTACAGGCCGACAACCTGTACATCGACGTCGAGGACCTCCAGGCCGATGCCACGTTCGAGAACATCGACATCGGTGTGGCGGGCAAGGACCTCAACAAGGGTCCCGGCATCAAGAGCGGTGACACCGCCAACCCGTTCGGCTTCGCGCAGCAGGCCGAGAGGGCCACGCTGACCGACGTGAAGCAGACGGCGTGGGCGACCACCGCCGGTACGTTCAAGCTCAGCGGCCTGAAGATGTCGCTGTCCAAGGGCGTCAAGGAGTGCTACTAGGCACTCGCGATGGGCGGGGGAGCCACCGGCACCCCCGCCCGTCCACTCTCGTCCCGCAGTAACCACTCACCACAGCAACGCCGTTCCAGGGAGCTGTTTTCCATGAGCGCCGAAACTCCTGCCGCGCCCGGCCGCGATGAGCACTACCTCTCGGTCTTCCGGCGGAACTTCCGCGCCTGGCGGGGTACTCGGCCGTTCTGGGCCGGTCTGTTCGTCACGCTCGCCGGCTTCCCCATCCTTTACTTCCCGTACGCGAACCTCCAGTTGGGTCACGTCACGCTGGCCATGGCCACCACCGCGGGTGCCGGCTCCCTGATCATCGGTGTGCTGCTCTTCGTCCTGGGTCTCAGCCTCTGGTTCCAGAAGCACGTCCGCACCTTCGCGGGCGTCGCGGCGATTCTGCTGGGCCTGGTGTCCCTCCCGGTGTCCAACTTCGGCGGCTTCGTCATCGGCTTCCTCCTCGCCCTCGTCGGCGGAGCGATGGCCGTGTCGTGGGTACCGGGCCAGCCGCCCGTGTCGCAGCCGCCCGGGGTCCCCGCGAGCGCGGGCGGTACCCCCGAGGGCGCGGTACCGGGTGTCGCGTTCACCAAGGACACGGCGGCGACGGACTCCGACACCACGGTCCTCAGGCCGGTGGACGGGACGGACGGGCCGAACGATCTGTCAGGAACGATCCCGGTCAACGGGGCGAACGGGAGGCACAGTGCCGGCTGACGAGGTGACCCACGGGACTGACGTGGAGGCGTCCCGTGTGAGAACCGGGCCGCGCCACGCGGCACCCAAGAAGCCGCTGTTCACCAGGTTCCACGTGCCGGCCGGCAAGGCGATAGCCCTGGCGGCGATGCCGACCGCGGTCCTCATGGGGATGGGATTCACGCCGACCCTCGCGCTCGCCGACGACCAGCCGGCGTCCAAGAGCCTGACGGCCGACGAGTACAAGGACTGCCTCACGGCGCTGGAGGACGGCGCGTCGCCGTCGGCCAGTCCGTCGCCGTCCGCCTCGGCGAGCGGCGACGACGCCAAGGACCCGTCCGCGGACGGCTCCTCGGACTCCTCGGACAAGGGCGACTCGGCCGAGCCGGACCCGTCCGCGTCCTCGGGCGGCTCCTCTTCGTCGGATTCAGGTTCCGACGACAAGACCGACCCGGCGCCGTCCCCCTCGGCCTCGTCGAGCGAGGAGAGCGACTCGGCGTCCGACGCCGCGAGCCCCTCGCCCTCCGAGAGCGGCGGCGGCCTGCTGGACGGCATCGGCGACGCGATCGGCGGGATCCTCACCGGCGACACCAAGGCGACGGACAGCGCGAGCCCCACGCCGTCGGCCACCCCGTCCGCCTCCGCGAGCCCGGACAGCTCGGGCGACGGCTCCGACAGCGGGGCGGGCACCGGCAAGGACACCTCCGGCTCCCTCACGGACACCACCAAGAAGCTCACCGACACGGTGGGCGGCACCGTGAAGGACACGACCGACGGCGCCTCCAAGACGGTCGAGGACACCGCCAAGGCCGTCGAGAAGGCAGCCGGGGACGCCGCCGACGGGGCCACCGCCTCGCCAGGCCCGTCCGCGGGCTCCGGCACGAACGCGGACGACTGCCCGGCCGCCACGGACGAGGAGGGCGGCCAGGACGAGGTGGTGCTGCCCGACAACCCCTGGTACCTCGACGCCAGTTCGCTGCTGCTGAGGAAGTGCGACTACAAGGGCGTCGTCACGGTGAAGACGGCCAGTGGCCAGAGCAAGAAGGTGCTGAAGTACGTCGTCTCCGGCGGAATCGACATCGGTGATCTGCACCAGACGGTGTACGACAAGCAGTCCGGCAAGACCCACCACGTGCAGGCGGCCAAGGGTTCGATGTCCACGTTCCGTGGCGGCAAGACGGTGATGTACACGGAGAGCATCTCCGGCAAGCTGTTCGGCCTGATACCGATGACGTTCAGCCCGGACAGTCCGCCGCCGCTCAACATCCCAGAGATCTACTTCACCGATGTGAAGGTCGTCCAGGCCGGTCAGGCCGGCGGGACCCTGCACATCCCCGGGTTGCACAACTACCTGACCGGCTGAGCGCCCGTGTAAGCCCGTTCGGGAGCCGCGCACAGAACTGAGGGCGCCCCCTTACCAGGGGGCGCCCTCAGTGGCGTACAGGCCGCGGGAAGCGCGTTGCCTGCCGCGGCCGTGACTCAGGGACTTCGGGTGGCGCGCAGGGTGGCGATGAAGTCGAGGGCGAGGGCCGCCACCTCTTCCTGGCGGTCCTGGAGATAGAAGTGCCCGCCGGGCAGCACCCGTACGTCGCAGCCGACGGTGGTGTGCTCCGCCCAGGAGCCGGCCGTCTCCGGTGTCACTAGGGGGTCCCGGTCGCCGATCACCACTCTGACGGGGCAGCCCATCCGCTGTCCGCGCGGGTGGACGTACGTCTCCAGTGCCTCGTGGTCGACGCGCATCGGTGGCAGCGTCAGCCTCATCAGGTCCTCCTGCGCGAGGACCCGCGGGTCGGTGCCCGCCACCGTTCGGGGCACCCGGCTGAGCACGAGTCCTGGAAACAGGATTCACTCCCGCTCAGTCTTTAGGAACGGTGGAAGCACCTGATCCAGCTTTTCGGACCGTGGTGTGTGGGCTCAGTGTTCGGCAACGAGTTCCTCCGAGACCTCCCACAGCTCCGCCGCGAGGGTGGTGTCGTGCGACTGCCGGGAGCTGGCGCGCCGTCGGCGCCCCGAGAAGTAGGTCCCGGTGACCTCGGCGACGTCGGGGGACGTGGCCAGCCAGGCCAGGTCGCCGCCGGAGCGGGCCACGGTGCGGGTGCCCGGCAGGGTCCGGACGAGGAGCGGGGCCGTCGTGTGGTAGATCCGCTGCGTCCAGGCCGGCCAGTCCCGGTCGAGTCCGGTCTCCGGCATCAGGCCAGGGTCGAAGGCGTTGACGGTGATCCCGCGGCCGGCGAGGCGGGGGGCCAGCTCGTACGTCAGGAAGAGATTGGCGAGCTTCGAGGTGGCGTAGCGGACGCGGCCCGCCTTGGCCGATCCGCCCAGCTCGGTCTGTGCCGGGTCTGCCAGCGCCCTGGGGTGCTGCCAGTGCGGAGCGGGGAAGCCCATCGACTTGAGGGGGCCCTGGTGCACCTCGCTGGAGACCAGCACGATCCGGCCCGGCGCCGCGATGTGGTCGGCGAGCAGTCGGATGAGGAGGAAGTGCCCCAAGTGGTTGGTGGCGAAGGTCAGTTCGTGTCCGTCGGTCGACTTCCGCACCCCGTTGACGACCTGGACGCCCGCGTTGCACACCAGTCCGTGCAGCGGCGGCCGGCTGGTGTCCGCCAGCAGTTTCCCGGCCGCCGTACGGACCGAGTCCAGCGAGGCGAGGTCGAGTTCGAGCACCTCCAGACCGGCGCCGGGAGTGCGGGCCCGGATGCGGTCGGCCGCCGCTAGGCCGCGCTCGGCGCTGCGGCAGGCGAGGATCACATGGTGACCGGCGGCGGCCAGATGTCCGGCGGTGATCTCCCCCAGCCCCGCGGACGCGCCGGTGACGATGATGGAGGTGGTCACAGTGGCATTCCTCTGGTCGCGACGGGAGTTGGCGCCTCGGATGATCCGTGGATCACTGTGTCACGCAGGCACCCGTCGCCAGAAGTCGCCCTGTGCGGTCGCCCAATTCACCTTCACCCGCGGCCTGCCCGCCGTGCGGCCCTGGTGAAACGAAAGGCCGAGGACCGGAAACGGAACGGCAGCCGTTCCGCCAGTCCTCGGCCTGTTGGGGCAACGCCCACTCAGACGCCCGAGCCCCCGCCGAGGTGGTGCACCCGCAGCATGTTGGTGGTGCCGGCGACGCCGGGGGGCGAGCCCGCGGTGATGATGCAGATGTCGCCCGGGTTGAAGCGGTTGAGCTTGGCGATCTCCTGGTCGACCAGGTCGACCATCTCGTCGGTGCTGTTCACGAACGGCACGACGTGCGGCTCCACGCCCCAGCTGAGCGCCAGCTGGTTGCGGGTGGACTCGTCGGTGGTGAACGCGATGATCGGCTGGACCGCGCGGTAGCGCGAGAGGCGGCGGGCGGTGTCGCCGGACTGGGTGAAGGCCACCAGACCGCGGCCGCCGAGGAAGTCGGCGATCTCGCAGGCGGCGCGGGCCACCGAACCGCCCTGCGTGCGCGGCTTCTTGCCCGGGACCAGCGGCTGCAGGCCCTTGGACATCAGCTCCTGCTCGGCCGCGGCGACGATCTTCGACATCGTCTTCACGGTCTCTATCGGGTACGCGCCCACGCTCGACTCGGCGGACAGCATGACCGCGTCGGCGCCGTCCAGGATCGCGTTGGCCACGTCGGAGGCCTCGGCGCGGGTCGGACGGGAGTTGGTGATCATCGACTCCATCATCTGGGTCGCCACGATCACCGGCTTGGCGTTGCGCCGGCACAGCTCGATCAGGCGCTTCTGCACCATGGGGACCTTCTCGAGCGGGTACTCGACGGCCAGGTCGCCACGGGCGACCATCACGCCGTCGAACGCCATCACGACGTCCTCCATGTTCTCCACCGCCTGCGGCTTCTCCACCTTGGCGATGACGGGGACCCGGCGGCCCTCCTCGTCCATGACCTTGTGCACGTCCGCGACGTCCGAGGCGTCCCGGACGAAGGACAGCGCGACCAGGTCGCAGCCCATGCGCAGCGCGAAGCGCAGGTCCTCGATGTCCTTCTCGGACAGCGCCGGGACGTTCACGGCCGCGCCGGGCAGGTTGATGCCCTTGTGGTCGGAGACGACACCGCCCTCGATCACCATCGTCCTGACCTTGGGGCCCTCGACCTCGGTGACCTTCAGCTCGACGTTGCCGTCGTTGATCAGGATCTGGTCGCCCCGGGTCACGTCACCGGGCAGGCCCTTGTAGGTCGTTCCGCAGATCTGCTTGTCCCCGGGGACGTCCTCGGTCGTGATGACGAACTCGTCACCGCGCTCCAGCTCCACCGGACCCTCGGCGAAGGTCTCCAGACGGATCTTCGGGCCCTGCAGGTCGGCGAGCACACCGATGGCCCGGCCGGTCTCCTTGGCGGCGGCACGGACGCGGTCGTACCGCCCCTGGTGCTCGGCGTGGCTGCCGTGGCTGAAGTTGAAGCGGGCCACATTCATGCCGGCGTCGATCAGCGACACGAGTTGTTCATGGGAGTCGACCGCGGGGCCGAGAGTACAGACGATTTTCGAACGGCGCATGGGGCGATCCTATCGGTTTGTTTCGCTACGGAATAT
Source organism: Streptomyces sp. NPDC006332 (assembly GCF_040612855.1). Taxonomy (NCBI): domain Bacteria; kingdom Bacillati; phylum Actinomycetota; class Actinomycetes; order Kitasatosporales; family Streptomycetaceae; genus Streptomyces; species Streptomyces sp. NPDC006332. Next base: position 268,469 of record NZ_JBEXRA010000002.1, read on the forward strand.
TCCGTCTGGTGGAAGATACAAATGGGCGGCTCTGCGCTCAGGCGTGTTACTGCCGTGTATTGCTCAGTTGGCCACGCGGCCGAGCCGCATATTGTTACTGCCCGACCAGTGCGTAGGTCTGTGTGGCGATCTCCAGTTCTTCGTCGGTGGGGACCACCGCGACGGCGACCCGCGCGTGCCCGGGCGAGATCAGTCGCGGCTCGTCACCGCGTACGGCGTTGAGCGCGCCGTCCACGGCCAGGCCCAGCCCTTCCAGGCCCGCCACCGCAGCTTCCCGCACCGCGCTCGCGTTCTCCCCGACTCCCGCTGTGAAGGCGACCGCATCCAGGCGGCCGAGTACGGCGTAATAGGCGCCTATGTACTTCTTCAGCCGGTGAATGTAGATGTCGAAGGCCAGTAGGGCCTGTTCGTCACCCTCGTCGATCCGGCGGCGGATCTCCCGCATGTCGTTGTCCCCGCACAGACCGATCAATCCGCTCTTCTTGTTGAGAAGAGTGTCGATCTCGTCCGTGGACATTTTGCCAACGCGCATCAAATGGAAGATGACGGCCGGGTCCATGTCTCCCGAGCGCGTACCCATCACCAGTCCTTCCAAAGGCGTCAGCCCCATGGAGGTGTCCACGCACACCCCGCCCCGGACCGCCGAGGCGGACGCGCCGTTGCCCAGGTGCAGCACGATCACGTTGACGTCCTCGGGCGCCCTGCCCAGCAGCTTCGCCGTCGCCCGGGACACATAGGCGTGGCTGGTCCCGTGGAAGCCGTAGCGCCGGATCCGGTGCTCGTCGGCGGTCTTCACGTCGATCGCGTAGCGGGCGGCCGACTCCGGCATCGTGGTGTGGAAGGCGGTGTCGAAGACGGCGACCTGCGGGAGGTCGGGCCTGAGCGCCCGGGCGGTGCGGATGCCGGTGAGGTTGGCCGGGTTGTGCAGCGGGGCCACCGGGATCAGCCGCTCGATCTCGGCGAGCACGGCCTCGTCGATCACGGTCGGCTCGGTGAAGGTCTTCCCGCCGTGCACCACCCGGTGCCCGATCGCGGCCAGCTCCGGCGAGTCGAGTCCGAGCCCGTCCCTCGCGAGCTCTTCCGCGACCGCCTTCAGGGCCGCCTCGTGGTCGGCGATCGGGGCGGTCCACTCCCGGGACTCCCCGCCGCGGGCCAGCGGGGTGTGCTTGAGCCGGGAGGACTGCTCGCCGATGCGCTCGACGAGCCCCACGGCCAGTCGGCTGCTGTCCCCCATGTCGAGCAGCTGGTACTTCACCGACGAGGAACCGGAGTTGAGGACGAGGACGCGGGACGGGCTCACTGGGCGGTTGCCTTCTCGTTGGGGTGCTGGGCCTGGATCGCCGTGATGGCGACGGTGTTGACGATGTCCGAGACGAGCGCGCCCCGGGACAGGTCGTTGACCGGCTTGCGCAGGCCCTGCAGCACCGGTCCGACGGCGATCGCGCCGGCCGACCGCTGCACGGCCTTGTAGGTGTTGTTGCCGGTGTTGAGGTCCGGGAAGATCAACACGCTGGCCTGACCGGCGACTTCGGAGCCCGGCAGCTTGGTCGCCGCGACCGACGGCTCCACGGCCGCGTCGTACTGGATCGGCCCCTCGATCCGCAGGTCGGGCCGGAGCGAACGCACCAGCTCGGTCGCCTCGCGCACCTTGTCGACGTCGGCGCCCGAACCGGACGTACCCGTCGAGTACGACAACATCGCGATCCGCGGCGCCACACCGAACTGCGCGGCGGTGGACGCCGACTGGACGGCGATGTCGGCCAGCTGCTCGGCGTTCGGGTCCGGGTTCACCGCGCAGTCGCCGTAGACCAGGACCTTGTCGGCCAGGCACATGAAGAAGACGGACGAGACGATGTCCGCGTCCGGCTTCGTCTTGATGATCTCGAAGGCCGGCCTGATGGTCGCGGCCGTGGAGTGCACCGACCCCGACACCATGCCGTCGGCGAGGCCCTCCTGGACCATCAGCGTGCCGAAGTAGTTCACGTCCGAGACGACGTCGTACGCCAGCTCCACCGTGACGCCCTTGTGGGCGCGCAGGGCCGCGTACTTCCCGGCGAAGGAGTCCCGCAGCTCGCTGGTGGCCGGGTCGATCAGCTGGGCGTCGCCCAGGTCGATACCGAGGTCGGCGGCCTTCTTGCGGATCTGGTCGACCGGGCCGAGCAGGGTCAGGTCGCACACCCCGCGGCGCAGCAGCACCTCGGCCGCGTGCAGGACGCGCGGCTCGGTGCCCTCGGGCAGCACCACGCGGCGCCGGTCGGAGCGGGCCTGCTCCAGGAGCTTGTGCTCGAACATCATCGGGGTGAGCCGGCCACTGCTCGGCGCGGAGACCCGCCGGTTGAGGTCGGTGGTGTCGACGTACCGCTCGAAGAGGCCGAGCGCGGTCTCCGCCTTGCGCGGGGTGGCCGCGTTCAGCTTCCCCTCCAGGGAGAAGAGCTCGGCGGCGGTGGGGAAGCTGGTGCCGGTCACCGACAGGACCGGAGTGCCGGGGGCGAGGCGGGCCGCGAGGGTGAGGATGTCCTCGCCCGGCACCTCGCCCAGGGTGAGCAGTACGCCCGCTATCGGCGGGGTGCCGGCGCTGTGCGCGGCCAGCGAACCGACCACCAGGTCGGCACGGTCGCCCGGGGTGACGACCAGGCAGCCCGGCGTGAGGGCGCCGAGGAAGTTCGGCAGCATCGCCCCGCCGAACACGAAGTCCAGCGCGTCCCGGGCGAGTCCGGAGTCGTCGCCGAGGACGACCCTGGCGCCCAGGGCGTGCGCGATCTGGGCGACCGTCGGCGCGGAGAGGGCGGGTTCGTCGGGCAGGACGTGGCAGGGCACGGGGAGCCGGGAGTGGAGCTGCTCGGCGATCTTGTCCCGGTCGTCCCGGGCGACCCGGTTGGTGACCATGGCGAGGACGTCGCAGCCGAGGCCGTCGTAGGCGCGGTAGGCGTTGTGGGTCTCGGCCAGCACGGACTCGGCACTCTGGCCCCGGCCACCGACCACCGGGATCACCGACGCGCCGAACTCGTTCGCCAGCCGGGCGTTGAGCGACAGCTCGTCCGGGAACTGGGTGTCGGCGTAGTCGGTGCCCAGGACCAGGACGACGTCGTAGTCGCGGGCGACCCGGTGGAAGCGGTCCACCAGGGTCGACACCAGCTCGTCGGCGCCGCGCTCGGCCTGGAGGGCGGACGCCTCGTGGTAGTCCATGCCGTAGACCGTGGCCGGGTCCTGGGCCAGCCGGTACCGGGCGCGCAACAGCTCGAAAAGGCGGTCGGGTCCGTCGTGGACGAGGGGACGGAACACGCCCACCCGGTCGACCTGCCGGGTCAGGAGTTCCATGACCCCCAGCTCGACGACCTGGCGGCCGTCGCCACGGTCGATGCCGGTCACGTACACGCTGCGGGTCACGCGCGGTCTCCGTTCCGTCGTCGTCTTCGTTCCGTCTGCTCAGGGGGGTGTCGTGGGCCTGGGGGAAGCGGGGCCCGGGGGATCAGTGGGCTCATAAAAAGAGCCCACCGTGGTGAGCAGAACCCTCTTGACAATACCTCCCGCGATATATAGGGCGCCCGGCAGTGGTGACCGGCGACGCGGTCCCGCGGGCATGAAACAATCGGACCTGGCTCACCGGTATCCACAGCGAGCAGGAGACACAGCACGATGCGCATCGGAGTGCTCACCGCAGGCGGCGACTGCCCTGGCCTGAACGCCGTGATCCGGTCGGTCGTGCACCGAGCCGTCGACCACTACGGCGACGAGGTCATCGGCTTCGAGGACGGCTACGCCGGCCTGCTCGACGGCCACTACCGCACGCTCGACCTCGACGCGGTCAGCGGCATCCTGGCCCGTGGCGGCACCATCCTCGGCTCCTCCCGCCTGCAGCGCGACCGGCTGCGCGAGGCCTGCGAGAACGCGTACGACATCGCGCGCGACTTCGGCATCGACGCGCTGATCCCGATCGGCGGCGAGGGCACGCTGACCGCCGCGCGGATGCTGGCCGACGCGGGCCTGCCGGTGGTCGGCGTCCCGAAGACCATCGACAACGACATCTCCTCCACCGACCGCACCTTCGGCTTCGACACCGCGGTCGGTGTGGCCACCGAGGCGATGGACCGCCTCAAGACCACCGCCGAGTCCCACCAGCGCGTGATGGTCGTCGAGGTCATGGGCCGGCACGCGGGCTGGATCGCCCTGGAGTCCGGCATGGCGGCCGGCGCCCACGGCATCTGCCTGCCCGAGCGGCCCTTCGACCCGGCTGACCTGGTCAAGATGGTCGAGGAGCGCTTCTCCCGCGGCAAGAAGTTCGCCGTCGTCTGCGTCGCGGAGGGCGCCCACCCCGCCGAGGGCACCATGGACTACGGCAAGGGCGCGATCGACCAGTTCGGCCACGAGCGCTTCCAGGGCATCGGTACGGCCCTGGCGTACGAGCTGGAACGCCGCCTCGGCAAGGAGGCCAAGCCGGTCATCCTCGGCCACGTGCAGCGCGGCGGCTCACCGACCGCCTACGACCGTGTCCTTGCCACCCGCTTCGGCTGGCACGCGGTGGAGGCCGCCCACCGGGGCCAATTCGGCAGGATGACCGCCCTGCGCGGCACCGACATCGAGATGGTGCCGCTCGCGGAGGCGGTGACCGAGCTGAAGACGGTCCCGAAGGACCGGATGGACGAGGCGGAGTCGGTCTTCTAGACCCACCCCCGTCCGAGCTGGTGTTCCGGACCGCTCTCCGGAGTGCTAGCCGGTGTTGTCCTGGACCGTGGTCCAGAAGTGGTCGACCACCCGGTCCAGGAAGTCCTGCCCGGCCTCACCGGCGTTGCCGCCCCAGCCGAGGGTGGAGGCCAGCTGCCCCTGGTACTGCCGGTGCAGCTTCCTGAGGCTGTCTTCCAGGAGCCGCCGGCCCAGCGGCACGATCTTCGCGACCGGGCGGACGTACGACTGCCACCGACTCGTCATGGCGTCGCGCAGCAGCTCGGCGAGTTTCGGCTCGTGGCCCGTGACGGTCACCAGGTCGGGCAGCGAGAGGTCCAGCAGGTCGGCCAACGCGGACGACTGACGGCCGGTGCCGCGCCACTCGTCGTGCTCCTCCATGCTGAGATACGCGAGGAGTTCGAGCCCTACGGCACGCGCCACGTCCTCGGGCGCGAACCCGCGGGCGAGCCGGTGCTCGCGCAGGGTGCGTGGTCTGCCGATGAGGTCTCCGGGGGAGCACCACAACACGCCCGCGAGCCCGATGAGTTCGGGGTTGCTGGGAGCGGCGATCCGGCGCTCCCAGGCGATCACGAGGTCGGGGGTCACATAGGGGAGCCCGTAGGAGACCCGCATGCCGTAGGCGACATGTTCGGGTCCCATTCCGAGAGCGGTCCTCAGTCTGCGGGCGACGGGAGCGTCGAACGGGGGAGTCGGCGGTGGGCTGGACGGATTCGGCTGTGGGGGTCGGCGCACGGCCCACAAGCTAGGGGCGCCGACGAACGGTGACTACGGTCAGTTCGGCCAGGATCACAGATTGTAGGAACATACGGTTTCGGCCGTGGGTTCGAGGTGGCCGAAGATCGTCCGTCGCCGGACCGGCGGCTGGTGGGGAGGGTCGCGGAGGGCGCCCGGACGGGTGCCCGGACGGACCGTCGCTCTCGTGCAAGAGGCGAATGGCAAGGTAGAGGGGCATATTCGCGAGCGTTCGGAGACGCCTTCCGTCCGGCATCCCGAAACGGTCGGCGCCGACGGGGCCTCGCGTGTCTCGCCCGGGTGGGCGGACATCGAAGGTGAGTACGTCAAGGTCAACACGGCGATCGACCGTGGGAGGGAGGGGTTCCGGCGGCGCAATCCGAACGTTCCCCCCTCCCGTCACCACCCCGACGGCGCTCGCTGGAGGTGCGCGCCGGGCTCACCCTTCATCCCTTGACCGCCCCGCCGAGCGCGAACCCCGCGCCCAGCCGCCTGGCGATCAGCACGTACAGCAGGATCACCGGGGTCGAGTAGACGACGGAGAACGCGGCCAGCTGCCCGTAGGCCACCATGCCCCGGTTCCCGAAGAACTCGTTGATGCTGACCGAGGCCGGCATCTGGTCCGGGGTGAGCAGAAGCATGAACGGGACGAAGAAGTTCCCCCACATCATCACGAAGGAGAACACCGTCACGACGGAGACTCCCGGCCCCATGAGGGGGAGCACGATCCGGACCAGTGACTGGAGCGAGGACGCGCCGTCCGTCCAGGCCGCCTCCTCCAGTTCCCTCGGCACGCCGTCCATGAAGTTCTTCATCAGCCAGATGGCGAACGGCAGTTGAGAAGCGGCGAAGAAGAAGATCGTGCCCTGCATGGTGTCGATCAGGTCCACCCGCACGAACAGCGCGTACACCGGCACCATGATCGCGGTGATCGGCAGGCTGGTCGCGAAGAGGATGGTGAGCAGGAACGGACGGTTCAGGCGGGACCTGAACCGGGACAGGGGGTACGCGGCGAGCGCCGCGCACACCACCGTCAGTCCGGTCGCGCCGCCGCACAGGATCAGGCTGTTCAGCAGCGGGGTGAAGGTGATGTCGGAGGTCAGGATCGCATCGAAGTTGCCCAGGGTGAGGCCGTCGGGCGCCTTCACCCTGAGGTCGGCGCGCGGGTCGAGGGACGACAGGACGACCCAGGCCAGCGGCAGCGCGAAGGCGGCGGCGAGCACGAACAGCCCGGCGTCGGCGGCCAGTCGGCGGCTGCGTCGGCGGGAGGAGAGCGTCAGGGCCATGTGTCGTCAGACCTCCGTCCGCAGCAGGCGCAGGTAGATGAGCGAGAACAGGGAGCCGACCAGGAGCAACAGCAGCGCCACCGCCGTTCCGTAGCCGATCATGCTGTTCTGGAAGGCCTGTTCGTACATGAAGAGGGGCAGCGTCTGACTCTTGTCACCCGGGCCGCCCCTGGTCATCACCCAGATGAGCCCGAAGACGGACAGGGTCTGCAGGGTGTTGAGCATCAGGTTGGTGGCGATGGAGCGACGGATCATCGGGAGCGTGATGTGCCACATACGGCGCCGGCCACTTGCCCCGTCGACCTCGGCCGCCTCGGTGATCTCCTTCGGGATCTCGTTGAGGGCGGCGGAGTACACGAGCATCGAGAAGGCCGTCCCCCGCCACACGTTCGCGAAGGACACCGCGAGGATCGGAAGCGTGAACAGCCAGTTCTGGGACGGGAGGTGGAGCCAGTCCAGGATGGCGTTCAGGGTGCCCTCGCGGCGGAAGAAGGCGTAGAGCAGGAAACCGGCGACCACCTCCGGCAGCACCCACGCCGTGATCACGATCCCACCGGTGAGCGTGCGGACCGGTTTCGAGGCGCGCCGCATGAGGGCGGCCAGTGCCAGGCCCAGGGTGTTCTGCCCGATCAGCGACGAGATGACCGTGAACACCAGCGTCAGCCATACGGCGTTGAGGAACTCCTCGTCCTGGAACGCCGTACGGAAGTTCTCCAGACCGACGAACGACGACTCGGCCTGGCCGGTGAGCTGGAGGTCGGTGAAGGCGATCCAGACGCAGTAGACGATCGGGCCCGCGAGGAAGAGCAGCAGCAGGACCAGCGCGGGGGAGACGGGGAGGGCACGGACGAGGGAGCGGCGCAGGGGGACGCGCGGAGCGCCGGGCGGTGCAGGGGGCGGGCCCGAGGGGGACTTCGCCGCCCCCGGACCCGTCGCCCGCGGTGCGGCGGTGGTCACTTGTCGACCACCTGGTTGTCCGTGGCCTCCTTGAGCGCGTCGTCGTAGGCCCGCGCCGCCTGTGGCACGGGCTGGTCACCCGTCGTCACGCCCTCCATCGCCTCCTGGATGGCGGTGGAGACCTTCGGGTACGCGGGATAGGCGGGCCGGTAGTGGGTGCTGGCGACCAGGTCGGTGAAGAACGTGATGCCTGGCTGGGCCCTGGTGTACGCGGGATCGGCGGCGACGTCCTCGCGGACGGCGATGCCCGAGTTGGCGATGTACCACTTCTGGGCGTTGGCCTTCGTCTGCAGGGTCTTGATGAAGTCGAAGGCGAGGTCGGGGTTGGCTGACTTGTCCGGGATGGACCAGGTCCAGCCGCCGGACATGCTCACCTTGCCGGGGGCCTGGCCGTGCTGGGTGGGCATCGCGGCGAGACCGAGTTCCTTCGACCACTCGGGCCACTCGTGTCCGCTGCCCTTCAGCCAGTCCTGCGGGAGCCAGGAGCCGTCGAGGGCGATACCGAGCTTGCCCTTGGGCAGCCACTCGCCGCGGACCCTCGTCATGACGTTGGGGTCGAGGGCGTCCTCGATGTCCGGACCGAGCTTCTCCTTGTAGACGGTCTCGACGAAGGCGAGGGAGTCCTTGAAGCCGTCGCCCGCGGTGACCCACTTCTTCGACGTCCGGTCGTAGAGGGGATCCTGGCCGCCCGCGTCGCCGGTGCCGTAGAGCAGCATCTCGAAGGTCTGCATGGTGGCGGCCTCACCGACCGGCTTGCCCGTGTAGACGTTCAGCGGGATGACGTCCGGGACCTTCTCCTTGATCGTGCGGGCGGCGGCGAGGACGTCGTCCCAGGTCTTCGGCTGCCAGCCGGCGGGCAGGCCCGCCTTGCGGAAGATGTCCTTGCTGAACCAGAGGCCCCGGGTGTCCGTGCCGTCCGGGACGCCGTACGTCTTGCCGTCCTCGGCCTTCGCGGCGGCCTTCGCGGTCTCCATGAACTGTCCCCAGTCCGGCCACTTGGCGAGGTACGGGTCGAGCGGCTTCAAGTACCCGCTGGTGATGTCCGAGTTGATGAGGAAGGTGTCCTCGTAGACCAGGTCCGGGGCGGTCTTGGGGGAGCGGAGCATCTGCTGGAGCTTGGTGTAGTACTCCGAGTCCGGGGCCTTGATGGGGACGAGCTCGACCTTCTTGCCGGGGTTCTCCTTCTCGAACTGCTTCTTGACGCCGGCGAGGTAGTCGTCCATGACGTGGATCGAGTTGTCCGTGGACTGCTTGAAGGAGACCTTCAGGGTGTCCGGGTCACCACCGGAACCGCCGCCGCAGGCGGTGACGGTGGCTGCGATGGCGACAAGGCTGATCAGTAAGGAAGTTGAGCGGACGGCGGTGGGGCGCACGGGCATGACCTCCTGCGGGCACGTCGCTGTGGCCGGGATGGCTGCCGTGTGAACGTAAGAGGAGTGGTCTAGTCAGGTCAATGAGCGTGCGCGGATTGGATGTTGGGCGGCTACCGGACGTGGTTGGTCCTGCCGTACTCGATGTCGCGGATGGGGGCGCGGAGGGCTTCGCGGGAGTTGTTGAGGGCGGTGGTCCTCGGTCCGGCGAGGGCGATGCGCGGGTGCTGCGCCTGGCCGCGGTCGGCGTCGGATCACCACTGGGTGACGAGCGGCGTGTCCGGTTCGTGCTGCTGCCAGGCTTCGGTGAGGCGGACGAGGCGGGCGGGGGCGGCGATGCCACGCACGGTTGCGATCCTGCCGCCCGCGATGTCGAACGTCACGGCGCCGATGACCTGGTCGCCGACCACGAAGAGGATGGCGGGGGAGCCGTTCACGAGCGCGTAGTGGATGGCGGGCGTGCCGCCGGCAAGTCGCCGTTTCGCGGGTGTGGGTTTGAAGCCGGCGCGTGCTACGGCGGCGATGCGCTGCGGAGTGTCGTACCGCAGCAGCTTCTCGGTCAGGCCGGCGCCGTCGGAGATCGCGGTCGCGTCGTCGGTGAGCAGCGCCACCAGCCGTTCGGTGCGGCCCGAGGAGGCAGCGGCGAGGAATTCCTCGACGATCCTGCGGGCGGATGCCTGGTCCACTTCGCCGCCGCCGCGACGCGCGGCGGTGATGCGGAGCCGGCCCCGGCTCAGGTGCTGCTGGCTTGCGGACTCGGTGATGTCGAGGATCTCGGCGATCTCGGCGTGGCTGTAGGAGAACGCTTCGCGCAGGACGTAGACGGCCCGCTCGGAGGGTGACAGGCGCTCCATGAGAGTCAGCACGGCCAGGGAGACCGATTCGCGCTGTTCGAAAGTGTCGGCAGGGCCGAGCATCGGGTCACCGTCGAGGAGCGGTTCGGGCAGCCAGGCGCCGACGGTGCGTTCGCGGCGGGCTTGTGCCGAGCGGAGCCGGTCGAGGCACAGGTTGGTGACGACCTTGGTCAGCCATGCTTCCGGCACCCTGATTCGCTGCCGGTCCGCGGCCTGCCAGTGCAGGAACGCGTCTTGCACGGCGTCATCGGCGTCGGCGGCGGAGCCCAGCAGTCGGTACGCCAGCGAGGCCAGCCGGTTCCGGCCGGCCTCGAACCGACTGATGTCGAAGCGATCGGCGGCGGCGTTGTCCACGCGGACCACCCTAGGCGGCCAAGCGCTTGTCGGCGGCCGCATCTGGCGCGGCGGCCAGGCGCCGCTTGCGCTTGGGCAGGCCGAAGGTCGGGTGCGAGGTGGTCCACAGTGACATCTTGAGGATGCCCGCCTTGATCCGCGCGGCCTTCCGGCCGCCCACATACTTCGGCTTCGCCTGCCCTTCGTCGTCGATCATCTGCAGGATCCCGTCCCGCCGCCCGAGGCTGATGTGGTTGCCCAGGTACTCCAGCTTGGTGTTCGGGATCTGGCGGCCGGTCAGGTGTCCCACGATCGCGGCCGTGGCCTGCATGCCGGTGTAGCCGGCCGAAGCGCAGGACATCGGCAGCCGCCGGCCGTTGTCACCGATGGCGTAGGCGCTGTCGCCGACGGCGTAGACGTTCGGGTGCGAGACCGACCGCATGATGCGATCGACGACGATTCGACCGTCCTCGGTGACCTCCAGCCCGCCGACGGCGGCGATGGCGTTGACCGCGAACCCGGCCGTCCACACGGTGGCGTCGGACGCCAGGGCGGTGCCGTCGGCGCACCGTACCCGCGTCGCTTCGACGGCTACGACGCTGGTGTGCTCCAAGACGGTGATGCCCAGCCGGTCGCAGGCCCGGCGCAGGTGACCGCGGGCCCCGGCGGAGAGCGTGACGCCCAGCTCTCCGCGGGCGACCAGCGTCACCGACAGGCCGGGCCGGGATTCGGCGATCTCGGTGGCGGTCTCGATGCCGGTCAACCCGTCGCCGACGACCAGCACACTCCCGCCTTCGCCTTTCCTGCCCAGGCTGTCCAGGCGATCGCGCAAGCGCAGAGCCGCTGGACGGCTGGTGACGTGGAAGGCGTGCTCGGCCACGCCCAGAACGCCTTGGTCGGCGACGTGGCTGCCGAGCGCGTAGAGAAGTGTGTCGTAGCCCAGTTCGCCGCCGCTGTCGGCGTCGGCCACAGTGACGACCTGGCGCTCGGGGTCGACGGCGGTGACACGGGCCAGGCGCAGCCGTATCCCCGTGCCCACGAAGACGTCGGTGAGCTTCGGAGCCTCGATCTCCTGGCCGGCCGCGAGCTGGTGCAGCCGTAACCGCTGGACGAAGTCCGGCCCGGCGTTGACCACGGTGATCTCGGTGTCCGCCGGGGACAGCCGACGGGCCAGGGTCCCGGCCACGTAGGCCCCGGCATATCCGGCACCGAGGACGACGATGCGGTGCTTCATGGGTGTCTCCTGTCGGGTCGCTGGCTCCCTGTCGGTGACTTGAGCGGAACAGGGCCCCGATTACTGACAGGAACTGCGTGTGACATGAGTCACAGGGCGACAGGAGAGTGGCCCGATGATGCTCGCGCGCGGCTCCTTCAGGTGTTCGGCTCGGTCTCTTCGGGTGTGTCGCTGGCTGGCTCTGGCATTCCGATGACGTACGTCCCCTTGGCGGGCAGGGTGGCGACGAGCCCTCGCTTCCGGAGTTCGACGATGGCGCGACGCACGGTGCCGATGCTCACGCGGTGCAACTCCGTCATGGCCCGCTCGCCCGGCAGCGCGGCCCCCTGCGGCAACTTGCCGGTGGCGATGTCTGCCGCGATGGCGTCGGCGAGTTTCACGTACTCGTAGCGCGGGAGCTCACTCATTTCTCCACCGTGCCGCAGCCCAACGCTTGACGCAGAGTTGGGACGCGTTCCGCAGCGGTGATGAGCGGTAGGACGCAGTGGGGTGCAGGGGGACGCAGTTGGCGGTATGGTCGAAATGACAGACCCCGGCGAGGTGGCTAGACCTCCCGGGGCACGGCCAACGCTTAACAGGAGCGTCGACATGCATGACCTTATCCGCCGCACCCTCGAATGGCTGCGCCTCCTCTTCGCCCCCGGCACCGGCAAACGGCGCCGCCCTCGCAGCCACCCCTACCCCAGCCTCCACCTCACCCCCGTACGCCCCGCCCCCTTGCCGCGCCACCGCTCCCCGTACGGCGTCCCCACGCCTCTCGACGGCACCGCCTCCGCTCTCGTGCGCCCCTACCTCGCCGCCCTCGAACAGGAAGCCGCCCTCCAGCAACACCGCCGCCTCGCCCTCGTCCTCGCCGCCGACTTCGGGATCGACCTCGACCGGCACCTGATCGGCGCGCAGGAGGTGGCCGCCTGATGGAACCCACAACGCGACACGCCACCGACCCCGCGACGCCCTCCCCGTCCGCCCGCCTGCTGCCCTGGCCGTCCCCCGGTGGTAAACCCTGCTACCTGCTCACGGACAGCGGCGGCGGATACGTGTCCCGCCTCGCCGACGAGCTGGAGGCCACCCAACTGGCCATGGCCGCCGACGTGCTCGACCTCGCCCGCCCGCTGCTGGACGACCCCACGTCGCCGTACACCGAGGTCCGCTACGCCGGCATCCGGCTCGCCGAGTGCCTGACCGACGCCCTGCGCGTCGCCGAGTCCCGGGGGCTGCGCCTGCCCGCGCCGGACACGGAGAGCACCGAGGATGCCTACGGCGTCGTAGAGGCCGAAGTGACCGAACGCGGCCTGTCGACGTAATACGCGACTACATGGACGAGGATCACGGTGAGCCTCCGCGGCTGTGCTGAGGCAGCCCGCGTGCGCCCTCGAGGATCGCGCCGGACAGCTTCGCGCCCGCTGTCTTCGCCCCGGTCAGGTCTGCGTTGCTCAGGTCCGCACGGGTCAGGTCGGCGCCGCGCAGGTCCGCGCCGGTCAGGTCGGCGTCGGTCAGATCCGCGTGGATCAGGAGCACGCCGCGCAAGTCCGCGGAGCTCAGGTTCGCGCCGATCAGGGACGCGCGGGTCAGGTCGGCGCTCGAGTCGGCCCGGCTGGTGACGTTGGTTTCCTCGGCGCTGCTCAGGTGCGCGCGGTGAAGGTTCGCTCCGTCGAGCTCCGCGCCGGTCAGGACGGCCGCACCCAGGCGCGCGTCGGTGAGACTGCTCCTGCGAGAAACGCCTGCCGGAGGTCCGTGTCCTGCAGGTTGGCGGCGGGCATGTTCGCGTCGTCGAGGGACGCGCCGAAAAGGTCGAAGTGTTCGAGGCCCGCGTCTCGGAGGTCCGCGCCGGTGAAGTTCGCGTAGCGGAAGGTGCCGCGTCTGGGCATCCCGCCTTCTGTGAGGCCCACTTCGCGCTCGAGGCCGCGCAGATCGACGCTGCTCATATCGACTCGGTACAGCGGCTTGCCCTCCTCGGTCACTTCCCGGTCAGTGGACCGGTTGCCCAGGACAGTGACCACAGCCGCCACGTCGGCAGGGGGTCTGTGCTCCTCCGCCGGCTTGAAGCCACTGTCCGGAACGGGAGCGTGCCGGCGTACGAACGCGGCCAGCACCGAGACGACAGCGCGCTGATCTCGAGAGGAATCCTGCATGATGCGTTGCAGGGCGAAGATTCCCCCCAGGCGCACATCCAGCGACGCTGATCCCAGGTTGGTGATCGCGGCGTTGTACCGGGTGGTGATCTGCCCCTGCTCGGAGATCCGCAGATCCTTGTTCGTCTGCTCGACCGACATCCACGTGAACAGCAGCGCGACGAGTGCGGCCAGTCCCGGCAGCGTGGACGCCACGAGTGCCACCCATGTCAGTGTGCTGACTCCGGTGTCACGGTCCCGCCCGACGGGGCGGGACCGTTGTGGTCGATGTCGCCTGGCGGCCCGTCGACGGGCGACCCGGCGGAGTCGTGAGGCGGCAGAAGACTCGGTCATCCACTCATGACATACGAGAACAAAGCTCCCATTTCCCCGCCACGCTGTCGTAGCACTCGATCAGGACTGCCAGGAGGTGGTCATGCCCCGACCGCCTGACAGGCCCTAACGCCCCCGCCCCACCACCCCCCGCACCCACCGGTACACCAACTCCGGCCGCCCCACCTGCCCGTACACCGGGGCCCGTTCCGCCCGTCCCGCTTCCACGAGGTGCTCCAGGTACCGCCGGGCCGTGATGCGGGAGATGCCCACCGCCTCGGCGATGCCCGCCGCGGTCAGGCCCTCCTCCGCCTCGCGCAGCGCGCCCGTCACCCGCTCCAGGGTCGGTCCGCTCAGTCCCTTCGGCAACGCGGCCGGCCCCGGGGCCCGCAGCGTGGCCAGGGCTCTGTCGACCTCGTCCTGGCCGCTCGCCTCGCCCGCCGACGCGTGGAACTCGGCGTAGCGCACGAGGCGGTCCCGCAGGGTCGCGAAGGTGAAGGGCTTCAGTACGTACTGGACGACGCCGAGGGAGACGCCCTCCCGCACCACGGTCAGGTCCCGTGCGGACGTCACCGCTATGACGTCCGCGTGATGGCCCGCGGCCCGCAGGGAGCGGGCCAGTTGGAGGCCGTGCACGTCCGGCAGGTGGAGGTCAAGCAGGAGCAGGTCGACCGGTGTGCGCTCCAGCGCGCGGCGGGCCTCCGCGCCGGTGTGGGCCTTGCCGACGGCGGTGAACCCCGGGACCCGGTTGACGTACATGACGTGGGCGTCGGCGGCGACCGGGTCGTCCTCCACCACCAGGACCCGGATGGGCTGCTGCTCGGTCGTCGTCATGCGTCGCCTCCAGAAGCCGGGTTGTCGCCGGACACCGTGTCCCCGTGAACCGCGCTTCCCCCGGTGACCGTGCCGGCCGGCGAAGCCCGGCCGCCCGTGACCGAGCCGCTCCCGGGCACGACCCCACTGCCCGACACCAGGGCCTCCTCCGACACCCGCCCGGATCCGTCCCCGCCCCCCAGCGGCAGCCGGACCTCGAACTGGGCCCCGCCCCCGTCGGCCTCCGCCACCGTCAGGGACCCCTCGTGCCGGTTCACCGCCTGCCGTACGAGAGCGAGGCCGAGGCCCCGGCCGCCAGGTCCGGCCGGCTTCGTCGAGAAGCCCCGCTGGAACACCGCCTCCGTGTGGGCGGGGTCGACGCCGTCTCCGGTGTCCGAGACACGGAGCACCAGTTCACCGTCCTTGGTGTACGCCGTCACCGTCACCCGGGCCGGCACACCGCCCTGCGCCGCGTCGACCGCGTTGTCGATCAGGTTGCCGAGGATGGTGACCAGGTCACGGGAGGGCAGGGAGTCCGGCAGCAGACCGTCGTCCAGGCGGCTGTCGTCCGACACCACCAGCTCCACGCCCCGCTCGTTGGCCTGGGCGGTCTTGCCCAGCAGCAGGGCCGCCAGCACCGGCTCGCCCACCGCCGCCACCACCTGGTCGGTGAGGGCCTGGGCCAGCTCCAGTTCGGCGGTCGCGAAGTCCACCGCCTCCTCCGCGCGGCCCAGCTCGATCAGCGAGACGACGGTGTGCAGCCGGTTCGCCGCCTCGTGGGCCTGCGAGCGCAGGGCCTGCGTGAAGCCGCGTTCGGAGTCCAACTCGCCCATCAGGGACTGGAGTTCGGTCACATCGCGCAGGGTGACCACGGTTCCCCGGCGTTCGCCGCCCGACACCGGGGAGGTGTTGACCACCAGTACCCGGGCCGCCGTCAGGTGCACCTCGTCCACCCGTGGCTCCGACGCCAGCAGCGCCCCGGTGAGCGGGGCGGGCAGGCCGATCTCCGCTACCGACCGGCCCACCACGTCCCACTCGGACGCCACCCCGAGCAACTCCCGCCCGCCGTCGTTGATGAGCGCCACCCTGTACTGCCCGTCCAGCATCAGCAGCCCCTCGCGTACGGCGTGCAGCGCGGCCTGGTGGTAGTCGTGCATGGCGCTCAGCTCGGCCGCGTTCATGTTGTGGGTGTGGCGGCGCAGCCGGGCGTTGACGACGTACGTGCCGATCGCGCCGAGGGCGAGCGCACCGGCCGCGACCCCGAGCATGGCGGTCAGCTGGCCCTGCACCCGCTTGCTGATTTCCTCGACCTTTATGCCGGCGCTGACCAGGCCGATGACGCGGTGGTCGCCGTCCTCGACGGGGGTGACCGCGCGGACCGAGGAGCCGAGCGTGCCCGTGTAGGTCTCGGTGAAGGGCTGTCCCTTCAGGGCGGGGGCGATGTTGCCGCGGAAGTGCTGGCCGATCTGGGCCTCCACGGGGTGGGTCCAGCGGATGCCCCGCGGATTCATGATCGTGACGAAGTCGACGTCGGTGTCGGTCATCACCCGCAGCGCGTACGGCTGGAGTCGGGCCGTCGGATCGGAGGTGCCGATCGCCTCCCGCACGGAAGGGGAGTCGGCGACGGATCGCGCCACCGCCAGGGCCTGCCGACGGGCGGCGTCCTCCGCCTGGCCGCGGTCACTGACGTACGTGAACAGCGCGTACCCGGCGACGACGACCGCGATCAGCACGGCCTGCATGGCGAAGAGCTGGCCGGCCAGGCTGCGGGGTCTCGGGACACGGACGTGCATGCCGTCAGTCTGCCTGTTGGCTGATTGTGAACTATATGAACGGAAGGGTGACCGCCCTCACACGGCGGGAGATAGTCACCGCATCCCCCCATGCAAAACCGCCCTACACAACCCCATCCACATCCCCCGGACGTGAGCCGCACGCCGGTGATGCCGACGACGTCGTCAAGGAGGGTCTCCGTGACCAGCGCAGCCGATACGGCACCAGCCGCACCCAAAGCCAAACGGGACCGCACCCATTATCTGTACATCGCCGTCATTGGCGCGGTGGCGCTCGGCATCGCGGTCGGTCTGATCTGGCCCGATTTCGGAGTCGAGCTCAAGCCCCTGGGCACGGGCTTCGTGAACCTGATCAAGATGATGATCTCGCCCATCATCTTCTGCACCATCGTTCTGGGCATCGGCTCGGTACGGAAGGCCGCGAAGGTCGGTGCCGTCGGCGGCATCGCGCTCGGCTACTTCATGGTGATGTCCCTGGTCGCGCTGGCCATCGGCCTGGTCGTGGGCAACATCCTGCACCCGGGCGACGGGCTGCACCTGACCGAGGCCCTCAAGGCGTCCGGCCACGACCAGGTGTCGGCCGACGCGCTTCCGCCGGTCGAATTCGCGCTGTCGATCATCCCGGTGACGTTCGTTTCCGCCTTCACCGAGGGCCAGGTTCTGCAGACCCTTCTTGTCGCGCTGCTTGCCGGCTTCGCCCTGCAGGCGATGGGTTCGGTCGGTCAGCCGATTCTGCGCGGTGTCGAGCACATCCAGCGACTGGTGTTCCGCATCCTCGCCATGGTGATGTGGGCCGCCCCGATAGGTGCCTTCGGTGCCATCGCCGCCGTGGTCGGATCGGCGGGTCTGGACGCGCTCAAGAGTCTCGCCGTGCTGATGGTCGGCTTCTACATCACCTGTCTGCTCTTCGTCTTCGTCGTGCTCGGTACGCTGCTGCGTGTGGTCGCGGGGCTGAACATCTTCATGCTGTTCAAGTACCTCGCCCGGGAGTTCCTGCTGATCCTGTCCACCTCCTCCTCCGAGTCGGCGCTGCCGCGGCTCATCGCGAAGATGGAGCACCTGGGCGTGAGCAAGCCGGTGGTCGGCATCACCGTTCCGACCGGCTACTCCTTCAACCTTGACGGCACGATGATCTACATGACCATGGCGTCGCTCTACATCGCCGACGCCCTGGGGACGCCGATGTCGATCGGAGAGCAGATCCCGCTGCTGCTCTTCCTGCTGGTCGCCTCCAAGGGCGCGGCGGGCGTGAGCGGCGCGGGTCTGGCCACCCTGGCCGGCGGTCTGCAGTCGCACAAGCCCGCTCTGGTGGACGGCATCGGCCTGATCGTCGGTATCGACCGCTTCATGAGCGAGGCGCGCGCTGTGACGAACTTCGCGGGCAACGCCGTGGCTACCCTCCTGATCGGCACCTGGACGAAGGAGGTCGACCGCGAGCGCGTCGACCAGGTCCTCGCCGGACACCTGCCCTTCGACGAGCAGACGCTCCTGGACGACGGTGCCGACGGTGGCCACGACGCCCACGCGGAGCTTCCCGAGCAGGGCGGCGACAAGGAACTCGCCAAGGCCTGACGCCAGAACAGCGCCTGACGCCAGAACAGCGCCGGGCCCCAGAACAGGGCCGGGCCCGGCCTGAACCCGGGCCCGGCCCTTGGTGTCCGGGCGGCTGAGTACTCCCCCTTGACGCCGTCTCCTGCCCAAAGGCAGGAGATTCCGGTCCGTACCGCGGTACCACCATGGGTTCCTGTTCACAGGCCACCGCCGACCGGTGAGGGTCGGTCTTACACGGCCTCCGCAGGCCTGACTTCCCGCCCGTCCGGCGGTAGGTCCCACAACTCCGTTGTCGGACAAGGCGATCTTAGCCATGCCGCTGCGCCCTCCGGGCCGCTGCGGGCATATGCCCTACACCTCCACCCTGAAGTGTGGAGCGCTGGGCAAGTGCTCGGTAGCTCAACTGCCCGGTTCGGCTTTCGTCCGATTCTCCCTCGCTCTGCTTCGCCACCGGTCGGTGGCACGGAGGCGGGCACACCTGCCGCGGTCAGCACCAAGAACCGCGGCGGACGTGCCCGCCTCCCGTGCTGTTGAGCGCCGCCGGGGCCGCCGGGACCGCCCGTGACGGGTGAGGTATATGTGGCGGAAGGAGAGAAATGATCCTATTTTGTTCTTGACGACCTGACTTCGTGGACAGGGCGGCAATGGAATCTCCCCGTGTGCTCGTGATTGAGGACGACCCGGACGTGAGCGCGCTGCTGAAGCGGCACCTCACCGGGCTGGGCTGTCACGTGACCGTCGCCGAATCGGGTGAGGCCGGCCTCGATCGGGCCTTCGCCGACCCTCCGGACATGGTGATCATCGACGTACTGCTGCCCGGTATCGACGGGCGCGAGGTCATCCGGAGGCTGCGGGCGGACGAGCGCACGAAGAAGTGCCACCTCGTCGTCTCCTCCGTGCTCGACCCGGAGGACCTGGTCGAGCTCGCGACGGACGCGTTGCTCGCCAAGCCGTTCCGACAGTCGTCCGTGGCGCGGCTCCTGGACACCTATCGGTATCGGAGTTCCGCATCACAGGAGGAGTAATGGCTCGTGTCCTGATAGCCGACGACGACGCCGACATCCGGGACCTGGTGGCCTTCAAGCTGACGCAGAGCGGTCACGAGGTCATCGCTGTGGAGGACGGCATGGCGGCGCTGCGGGCCGTGCGCGAACAGCCGCCGGACCTGGCCCTGCTCGACATCCGGATGCCGGGGATGTCCGGCCTCGACGTCTGCCGGGAGCTGCGCGCCGCGGCCGAGACCGCGAACCTCCCGGTCATCATGATCACCGCACGGTCCCAGGAGGGAGACGTGGAGATCGGCTTCGAGGCGGGAGCCGACGACTACATCATCAAACCCTTCAGCCCGCGCGAGCTGTCGAGCCGGGTCAACGCGGTGCTCACCCGGGTCGAACGGTGATCAGCGAGGGCCTCGTCACCCTTGCGGTGCTGTCCCTGCTGGCGGTCGTCATCGTGCTGAGCACGCTGATCGTCCTCATCCGCGGCGTCCGGAGCCACGAGCAGCGCAGACGGGAGCGGACGGCGGAGCCGGTACGTGGCCTCCTCTTCGAGCTGCTGTGCGCGGAGGGCGACGAACAGAACCGGCTGCTGGAGCGGCTGGCCGCGATCGACAGGCGGGCCTGGTCCGCCCTCGAGCCGCACGTGGCGGAACTGCTGGAGAAGGTCTCCGGGGGAGCCCGTACCGCGCTGATCCGGCTGTACGGGCTGCGCGGCGCCACCGCGGCCGCCGTCACCGACCTGACCCGCCACAGCGCGGTCCGCCGGGGGCGGGCCGCGCAGGTGCTCGGGCGGCTCGCCCACACCCCCGCGGTCCCGACGCTGTGCCGTCTGTTGGACGACCGCGACCCCGAGGTACGGAGGGCGGCCGCCCGCGCGCTGGGCCGGTGCCGGGACCCCGCGGCCGTGCCGTACCTGCTGGCCTGCCTGACCGGACCGCGCACGGTGCCGCCCGGTGTGGTCACCCACGCGCTGAGCGCCCTGGGGCCGGAGGGAATGCGGTCCGTCGCGGTCGGGCTCGACCACCCTGAACACCTCGCCAGGGCCGTGGCCGTCGAGGTCCTGGGGGAGACCGGGGCGGTCTCGCGTACCGCCGAGGTGGTGCACGCACTGCGCGCGGACACCCACGCCGAGGTGCGGATCAGGGCCGCCCGTGCCCTGGGCAGACTGGGCATGCCCGACGGCCTGGAGCCGCTGCTGGCCGCCGTCCCCCCCGGCCGGCCGGTCGCGCTGCGCATCGTGGCGGTCAGCGCGCTGGGCAGTCTGGGAGCGGTCGCGGCGACACCGCGGCTGGCGGCCCTGCTCGACGACACGGATCCGCACGTGGCGGCCACCGCCGCTCGCGCGCTGCTGCGGCTCGGCCCGCAGGGAGAGGCGGCGCTGCGCTCCGCCGCCGACGGCAGCCGGCCGGACGGCAGGGCGGCCGCACACGCCAGGGCCGCGCTCGCCGAAGCCGCCGTCGGCGGCACCCGCCTCGACGTCCGCGCGGAGGTGGCGCTGTGAGCGCGGTGGATCAGGCCGAGCGGGGGTGGCCGCTGGACACGCTGCACTCGCTGCTCGCTCTGTGCGACCACGTGGTCATCGTCTACTTCCTGGCCATCAACACCGTCTACCTGGTGCTGATCACCATCGCTCTGGCGGAGATCGTCAGAGGGCTGCGCCGGGCCCCGTTCGCGGGCCACGACGAAGCAGCCGCCAGCCCGTTCACCCCACCCGTGTCCGTGATCATGCCCGCGTACAACGAGTCGGCGGGCATCATCGAAGCGGTACGGGCGATGCTGCTGCTCCGCTACCCGGTGTTCGAGGTCGTGGTGGTGGACGACGGCTCCACGGACGACACGGTGGCCGCCCTGCGCGCCGACTTCGATCTCGCCGAGGTGGAGTACGTGGTCCCCGACGACGTACCGGTACGCGGCCGGGTCACCTCCGTCTTCCTGCCCCGGGGCGGCCCCGTGCGCCTGGTGGTGGCTCGCAAGGACAACGGGGGCAAGGCCGACGCCCTCAACGCCGGGATCAACCTGGCCTGCTACCCGCTGGTGTGCATGGTGGACGCGGACTCGATCCTCGACTCCCAGGCCCTGCTCGCGGTGGCCAAGCCGTTCGGCGACGATCCGGCACGGGTGGTCGCCAGCGGCGGTGTGGTCGGTGTCGCCAACGGCTGCACCGTGGTGGCCGGACGGGTGGTCGAACCGCATCTGTCAAAGAACCTGCTGGGGCGCGTCCAGGCCGTCGAGTATCTGCGGGGCTTCTTCCTCGGCCGTACCGGATGGTCCAAGGTCGGCGGTCTGCTGATCATCGCCGGCGCGTTCGGCCTCTTCCGCCGGGACGCGGTGGTGGCGGCCGGGGGCATGGACCCGGACTGCATCGGCGAGGACGCCGAACTGGTCGTCCGCCTCCACCGGCACATGCGCGACCAGAACCGCGCCTACCGCATCGTCTTCGTCACCGAGCCGATCTCCTGGAGCGAGGCGCCCTCGAAACTGAAGGTCCTGGCACGGCAGCGACGGCGCTGGCACCGCGGCCTGACGGAGATCCTCCGCAAGCACCGCCGCATGATCGGCAATCCCCGCTACGGCCGCGTCGGCCTGCTGGCTCTGCCGTTCTACGTGCTCTTCGAACTGCTGGCCCCGATCGTGGAGCTCGCGGGTCTCATCCTGGTCCCCCTGGGCGTGCTGCTGGGCGCGGTGAACGTGGACTTCCTGTGGCACTTCCTGCTGGCCGCCTATGCCTACGCGCTGGTGGTCAGCCTGCTGTCGGTCGCGGTCGAGGAGTACGCCTACCACCGCTTCACCCGGTGGCGGGACATCTGGGGCGCCCTCGTCGGGGTGGCCGCCGAGAACATCGGATACCGCCAGCTCACCGCGTGGTGGCGGCTACGGGGCATGTGGGACGCCCTGCACGGGGCTCCCCGGGTCTGGGGCGCGATGACCCGCACCGGGTTCGACCCGCCCGACAGGGCGAAAGAGGGCGGAGGTGACCGTGCATGAGCGGCATCCGGAATCCGGGGCGCGGCTCCGTCGCGCGCCGGCTCGCCTACGCGTTCGGGCTGCTGACCCTGCTGACCGCGCTGACCGGCACGGCCATACTCGTCGGCACGCTGCAGCTGTCCACCGCGCAGGACCGGATCACCCACCGGGTGCACCCCGCCGAGGACGACAACCTGCGCCTGCGCAACGAGGGCGTCACCGCCCAGCGTTCGATACGCGGCTATCTGATCACCGGTGATCAGACAGAGCTCGCCGCCTTCCACGCGGCCAAGGGCCGCATTCCCTCGGTCATCGCAGAGCTCCGCGGGCACCACGTCGCGGACGAGCGCAACATCGCGACGCAGCAACGAGAGATCCAGGCGTACCTGCGCGTGGCGGACCAGCAGGCGCTCGCCACTCCGCGAAGCGACCGGGCCGCCGACCTCACCCGGACGGCGACCCTGCGGTTCCGCGCGTTCGAACGGACAAACGACAGCCTCACCCAGCAGTTGGCCGACCAGGACGCAGACCTGGAGCGGCACGCCGACGCGGTGCACCGGGCGGGTGTCGCCGGACTCGCCGCCGTGCTGGTGTTGGCCGTGGCCGGGGCCCTGTTCATGTCCCTGCGCACCACTCGTGCCCTGATCCGGCCACTCGGAGACGTCGAGCGGACGCTCGACCGTCTCACCGCGGCGGAGCACTCGGCACGTGCCCGGGAAGCAGGGCCGTCGGAGATCAGGGCGGTGGCGCACTCGGTGAACACACTCGCCGATGAGGGCGACCGGCTGCGGGCGATCGGGGAGGAACGCGACGCCCTGGCGGAGATGGCCCGGAAAACCGGCATCCTGATCCGGGAGCACCTCGAGGTGGACCACGTTCTCGACACGGCGTGCACGGGGATCGGTGAGGGCCTGCAGGCCGACTACGTCTTCATCATGCTCCTCGAGGAGGACAACCCCCTCGTTCCCGTGACGCGTGCCTGGAACGCGCGGCGGGGTCTGCTGCCCGCGGAGGAGCAGACGATACCGCCGGTACCCGCGGAGGTGGTGCGCGAGCACTACCAGCAGGGGACGACCTGGTCCTACAACCGGCTCGACGCCCACCTGGACGAGGAATCACCGTTGCCCGGAGCCCCGGGCTCCTTCGGCGACACCGGCCTGCCGGAGGAGGCCCGGGCCGCCGCCCGTGCCCTGGGCCTGGTCTCCGCGGTGGTCGCGCCGATGGGCGTGGGGGAGGAACCACTGGGCGCGGTCTTCGTCGCCCGCACCCGTCCGGAGAAAGCCTGGCGTCCCGTGGAGGTCGAGATGGTCGACTCGATGGCCGGCGCCGTCGGCCGTGCCGTGTACACGTCCGCGCAATACGAGCAGGAGACCCGTCTGGTGAACAAGCTGCGCGCCCTGGATCAGGCCAAGAGCGACTTCCTGTCCACCGTCTCGCACGAGCTGCGCACCCCGCTGACCAGCATCGTGGGCTACATCGAGCTGCTGAAGGACGAGGAGACCGGCCCGCTCACCCCACCGCAGCAGCGCATGCTGGACGTCGTCGACCGCAACGCCAACCGGCTGCGGTCGCTGATCGAGGATCTGCTCACCCTCTCGCGCATCGAGTCGGGGGCGTTCACGTCGAAGAGGGAGCCGGTCGACGTGCGTCGGCTGGTGGCCTCGGCGGCCGACGCCATGAGACCGGCCGCCGACGCCGCCTCGGTCGCGTTGGAGATCCACTGCGCCGAACAGCCCCTGGTACTGGAGGCGGACGGCGACCAGATGGACCGTGTGCTGATGAACCTGCTGTCCAACGCGGTGAAGTTCACCCCGACCGGCGGGACGGTCACCGTGAGCGCTGACGCCCAGGACGGTTCGGCGGTCCTGAGCGTCAGCGACACCGGGATCGGCATTCCCGAAGCGGAGCAGCGCAAGCTCTTCGAGCGTTTCTTCCGCGCTTCGAACGCCACCGACGCGGCCATTCCGGGCACCGGCCTGGGTCTGACCATCGTCCGTACGATCGTGGCGAACCACGGCGGCGAGATGGAGGTGAACTCCGAGGAGGGCCGCGGCACCACCTTCACCGCCCGGCTGCCCCTCGCCGCCGCGGACCGCCGGCCCGAGTCGCCTTGAACGGCGTCCCGGGAGTCGCCGTTCGCGGGGCGGGGGCGCCTCGGTTCAGACGGTGTCCTCGAAGGTGACGTCCGTCGCCCGGTAGTTGTCGACGGCGGTCTGCACCTGGGCCGGGGTCAGCACCTGGTCCTGGGCGAAGTAGACGTAGTCGATCCTCTCCTCGTAGGTCCGCGCCTTGCGGCCGTTCACTCCCAGCAGGTCGATCAGCCAGTGGTTGAAGTGGATGGCCATCGACGACTCGGGCACGTACGGGTCGCTGTGCGTGGCGAACAGCCGGCCGTCGATGTAGTAGGTGACGCTCGCGCTGTCCACCGTGATGACGAGGTCGTGCCAGCCGGCGAAGCTCGCGCGCTCCTGGGTGGAGACGTTCACCTCCTGCGGCGGGTTCTCCGAGTACGTCTCCCAGGAGGTCGCGAGCAGCGCGCTGGAGGGGATGCCCCAGCCGCCGTTCGGCAGGTACTCGAAGTCGAGTTCGCTGTAGTCAGGGTCCAGCGGGTAGTTCAGCGGTGAGATGGTGAAGAACGTCTGCACCATGTGGTCGCCGTCCGGCCCGAACACCGGGAAGTCGCTGAAGCGGACCCGGGCGGCGTAGGTGCCGTACAGGAACTTGCGCTGGTTGTGGATCTCGGTCTGCTCGGTGCCGGCGGCCGTGCCGTTGGTGCCGGAACGCAGGGTCATGATCGAGTTGCCGGACTCGGTGGCGAAGGTGATGTTCTG
Organism: Streptomyces sp. NPDC006332; assembly: GCF_040612855.1. NCBI lineage: Bacteria > Bacillati > Actinomycetota > Actinomycetes > Kitasatosporales > Streptomycetaceae > Streptomyces > Streptomyces sp. NPDC006332. The sequence continues at coordinate 293,312 of NZ_JBEXRA010000002.1, forward strand.
CGGTTTCCAGGTGGCGCCCACCACGCCCGGACCGCCTTGCCCGGACCGCAGGGTCCAGCCGTGCTGGGTGAGCGACGGATCGGTGTAGTTGACGTAGTTGAAGTCGTCGAAGAGTTGCGGACCGGTGACTCTCTGAGCGGCCGCCGGACTGCGGCCTGAGGGGCCGGAGAGAGCGTCGGCGCGGTGCGGGGTCTCGGCGCCCGCTGCCTGGGGTACGGCGGCGAGAGCGGTACAGATCAGTGCGGTGGCCGCGAGCGCCACGGCGGCCTTCGTGCGCAGGGACACAGCGGATGGGGTCATTCGTCGCACGCCTTTCGTGGGGGGAGAAGGGAACGACGCGAGCCGGTGCGACGCGTGGCAGATGTGCACACACGGAAACTGAACCGGCGTCAAAAAGACTGGCACAGGATGTCGTCGTCGAGAGGGGCCCTCTTTTCGGACCACCCGAAGCGGCGACGGGCGGTCACCCAAACCCGAACGAACGAGCGGCGAGTGCGACCGCCGCGGAGGAGACCACTGCCGCCGCGGCGGTGACGCTGTTGCCTTGACGTCGGCGTCAAGGCTTACGTTCGTACGCATGCGCATCGGCGAGCTGGCCGCGCGGGTCGGGACCACGACCCGGACGCTGCGGTACTACGAGTCACGGGGTCTGCTGCCCGCGAGGCGGAACGGCAACGGTCACCGCACCTACGACGAGGACGACCTGAAGCTGCTGAGGCAGATCAGGACGCTGCAGGACTTCGGGTTCGACCTGGAGGAGACGCGGCCGTTCGTGGAGTGTCTGCGGGCCGGTCACCCGGACGGCGACACGTGTCCCGCCTCGCTCGCGGTCTACCGGCGCAAGCTGGACGAGCTCGACGCGCTGATCGGTGAGCTGCGGGCGGTGCGCGAGCAGGTCGGGACGCAGCTGGCGAGGGCCGAGCGGGCGCGGGACGAGCTGGCGGCCGACGCGGAGGTTCCGGGTGGTCCGGAGCCGGTGTGCGAACTGGGAGGGGACCTCAGATGATCAAGGCGGCTGGTGTGGCCGAGGTGACGGACGCGGACTTCGAGACGGAGGTGGTCGGCGCCGAGCTGCCGGTGCTGGTGGAGTTCACCGCCGACTGGTGTCCGCCGTGCCGGCAGATGGGGCCGGTGCTCAGCGCCCTCGCCGCAGAGGAGGGCGAGCGGCTCAAGGTGGTCCAGCTGGACGTGGACACCAACCCGGAGACCACGAACGCGTACAGGGTGCTGTCGATGCCGACGTTCATGGTGTTCCGCGGCGGTGAGCCGGTGAAGTCGATGGTGGGGGCCCGGCCGAAGCGGCGGCTGCTTCAGGAGCTGGCCGAGGTCCTCTGAGCCCGACGAGCCGCCCCGCGGGCCGCCTGGACGGACTCCGGACAAGCTCCCCCGGCACAACAAATCCCCCGAGCAATTGCGCTCGGGGGATTTCTCTGCGTATATTCAATGGTTCGCGACTTCACGGAATTGGTCGCGAATGAGGTTTAGTGAGCACAGTATATCCGGGCGGGAGTGGAATTGTCAAACACCGACTTTCCAGATCGTGAATTGACGCGCGAACAGGAATTCATCGACGGGCTGTACGCGCGCGTGGACGCCCTGCGCGGCGACACCGAGGTCTCGGTCACGGACGCGCTCGCCCAGGGCGACACGCCCCAGCAGGCCCGGCTGGAGCGGGACATCCTGGTCGCCGAGCGCTCGGGACTGCTGGCCGCGCTGAACGCGGTGGACGGTTCGCTCTGCTTCGGCCGGATCGACCTCACCTCCGGCGTCACCCACCACATCGGCCGGATCGGTCTGCGCACCGACGACGCCGAGCACACCCCGATCCTGATCGACTGGCGGGCCGACGTCGCCCGCCCCTTCTACCTGGCCACCGGCCACACCCCGATGGGCATCGGCCGGCGCAGGCACATCACCACCGAGGGACGCACGGTCACCCACCTGCACGACGAGATCCTCGACCTCGGCGACGCCACCCGCACCGGCCACGAGGACCCGACCGGCGACGCCGTGCTGCTCGCCGCGCTCAACTCCGCCCGCACCGGCCGGATGAGCGACATCGTGCAGACCATCCAGGCCGAGCAGGACGAGATCATCCGGGCTCCGCACCGGGGGGTGCGGGTGGTCGAGGGCGGCCCCGGCACCGGCAAGACGGCGGTCGCCCTGCACCGGGCCGCCTATCTGCTGTACGAACACCGGGAGCTGCTCGCCAAGCGGGCGGTCCTGATCGTCGGCCCCAACCCCGCCTTCCTCGGCTACATCGGCGAGGTGCTGCCCTCGCTGGGCGAGACCGGCGTCCTGCTGGCCACGGTCGGTGAGCTGTACCCCGGTGTGAAGGCGACGGCGACCGACACTCCCGAGGCGGCCGCCGTGAAGGGCCGCGCCGACATGGCCGACGTCCTCGCCGCCGTCGTACACGACCGGCAGGCGCTGCCCGACCCGGTGATCGCGATCGAGCACGACCGCGAGATCCTGATGCTCGACGACGACCTGGTGAACATGGCCCGCGAGCGCACCCGGGCCGCGGGGCTCCCGCACAACGCGGCGCGCGAGTACTTCGAGGGCCACATCCTCAACACGCTCACCGACATGGTCGCCGAACGCATCGGCACGGACCCGTACGACGGCTCCAACCTGCTCGACCCGAGCGACATCACCCAGATCCGCGACGAACTCGCCGAGAACCCCGAAGTCTGGTCGGCGATCGACCAGTTGTGGCCCCGGGTGACCCCGCGGCGCCTGGTCGCGGACTTCCTCGCCGCACCCGAGAGGTACCTCGGCGAACAGGACGCGGCCGCCGTCCGCCGCCCGGTGACCCGGGCGTGGACCGTCTCGGACGTACCGCTGCTCGACGAGGCCGCCGAACTGCTGGGCGAGGACGACCGGTTGGCGCGGGCCCGCGCGGAGCGGGAGCGGGAGACGCAGATCGCGTACGCCCAGGGGGTGCTGGACGTCTCCTACGCATCCCGGACCTACGAGTTCGAGGACAAGGACGAGGAGGACTCCGAGGTCCTGTCCGCGCACGACATCATCGACGCCGAACGGTTCGCCGAACGGCACGAGGAGGACGACCACCGCAGCGCCGCCGAGCGCGCGGCGGCCGACCGTACCTGGGCGTTCGGGCACATCATCGTCGACGAGGCGCAGGAACTGTCGCCGATGGCCTGGCGGTTGCTGATGCGGCGCAGCCCGACCCGCTCGATGACCCTGGTCGGCGACCCGGCGCAGACCGCGGAGGCGGCCGGCGTCGGCTCCTGGGCGGGGATCCTCGCCCCGTACGTCGAGGACCGCTGGGAGCACATCCGTCTGCGGGTCAACTACCGCACCCCGGCCGAGATCATGGACGTGGCGGCGGCCGTGGTGCGCGCGGAACATCCCGGCTTCGAACCGCCGAGTTCGGTGCGGTCGACAGGGGTACGACCCTGGGTGCGCGCCACCGACGACCTCCCGGGCGCCGTGGCGAAGGCGGTGGCGGAGCTGACCCCGGACGAGGGCCGGCTCGCCGTCATCGCGCCGCGCGCGCTGCACCGCCCTCTCGCGGCCCGCCTGGACGGAGTGACGGCGGGCGAGGAGCCCGACCTGACGCGGACGGTCGTCCTCCTCGACCCGCGCCAGTCCAAGGGCCTGGAGTTCGACTCCGTGCTGGTGGTCGAACCCGGACAGTACGGCACCAGCGACCTGTACGTGGCCCTGACCAGGGCGACCCAACGCCTCGGCGTCCTGCACACCGACCCCCTCCCGACGCCACTGGCCGAGGCATTCGCGGCCACTCCCTGAAGGGGCCCCGTCCCCAAACGCCGGAGGGGCTGCCATCAGCCCCTCCGGCGGGCTGTCTTCAGCCCCTCCGGCGTTTGAGGAGCGGGGGCCCGGGGGCAGCGCCCCCGAAGGACGGGACGGGTAGGGGCGGCGGGGGCGAGGAACCCTACGCCGGCCGCAGCCACACCGTCGCCAGCGGCGGCAGCGTCACACAAACGCTGGCCGGCCGACCATGCCACGCCGTAGCCTCCGGCTTCACCGCATCCGGGTTGGTGACATCCCCGCCCCCGTACCGCCCGGCGTCCGTGTTGAGCGCCTCGTACCAGGCGGGGACATCGTCCGGGACCCCCAGCCGGTAGTCGTGCCGGACGACCGGAGCGAAGTTCGACACCGCCAGCAGCGGAACACCGTCCGCGTCGTACCGCAGGAACGCGAAGACGTTGTCCTCGGCGGCGTCCCCCACCACCCACTGGAACCCGGACGGGTCGGTGTCGCGCTGCCACATCGCCGGGGTGTGCCGGTAGACGGTGTTGAGGTCACGGACCAGGTCACGCACCCCCCGGTGGTCGGCCTCCGCCCCGTACGCCGGGTCCAGCAGCCACCAGTCCGGCCCGTGCGCCTCGGACCACTCCGCGCCCTGCGCGAACTCCTGCCCCATGAACAGGAGTTGCTTGCCGGGATGGGCCCACATGAAGCCCAGGTAGGCACGGAGATTCGCGCGCCGCTGCCACCAGTCGCCCGGCATCTTCGACACCAGCGACCCCTTGCCGTGCACGACCTCGTCGTGCGAGATCGGCAGCACGTAGTTCTCGCTGTACGCGTACACCATCGAGAACGTCATCTCACCGTGGTGGTACTTGCGGTGCACCGGCTCATGGCTCACGTAGTCGAGCGAGTCGTGCATCCAGCCCATGTTCCACTTCAGCCCGAAACCGAGGCCCCCGAAGCCGCCCGGGCCCAGGTGGTGGGTGGCGCGGGTGACGCCGTCCCAGGCCGTGGACTCCTCCGCCACCGTCACCACGCCCGGCACCCGCCGGTACACGGTCGCGTTCATCTCCTGGAGGAACGCCACCGCGTCCAGGTTCTCCCGGCCGCCGTGCTCGTTCGGCGTCCACTGGCCGGGCTCGCGCGAGTAGTCGAGGTAGAGCATCGAGGCGACCGCGTCCACCCGCAGCCCGTCGATGTGGAACTCCTCGCACCAGTACACCGCGTTGGCGACCAGGAAGTTGCGCACCTCGCGGCGGCCGTAGTCGAACTCCAGCGTGCCCCAGTCGGGGTGCGCGGACCGCAGCGGATCCTCGTGCTCGTACAGCGGACGCCCGTCGAACTCCGCGAGCGCCCAGTCGTCGCGCGGGAAGTGCGCCGGCACCCAGTCCATGATCACGCCGATTCCGGCCCGGTGCAGGGCGTCGACGAGGTACTTGAAGTCGTCCGGGGTGCCGAGGCGGGCGGTGGGAGCGTAGAAGCCGGTGACCTGGTAGCCCCAGGAGCCGCCGAAGGGATGCTCGGCGACCGGCATCAGTTCCACATGCGTGAAGCCCAGGTCCTTGACGTACGCCGGCAGCTGCTCGGCGAGCTGACGGTACGTCAGGCCCGGTCGCCAGGACGGGAGATGGATCTCGTAGACCGAGAAGGGGGCCTCGTGCGCGGGGGCGCCGGTGCGGCGCGCCAGCCACTCCTCGTCACTCCACTGGTAGTCCGAGGAGGTGATGATGGACGAGGTGCTGGGCGGGACCTCCGTGCGGCGGGCCATCGGATCGGCGCGCACTGTCTTCGAACCGTCGGGCCGGGTGATCTCGAACTTGTACAGCTCGCCCTCGCCGATCCCGGGCACGAACAACTCCCAGACACCGGTGCCGCCGAGCGAGCGCATGGGGAACGCCGAGCCGTCCCAGAAGTTGAAGGTGCCGACCACCCGCACGCCCCGCGCGTTCGGCGCCCACACCGTGAACCTGGTCCCGGCCACACCGTCGTGCGTCATCGGGTGCGCCCCGAGCGCCCGCCACAGCTCCTCGTGCCGCCCCTCGCCGATCAGATGCAGGTCCAGATCACCGAGCGCGGGCAGGAAGCGGTACGCGTCCTCGGTGTCCTGCACCGCCCCCTCGTACTCCACGAGCAGGCGGTAGGCCGGAACGTCCCGCAGCGGCAGCAGACCCGAGAAGAACCCGTCCCCGTCGTCCTGCAACTCGGCCCGCAGATCACCGGCGACGACCGTCACGGACCGCGCGTACGGCCGGAACGCCCGGAAGGCGACCCCACCGGGGACCGGATGCGCGCCGAGCACGTCGTGCGGGGCGTGGTGGGTACCGGACAGCAGCCGCTCGCGGTCACCGGCGGAGGCCTCCGGCGACGCGGCGGGCACGGGCGCGGGGGCCGTCTTCGCGGTGACCGTCTCGGCCGTGACCTTCTCGGCGGCGAGATTCTTGCCGGTGACCTTCTTCGTGCCGGCTTTCTTCGTGGTGGCCTTCTTCGCCGCGGCGGAGGTCTTCTTCGGGGTGGTCTTCTTCGCGGCGGCGGCCTTCTTCGCGGTGGGCGCGGTCTCCTTGGCCGTGGCCTTCTTCGTGACCGTCTTCTTCGCGACGCTCTGAGCGGCCACCGCCTTCTCGGCCGCCTTCTTCACACTCTTCTTGACGTTCTTCTTCGCGGGCTTCTCAGCCGCTGTCTCAGTCGTGTTCTCTGTCATGTTCTCGGCCGCGTTCTCGCTCTTCTTCCGGGCTTTCGCAGCCGTCTTCTTCGGATCCGGACCGCTGGACGGGGGGCGGGGCGTCACGGGGAAAGCCTCCTCGGCGAAACTCTGTCGGTCAGATCTGGTCGGATGCGACGTACCGCTCTATCGCGGCCATCGGTACGGGCAGCCAGTCGGGGCGGTGCCGGGCCTCGTAGACGACCTCGTAGATCGCCTTGTCCGTCTCGCAGGCCCGCAGCAGCACCGGGTCCGTCCGCGGATCCACGCCGCTGACCTCGGCATATCCCGAGCAGTAGGCGGCCCGGCAGGTCTGGGCCCAGCCCGGGGACGGCGGGTCGGCGGACAGCGCCGCGTAGTCGAAGGAGCGCAGCATCCCCGCGATGTCCCGGGCCGGTGGCTGCGGCATCCGGCGCTCGGCGAGCGGCTTGGACGGCTCGCCCTCGAAGTCGATCAAGGACCACTGTCCGGCGGGCGAGCGCAGACACTGTCCGAGGTGCAGATCGCCGTGGACGCGCTGCGCGGTCCAGGTACGGCCCTCGGCGGCCAGGTCGGCGAGGGCGGTGAAGGCGGAGCGCAGTCCCGCCTCGTACGGCCGGAGCGCGGGCACCGCCTGCGTGGCCGCCTCCAGGCGTTCGATCATGCCGTCGGCCAGCAGGTTCAGCTGGGGGTGTCCGAGGGTCGCGGTGGGCAGTGCGCGGGCCAGCGCGGTGTGCACCTCGGCCGTGGCGCGTCCCAGCGCCCGTGCCTCCGCTGCGAAGTCCTCGCCCTTGGCCAGCTCCCGCAGCGCCAGCTCCCAGCCGTCACTCGCGCCCTGCACGAACGGCTGGAGCACGCCCAGGACGTACGACTCCCCGGACAGCTCCGCCCGTATCCACCCCGTCGGCGCGGGCACCCGGGCGCAGTCCTCCCGGGCCAGCGCCAGCGGCAGCTCCAGGTCGGGATTGACACCGGGCACCACCCGGCGCATGAGCTTGAGGATGAACGTATCTCCATAGACGATCGACGAGTTGGACTGCTCGGCGGTCATCAGGCGCGGCACCAGTCCGTCCCTGATCTCCTGCCGCCGGTCCCGTTCGAAGCGCAGCCCGCCGATGCGGGCCTGGGTGCGCAGCGCCTCCAGGAGCAGTTCGGCGGGCCGGGGGTCGTGCAGGGCCTCGTACACCGTGTGTCCGGCGAGCGGGCCCTCGTCGACGTGGCCGATCAGCGCGGGCGCCAGCCTGGGGGGCAGCGCCTCGCGCACGCCTATCAGGAGCTGGTAGCAGTCGCCCGGGTGGGTTGCGGAGCCCAGGGCGAGCGGCTGGTGGGCGCGCACCAGCAGGTGGTAGAGGCCGAGCTTGGCCGTGGGCGGCACCAGCTCGGTGGCGGCGACCAGGGAGAACCCGGTGACCGGACGCCCCTTGCCCGCGAACCAGCGCTGCCTGGGCAGCCACTCGCGCAGCAGCGGATCCAGTGACGCGAGGAGGCCGGGGCTGCCGGGACTGGATGGGGCGTTACGGATGACGGCTTCCGACATGGCGTCGCGTCCTTTCCCCGGAGTGGTCGGGGTGTTACTGCCTGCGTGCCCCGGGCGGGACGGTGGAAACCGCTCCGCCCGGGATTCGGCCGGGCTCAGGGGGCCCTTATGCGGCGTCCTTGCGGAGCCGGAACCAGTAAAAGCCGTGACCGCCCAGAGTCAACAGGTACGGCAGCTCTCCGATGGCCGGGAAACGGACCCCGCCGAACAGCTCGACCGGGTGCCGCCCTCCGAAGGCGCTGAGATCCAGCTCGGTCGGCTGCGCGAACCGGGAGAAGTTGTTCACGCACAGGACGAGATCGTCCTCGTACTCCCGCAGGAAAGCGATCACCGCGGGATTGGACGACGGGAGTTCCGTGTACGACCCCAGTCCGAAGGCGTGGTTCTGCTTGCGGATCTCGATCATGCGGCGGGTCCAGTGCAGCAGCGAGGACGGCGAGGCCATGGACGCCTCGACGTTCGTCACCTGGTAGCCGTGGACCGGGTCCATGATCGTGGGGAGGTACAGCCGCCCCGGATCACAGGACGAGAAGCCGGCGTTGCGGTCCGGGGTCCACTGCATCGGGGTGCGTACGGCGTCCCGGTCGCCCAGCCAGATGTTGTCGCCCATGCCGATCTCGTCGCCGTAGTAGAGGATCGGCGAGCCCGGCAGCGACAGCAGCAGCGCGGTGAAGAGTTCGATCTGGTTGCGGTCGTTGTCGAGGAGGGGGGCCAGACGCCGGCGGATACCGATGTTGGCGCGCATGCGGGGGTCCTTGGCGTATTCCGCCCACATGTAGTCGCGTTCCTCGTCGGTGACCATTTCGAGGGTGAGCTCGTCGTGGTTGCGCAGGAAGATGCCCCATTGGCAGTTCGACGGGATGGCCGGGGTCTTGGCGAGGATCTCCGAGACGGGGTAGCGGGATTCCCGCCGTACCGCCATGAAGATGCGGGGCATGACCGGGAAGTGGAACGCCATGTGGCATTCGTCGCCGCCGGACTCGAAGTCGCCGAAGTAGTCGACGACATCCTCCGGCCACTGGTTGGCCTCGGCCAGCACCACCGTGTCCGGGTAGGAGGCGTCGATCTCCTTGCGGACCCGCTTGAGGAACTCATGGGTGGCGGGCAGGTTCTCGCAGTTGGTGCCCTCCTCCTGGTAGAGGTACGGCACCGCGTCGAGGCGGAATCCGTCGATGCCCAGGTCCAGCCAGAACTTCAGCGCGGAGATCATCTCCTCCTGGACCGCCGGGTTCTCGTAGTTCAGGTCCGGCTGGTGGGAGAAGAAGCGGTGCCAGTAGTACTGCTTGCGCACCGGGTCGAAGGTCCAGTTGGAGGCCTCGGTGTCGACGAAGATGATCCGGGCGTCCTGGTACTGCTTGTCGTCGTCGGCCCAGACGTAGTAGTCGCCGTAGGGGCCGTCGGGGTTGCTGCGGGACTCCTGGAACCACGGGTGCTGGTCGCTGGTGTGGTTCATGACGAAGTCGATGATCACGCGCATGCCGCGCTGGTGGGCGGCGTCGACGAACTCCACGAAGTCGGCGAGGTCGCCGAACTCCGGCAGCACGGCGGTGTAGTCGGAGACGTCGTAACCGCCGTCCCTCAGGGGCGACTTGAAGAACGGCGGCAGCCAGAGGCAGTCGACGCCCAGCCATTGCAGGTAGTCCAGCTTCGCGGTCAGCCCCTTGAGGTCGCCGACACCGTCGCCGTTGCTGTCCTGGAAGGAGCGGACGAGGACCTCGTAGAAGACGGCGCGCTTGAACCACTCGGGGTCCCGGTCCTTGGCGGGAGTGTCCTCGAACATGTCCTGGACGGGCTCGTTGACGATCATGTTGTGGGTGACCCTCCGATCTGCGGGGTGGACGGTCGCAGGACGGTGCTGTGCTCCTCCGGTGGCGCGACGTCGGTGGCACCCGCCTCGCGGCCCTCGGACCCCCGGCCGACCGTAAGCACGTGTGCCCCGCCAGGCCCGAGGCGCACATAATTGGCCCTGCCCCAGTGATAGGTCTCGCCGGTGAGCTCGTCGCGCACCGGCACCGACTCGTGCCATTCCAGGCCGAGTTGCGGCATGTCCAACGAGACCGTGGCCTCCTGGGTGTGGTCCGGGTCGAGGTTGGCCACCACCACAACCGTGTTCGATCCGCGCCGCTTCGAGTACGCGATCACCGCTTCCTTGTCCGCCTGGTGGAAGTGGAGATCACGCAGCTGGCGCAGGGCCGGGTTCGCGCGCCGGACGGTGTTGAGCCGGGTGATGAGGGGGGAGAGGCTGCGTCCTTCCTGTTCGGCTGTTTCCCAGTCGCGGGGTTTGAGCTGGTACTTCTCGGAGTCGAGGTATTCCTCGCTGCCCTCTTTGAGGGGGGTGTTCTCGCACAGTTCGTAGCCGCTGTAGATGCCCCAGGTGGGGGAGAGGGTGGCGGCGAGGATCGCGCGGACCTCGAAGGCGGGGCGGCCGCCGTGCTGGAGGTACTCGTGCAGGATGTCGGGGGTGTTGGGGAAGAAGTTGGGCCGCATGTACGAGGCGGCCTCGC